>CAYNWK010000044.1:7698-30213 GCA_964400875.1 uncultured Anaerolineaceae bacterium | reverse complement strand
TTCCTGGTTTAGTCTTTCGGAGATTGTAGCAAGTTCTTTGTGCGAATACAAGCAAACATGGTATAATCTCCGACCGCGCCGCCACGGGCGGTTTTGTGTTGCTTGAATGGTAGCGAGCAATCATTGGATAGTTTACTCTCCCTGAACGTTGTGGGAAAGAAAATGTTAGTTGAAGGGTGATTAACCATGGACGAACTGATCAGGGCCGTTGAGGCCAAAGACAATCCCAATATTCCCCAGTTGCGCTCGGGGGATTCCGTCAGCGTGTTTATACGCATCACGGAAGGCGTTACCGAACGCACCCAGGAGTTCAAAGGAGTTGTGTTGCGGGTGAAAAATGGCGGCAACGACGCCAGCTTCACCGTCCGCCGCATTGCCAGCAACGGCATCGGCGTGGAGCGCACTTTCTTGACCCGCTCGCCGCGCATCGAAAAAGTAGTCGTGCAGCGAGGCGCGCACGTACGCCGCTCCAGATTGTACTTCTTGCGCGAGCGCACCGGCAAGCGTGCTCGCCTCAAACAAAAGTTCACTTCCTGAAGACTCCACTTTCTGGTTTAATTGGGTGCAGCGCGTTGAGCGCTGCACCTTTTCGTTTTCTGGAGAGAAGATGAAGCCACCCTTAATCGGTATTACCACCTGGCGCGTGATGAGCGAGTCGGGATATCCCTGGCACGCCGTCGCCGAAGCTTACGTCCAGGCTCTGGCGCAGGCCGGCGCGCTTCCCGTGCTGATCCCGCTCGGGCTGCCGGACGAAATCCTGGCCCCCTTGCTGGCGCGCCTGGATGGCGTGCTCTTTTCCGGCGGCGGAGATATCGAACCGGAGATCTACGGAGGCGCGAGCCGATCGGAGGTCAACGAGGTAGACGCCGACCGCGATCGCCTCGAGTTCGAGCTGCTCGAGAACCTGATCGAACACAAAATGCCTTTTTTAGGGATCTGCCGGGGCTTCCAGGTGATCAACGTTGGCCTGGGTGGGGCTTTGTATGCCGACATCGCCTCGGAACGCGACGGCGCCAATAAGCATGATTACTACCCCGATTGGCCGCGCCATCACCTGGCGCATACCGTTGAGGTGAATCCGGAAAGCCGTTTGGGGCGGATCGTCGGCAGCCCATTGTTGCGCGTGAACAGCCTGCACCATCAAGGCGTCTCCCGGTTGGCTTCCGGATTGCAGGCTACAGCCTATTCCCCGGACGGCCTGATTGAGGGGCTCGAACTGCCCGCCCACCCATTCGGCCTGGCGGTGCAGTGGCATCCCGAGTGCCTGACCGATCAGACGCCCATGCAGGCCTTGTTCCGCGCCTTCGTCGAAGCGGCGTGCGAAGGGTAGCGCTCCATGTCGCCTGAGCCTGCCATCCACCGGGGGCTAGCGTGAGCGCCGAGCTTTCCCAGTCCCATCCGGTCGGAGTCTTCGATTCCGGCGTCGGGGGGCTCTCGGTGCTGCGGGCTATCCGGAGCGCGCTCCCGGCTGAAGACCTGCTCTACCTGGCCGATCAGGCCCACGTACCGTACGGGCCGCGCCCGCTGGCGCAGGTGCGCGCCTTTGCGGAGGGCATCACCCATTATTTGCTTGACCAGGGCGCCAAGCTGATCGTAGTGGCCTGCAACGCGGCTTCCGCCGCCGCCCTGCATTACTTGCGGCGGACTTTCCCGCAAGTCCCATTTGTCGGCATGGAGCCGGCGGTCAAACCGGCCGCGGAGCGCACTCGCAGCGGTGTCGTTGGGGTGCTGGCAACGCCGGCGACTTTTCAAGGTGCATTGTACGCCTCAGTCCTGGAGCGTTTCGCCAACGGCGTGACCGTGCTGCAGCATCCCTGCCCGGGATTGGTGGCGCAGATCGAATCTGGCCAGCTGGACGCGCCCGGAACGCGCGCCATCCTGGAAGGCGCGTTGCGCCCCATGCTGGCACAAGGCATTGACACGGTGGTGCTGGGCTGCACCCACTACCCCTTTGTGATCCCCCTGATCCAGGAGGTCGCCGGGCCGGAGGTTCGGGTGATCGATCCTGCCCCGGCGATCGCCCGCCAGGTTAGGCGCGTGCTCGCGGCGAGCGGCTTGCGGCGCAAAAGTGGGGGGACCCCGGGCGAGGTCCGTTACCAGACCAGTGGGGATCCCGCGCGCCTGGCTGCCCTGTTGATAGATCTGACCGGTATGGCAGGGGAAGTTACCCGGGTTCTTTGGAACGATAACCGGCTGGCTCCCGGCTGATAAAGTTAGAAGTTATGCAGTTCAGGGAAAAATTGGGGTGTTTGCCGAACTCCATGACTTCCCACCAATGGAGCAAGTCCTAAAAGTACAGGAGTCATCGATGACCGTAAATCCGATCAATTGGGGTAGTTTGCTGGCTCAAACCCCCGTTTACCTGGTGTGGCTGGTGGGACTCATCCTGGCTCTGCTGCGCTGGAGCAGGCACCCGCGCGTCTCGCTGCTGGTCGCCGTCGCTACCGGCATTTTTCTGGTCAGCGGCGTTGGTGTGTTGCTGTTTAACGCTTTTCTGCCCGCCATCGCCCATAATACCGGGACCACCATGCGCGCGATCGGCATCTTGATCGGCGCGGTGAGCATCGGGCGTGTGTTGTTATCTGTGGTTGGCTTCAGCCTGCTGATCGCCGCAGCCCTGGGTTGGCGCGAGGCGCTCCCACATACTGCGTAAGTCTTGAAATCAGGCTCCAGCCTGGCTCAATAATTCCCCGCTCTCCCCGTAGACTTTGAAGATCACGCCTGGTTTTCCCCCAATCGGGTAGTCCACTTCCACCACACCGAAGTTTTTTTCATCGATCACGAAAAGGCATTCCTGTCCCTTGATCGGGCCGGTACGCAACCGGTAGTAGGTGTAGCGCGACAGCAAGTTTGGATCTTGTTCGAAGGGCGTCGAGCAGAACTCCCAGAGGGGCAGGCCTTGCTGTTCCGGGCCGTATAATTCGACGCGCACGGCGTGCGCTGAATGCAGATCGCCGGACAGGATGTAAACACCTTCGATGCCGTTAGCTGCTAAAAAATGCAGCAGGCGCTGGCGTTCGCGATCAAACCCGCGCCAACGGTCGTTAGCCAGATCGATCCACATGTCGAAGAGCATCGCGCACGAGCTGACGATGAATTTGACCGGGTAGCGGTCTTTGACAGTGAGCAGCCAGCTTTGCAGCGCCAGCCACTGGCCGTCGCCGAGCATGGATTTTTCCTCGCGGCTCTTGACCCGCATCGTGCGCGTATCCAGCACGAAAAAGGCTGCTGCGCCGAAGGTGAAGGTGTAAGCCAGCGAACCGGGATCCTCGGCGGTCAGCGCGTACTGAGCTCTGGTGTTGAGCTTCGGAGGCAGTTGAAAATGGGGGGCGTGCATGCCCTGGTGCTCCCAGTAGGCTTGCAAAGCGTCCCGGACCCGCTGGCGCGGAATGCGCCGTTCTTCTTCAGAGCGCCCTTGGATCCAGCGCATTACCCGGTCCCAAAAGGGGATCTGGGCAAACTCGCGGTCCGGGCTGGTCCAGGTCCAGTCGTCATCGACCTCGTGATCGTCCAGGGTCATGTAGGCCGGCAGGTTCTCCAGCAAGCGCCGGAACGGCGGCCGCGACCAGGTGTAGGCGTACACCTGGCGGTATTCTTCCAGGCTGCAGCATACCTTGCCGATATCGTTATGATCGTAGGCATCGGCGTAAATTTGGTCGCCGATCAGCAGGATGAATCGTAAATCGTCGCCCGGGCGGCGCGCCTCGATGGCGTTGAAGATCTGCCCGCCGCGCTCGTTCTCCGGTCGAAAACAGGATCCGAAAGCAAACGTAAATGGAGCCCGTTCTCCGTCGGGTGGGTTGGTGGTAAAACTGGCGAAGGGTTTACTGCGGGGCGCGGGCGGCGACGCATCCAGGGTCAGGGCGTAATAATACCTCGTGTTAGGAGCCAGCTCCCGGACTGGCGCCACCCCGGCGAAGCCGTTCTCCTCGTCCAGGGGCAGGGAAGCGGCCCCCAGGCGGGCGTCGCTCAGGTCAGGCTGCTCGCCAATCCAGGCGTGCAGCGTCCCGGGGCCGTCTGCCCGTCCCCATAAGTTCACCCCATCCGCCGATAACCCGCCGGCGATGGGCCCCAGGATCAAGCTTCCCATCACTGCCTGTCCGCTGGCCGAAAGTTAAAAGCAGCCAACGGATCGTCCAGATCGTCGAAGTTTTCAAAGGTCAGGTCCCGGAAGGCCAGTCCCAGGCTATCCTTGAGCCGGTCGAACAAAGTTGTATAACTCTCCGGGATGCGCGCCGACCAGTCCAGCCCCAGCTCGTCTGCCAGGGTGTGAATGCGTTCGGCCTGAGGGCCTTCGATCTCGGCGAAGCTCCCATAGGGCAGCTCATCCAGCGAGATCTCCACGCCTTCCAGTTCGTAAGCCGTGCGGTATTTCTCGTAGATCATGCTGACCTGGTAGCCCAGCGCTTCGAGGAATTCGCGCCCGGCCTCAAAGTCGTCCAGGCTGAATTCGATCTCCCGCCGGGCGCGCACGCCCGCCCGATCTTCGCTCGGTCCCTTGTAGGTCATGCGGTTGGTCCTATCCTTGCGCAGGCGCAGCACCTTGGAATCCCGCGTCAGTTCTTTCTCCGGCGTATCGAAACGCAGGTTAACCTCGTAAATGCGAGCCTGGGTATGCTGCGCGTTCATTCCCTGCAGGCGCGCCTCCAGTGCGGGCAGGTCCGCGATCAGCAGTTTGATTTCGAGTTCCTGGCCTTGCGGTGATTTTTCTGCCATCTTCCCCTCGTCGTCTAAGGATCTGAGTGGACGGGTAGCGCCCGTTTCAGGGCCCCCGTTGCTTTCCGGTTAAGCCACGCTCAACAACGTCTCTTTTTGTTCCACGCTATCCCCGGGTTTGACCCGCACGCGTTCGACGGTGCCGTCTCGCGGCGATTTGAGCTCGTTCTGCATCTTCATCGATTCCAGGATTACCAGCACGTCGCCTTTCGAGATCGCCTCGCCTTCGCTGACTGGCACGGAGACGACCAGGCCCGGCATCGGCGCTCTGAGCAGGTATTCGCCCTTTTCGGCGGGGCCGCCGCCCAAGGAGGCTCTCAGCCGCCTCTCGCGCTCATCCTCGACGTCGATCAGGTACAGGTTGCCGTGCAGCAGCACCTGCCAGCCCTGATCCTCCGGGTAGACGTACGCTTCGTATGACTTGCTGTCCACCAGCAAGGAGTGCACCGGCTGCCCGCTGACCGATTCGAAATCGACCTCGTAAGTCTCGCCATCCAGGATGATGTGGCGCTCGTCGACGATTTCGATGGTGTACTCATTATCCCCGATTGTGGCTACATATTTCATCACGCATCCTCAATTTGCTCAACTGTGAACCCGGTCACCGGTGGATCCGCTCCCAACGACCGACCCACTTCCAGTTGCTGACATCCCGTTCGCCGCGCTGGATGATTTGCGCGGCGCGCTGGGCTTCGTTGTGGGCTACCAGGGTCGCCAGGATGGCAGCGATCTCGGGCAGCGTTTCACTCTCATCTTCAGGAGCCTCCATCGAGAAGCGCTCTTCGACGAAGCGGGTATCGTATTGCCCGGCCATAAAGCGGTGCGAATCCATCAAGTGCTGGTGGAAGGGGATATTGGTGCGCACGCCGACGATCTTGTACTCTTCCAGGGCGCGGCGCATACGCAAGATCGCCTCGCCGCGCGTTTCGCCCCGCACGATCAGCTTGGAGATCAGCGAGTCGTAGTAGGGCGAGATCTCGAAACCGGGATAGACGCCGGTGTCCACCCGCACCCCGGGGCCTGTGGGCAGGATCAGGTGATCGATTCGCCCTGTGGAGGGCAGGAAATTATTGTAGGGGTCCTCAGCGTTCACGCGGCACTCGATCGCCCAGCCGGTCAGCCGGATCTCCTCCTGGGTGTGGCGCATTTGGCGCCCGCGGGCGATGCGGATCTGCTCCTTGACGATGTCCACGTTAGTGACCGCCTCCGTGATCGGGTGTTCCACCTGCAGGCGGGTGTTCATCTCCAGGAAGTAGAAATTCTTATCCTTATCCACCAGGAACTCGATCGTACCGGCGTTGATGTAATCGACCGCCTGCGCGGCGCGCACTGCCACGGAGCCCATGCGCTCGCGCAGCTCCTGGTCGTCGCCGACGAATGGAGAGGGCGACTCTTCGAGCAGCTTCTGGTGGCGGCGCTGCAGCGAGCATTCCCGCTCGCCCAGGTGGATCACGTTCCCCTGCGTATCCGCCAGGATCTGGATCTCGATGTGCCGGGCGCCTTCGAGCAGCTTTTCCAGGTAAACATTGCCGTCGCCGAATGAGGCCTCGGCCTCCCGCCGGGCGGAATTCAGGAGCGCAGGCATCTCCTCGAGCGAGCGAACCTCGCGCATCCCTTTCCCACCGCCTCCGGCGGTGGCTTTGATCAGCAAGGGAAAGCCGATTTCTGGAGCCACTTTGAGCAAGTCATCGTCGCTCAAGGAACCTTCGCCCTCAGTGCCGGGCACCACGGGGACTCCGGAGCCGGCTACCGTGGACCGCGCCACGGCTTTGTCGCCCATTGCTGCGATGGAGGATGGTTTCGGCCCGATAAAGCCCAGGCCTTCGTCCAGGCAGGCCTGGGCGAAGTCGGCGCGCTCTGCCAGGAAACCGTATCCCGGGTGGATAGCCCCGCTATGGCTGCGCTTGGCGATCTCGATGATCTTGTCCGCCCGCAGGTAAGATTCGCGTGACGGCGCCGGTCCCAATAAATAGGCCTCGTCCGAGTAGCGCACATGCAGGGCGTGACGGTCGGCTTCGGAGTACACCGCCACGGTTTGCATGCCCAGCTCCCGGCAGGCGCGGATGATGCGCACGGCGATCTCGCCGCGGTTGGCGATCAGCACTTTATTAAACATCACCACCTCCGATCGTATGTCTCAGACCGGTTACTTCGAATTGTTTTAGGAAATCGATCACCCGGCGGTTAAAAACCTCCGGCTTGTCCTGCGGCAGCATGTGCCCAACTTCGGGTTCCAACCACAGCGTCGCCTGGGGTAAGGCGTCAGCGATGTCGCCGGCATGCTGTGGGGTCTTGTGTTCGTCTTCCAGACCCTGGACGACCAGGGCAGGGCTGGGGATCCCCGCCAGCAGCGGCTGGATATTCCAACCCAGGTTGGCCTCGTCCGTCCACCCATGGTACCAGTTCCAGAAGACGCCCTCCCCTTTGTCGCCGTGCACTCTTTCCATGCCGCGGCGGAAGCGTTCTTTTTGCTCGAAGGCTGCGCGGGTCTCGTTGATGCCCGCGCCCATGCGCGCCTCGATGTAGATATGAGCTGCCACCAAAACCAGGGCGGTCACCCGCTGCGGTTGTTGGGCGGCGAAATACAGGGCGATGGTCCCGCCGTCGCTGTGACCGATGAGTGTCGCTTGAGGAATCTCCAGCAGGTCCAGCAAAGCCTCCAGGTCGGCCAAGTCTTCGCCAAAGTACGGCATGGAGAGCTCCATCCGGGCCGCCGAGCCGCCATACCCCCAGCGATCATAGGCGATCACCCGGTAGCCGGCCGCGGCCAGGGCCGGGATCTGCTCCTCCCAGGACTGGATCGCTCCCAGCCCGTGGTGCATCAGGATGACCGGGGGGCCATCATCCGGGCCGGCGCATTCAACGTTCAACCTGTGTCCGTTTACGGTTGTTTCCATCGTCCTGCTCGTCCGTCCTACAGCGGGATGCAGCCGTGTTTCTTTGCCGGGTTGGTGTCGCGCTTATTGGACAGCATCTCGAGGGCGTTGATCAGGCGCGGGCGCGTCTCGCGCGGCTCGATCACGTCGTCGACGTAGCCGCGCGAGGCGGCGATGTACGGGTTGGCGAACTTCTTGCGGTATTCGGCCACCAGCTCGGCTTTGCGCTCGACCGGGTCTTCGGCAGCCGCCAGTTCCTTGCGGAAGATGATGTTCACTGCACCTTCTGGGCCCATCACGGCGATCTCGGCGGTGGGCCAGGCCAGGTTGATGTCGCCGCGAATGTGTTTGCTGCTCATCACGTCATAGGCGCCCCCATAGGCCTTGCGCGTCACCACGGTCAACTTCGGCACGGTCGCCTCACAGTAAGCGTAAAGCAGCTTGGCGCCGCTGCGGATGATGCCGCCGTGTTCCTGGTCCATGCCGGGTAAGAAGCCGGGAACGTCGACGAAGGTGACCAGGGGCAGGTTGAAGGCGTCGCAGAAACGCACGAAACGGGCCGCTTTCTCCGAGGCGTTGATGTTCAGCACCCCGGCCAGCACCGCGGGCTGGTTGGCGACGATGCCGACGCTGTGCCCGCCCAGGCGGGCGAACCCGACGACGATGTTTTGGGCGTAGTTTTCGTGTGTTTCAAAGAATTGGCCGTCGTCCACGATAAGGTGGATGGCCTCTTTAATGTCGTATGGCTTGCTGGGGTCATCAGGCACCAGCTTGTCCAGGGCTTCTGCCTCGCGCAACGGGTTGTCGCCGTTCGACAGGAAGGGTGGGTCCTCCATGTTATTTTGTGGCAGGTACGTCAGCATTTTGCGGATCAAATACAGCGCATCCGCTTCGCTGTCGGCTGCGATGTGGCATACCCCGGAAACCTCGGCGTGAGTGCTGGCGCCGCCCAACTCCTCAAAGGTCACTTCTTCGTGGGTGACGGTTTTGACCACCTCCGGGCCAGTGACGAACATATAGGAAGAATTGCGCACCATGAAGATGAAATCGGTCAGTGCGGGCGAATATACTGCACCCCCGGCGCACGGGCCCATGATGGCGCTGATCTGCGGGATCACCCCGGAGGCCAGGGTATTGCGCAGGAAGATGTCGGCGTAGCCGCCCAGCGACACCACTCCCTCCTGGATGCGCGCGCCGCCCGAATCGTTCAGGCCGATCAGGGGCGCGCCGTTCTTCAGCGCCATGTCCATCACCTTGCAGATCTTTTCCGCGTGAACCTCGCCCAGGCTGCCGCCGAACACGGTGAAGTCCTGAGAATAAACGTAGACCAGGCGCCCGTCGATAGTCCCCCAACCGGTGACCACGCTGTCTCCCAGGTATTTTTGTTGATCCAGACCGAAATCGACGGTGCGGTGCTCGACGAAGGCGTCGATCTCGCGGAAGGATCCTTTGTCGAGCAGCAGATCAATCCGCTCTCGAGCAGTCAGGCGTCCGCGCTGGTGCTGGGTTTCGATGCGTTCTGGACCTCCGCCCTGGCGGCTCTGTGCTTTGAGCTCGCGCAGCTCTTCGATCTTAGGGTCATCACTCATGGATAATTACTCCTGATAGGTTGATCGTTCGCTCGCATGCTGCGTATTGCAAAGAATCGCCTGCTTTGCGGGCGGGAAAGAGTCCAGAACACAAAAGCCAGGAGTAGGACGGTCATCCCGGTTGCAAAAGGCCAGTTGGTGAAGTTGGAGCCGGCCCGCGTGATGAACAGGCGTTCAAACCAGTAAAATACCGCGTAGGCCGGTGCGATGAATCGGGAGCCCATTGCCGCAGGCGCGGACCCCCGCCACAACCCCCAGCTCAGGGGCAGCCCGATTAACGCCCAGATAAGGCCGCTCAGAGCCAGGTATAGCGGGGAAACGCGCGGCAGTTCGGTTAAGAAATCCCACCAGGCGAGCGTTTGCAGGAAGCGAATGGTATAGATGCTCGCAAGGATTAACACCAAACCTGCGACCAGCGTTACGCTCCTCGGACGTCGAGGCCTGGAGACCGGCTCCGTATAAGTGTCTGTAGGGTCCACTGGTTCGGCGCGTTATTCCCTTATATCTAGTGTGATCTTGCCCAGCTGCTCGCCCTGTTCCATGCGCTCATAAGCCTCTCGGGCCTCGGACAGCGGGTAAATTCGATCTAAGGGTGGGTGCAGCTTTCCTGCGAAGATCAGTTTCATCACGGCTGCAAAATCGTTCAATGTTCCCATCGTAGAACCAATCAGGGAGAGGTGCTTGGCGAATAGATAGCGATTATCGAATTCGAACTTGGGACCGCCGGTGTTGCCCACGGTCAGGATGCGCCCTCCTTTGCGGGCAGATCGAAAGCTGTGGTAATAGGTCGTGCCTACGTTGTCCACTACTACGTCAACGCCTCGCCGAGTGGTCAGAGAATAGACGCTTTTCGACCAATCCGGCTCTGCCGAGCGGTCGATCAGACCATCTGCGCCTAGCTTCTCGGCGAGCGCCAGCTTCTCGCGGTTGGAACCAACAACGTAGACGGTCGCCCCTGTTAGCTTGGCGATGTCGATGCAGGCGGTGTTGACTCCGCCCGAGGCTCCCACGACCAGCACGCTCTCCCCAGGGCGCAGCTTGCCCCGCTCGATCAGTGAATGCCAGGCGGTGTGGTAGACCAGGGCAGCGCCGGCTGCGATGTGCGGGTCGAATCCTTCTGGCAGCGGGTACAGTTGGCGAGTGGGGACGACGATGTACTCGGCGAAGGTGCCTGGACGGGTCTCACCCAGCAGCTGCCAGTTTTCGCAGCGGTTGTCGTAGCCGCCCAGGCAGTAGGCGCAGTGTCCGCAGCCGATATTGGCATCGATAACCACACGATCGCCCACCGCCCACCCCGTAACCTGGGGACCCAGTGCGGCGACCTCTCCGGCGCCATCCGCGCCGGGGATGTGAGGGTAGCTTATTTTAATCCCTGGCCAGCCTTCCAGCACCCACAAATCCAGACGGTTGAGCCCGGCGGCGTGAAGGCGTAACAGGACTTCTCCCGGGCCGGGTTCGGGTGTTGGTATTTCGGTGTAATCCAAGACCTCCGTGCCTCCATGCTGGTGGAAGACGATGGCTTTCATGGAATTAATCCTCCATCGATGAGCTGGTTGCCTGTGGGTCGGGGATGCTGGGATCGGCCGTCTAGTGCAGGGTGAGCTCCCACAAGTGGACGTGAGCCGGTTCGCCTTCGTTCGTATTGCGGATCGAAATGCGCACTTGTGCGGCCTGGATCGGCGTTGGAAAGTCGACGCTGATCTCCCGCGGCGTGGGGGATTCGTTGACCTGTTGGGTAGCTTCGACGGTCTCTTGTGTCCCCGCGGGGACGATCTCCACGATCATTTCGGTAGGCGCGCCGCCCACGCGAGCGATCAGGCTTTGCAGGGAGCGCGGCTTGGGAAAGTCGAGTTCGATCACCAGCGGGTTGGCTTCCAGTGTTCGGATCAGAGTGTTGGGGTCGCCGTCGAAAGCGGCCTCGACCTCGCCCATATCCAGGTGGGGATAGCTGATCGTCACCTGCTTTCCTTCCAGGAGCAGCGTCCCGCTGAGCAGCGCACGGCGGGCCTCGCGTTCCGCCGCCAGTATTTCTTCGATATTATCTACGTAGCGCAGGCGCACGAAATAAAAGCCTGGTTGACCGTCGGGGTAGGGCACGGTCTTTTCCACCTGGATGTCGGTGAATTTCCCGCTTTCTAGTGCCTGCTGGTACTCATCCGGGATCATCACCAGCACCGTATGGGGGTCGAGCGGCAGTTGTTGGAACATGTAGCCTTCCACGCTGCCTAATTGTACAGAGTCGAACTGGGGCAGGAAGAATTGGGCTACTTCGGTGGTGCCGTTGGCCCAGGAGGGAGAGAGGATCAGCGTGTCCGCCGGGTGTTGGGCGCGGAAATCCTCGATGGCCTCGAAGATCTGTCGCCCGCCGTACTGCATGCCGCCCAGCCCGTAATCGTCGAACCAGGTTGGACCGTTGACGAGGGCGTCGCGCAGCATGGCGAAGTTCACCGCTGCTAGTACGGCGAACAGGGATACCGCCAGCGCGCCGCGCGGCAGCCCGAGCCTTTCGACCCAGCGCAGCACGGCCGAGACGCCCAGGACGGTCAGTAGCACGGCCGGGACGACCAGCACCAACGCCCGGGTGACGCCCAGCTCCACCAGCGCGGCACCGCTGGGCGCAGCTACCAGGGCGATCAGCGCCAGGCGGTGGGCGGATGAACGGAAGTTTTTCAAGGCCACGCCCAGGCCGATCAGCACGAAGGGCAGGCTGGCGCGCAGCAGGTGCCCGTAGCCTTTCATGATATGCCGCACCAGATCGCGGTCGTTAGGGATGAACCAGTATCCTGGGGAAAGTCCGTAGCGGTACTCGGCGAAATAGCGCCCCAATTTCTCACTGAGCGGGATGGGTTCAATCCAGTAAGAATGCAGGATGCGCAGGTGGTTGAGGTTCTCGTCGGGGTGCTGGATCAGGAAGCGCAGGTAAGGCAGGGCCAGCAGTATGAGCAAGCCCATCCCGCGCAGGCCGACGGCCCGATTATCCCAGTGGTAGCGCCAATCGGAGATCAGCAGGAGCAGCCCGGTCAATACGATCACCAGTTGGGCCGGGCTGTACGCGTAAAAGGTCAGTGCGCCGGCGACCAGGGCCGGGTACAGGTATTTCGGCTCGCGGTAGCGGTAAAGCAGGTAGAGGCATAGGAAGACGGCGAACAGGGCAGTGGCTTCGGCGGTCTCGAAGGCCGTGCGGGAATGTAAAAACCAGGCCGGGGTGACAGACAGGAACAGCACCCCGCTCCACCAGTAGGCGTTCTTAAAGCCCTCTTTTAGCGCCAGGCTGAGAGCCAGCGCGCCTAACAGGGTGATCAATACTGAGGTTGCCCGGGTGACGAAAACCGATTTGCCGAACAACAGGTAAGGTAGCAGCTGAATGTAAACGGAAAAACTGAGGTTGAATTGGTTCCCGTTTTCGAAGTAAGTCGGTAGTAAGTCTCCCGACCGGCCCTGGAAATTATCGCGCACCAGGTCGGCCGCCAGGTTGGTTTGAATGGCCTCATCGGTGAAGAAGTATATAGGGAATTCGGTCAGCCCGATGAAGTGGCTGGCCAAATAAACCAGTCCGCCCAGGAGGAACAGGGTCATAGCCAGAGAATAGGGCCAGGCTTTGACCCGATCGCGCACCCTTGCGCCGATCCCGTTGAAGATCCCCCCGGACCGAGGGATGGCCCGCACTGCAGGGAGAGGCTCGCTGGTTGCTTGCAGCCTTGAAGTTCGTTCTGCTGTCCCGGGCACGGAAATGAAGACCGGGTTGCCCTCCGAAACGAAGGTTTGCCGGTACAAGGTCTGGCTTTCCCCCTCGATCGCCCCGGAACTTTTGCCCGGCAGCGCTTCGATGGTGACATGCAGGTGCGTTCCCGGGGAGAGTGACAGGGAGAGGTTGACCGTAGATTCCTCTTCCGGCGTCGCGCCGGTCCCTTCTTCCGGATTCGGATCGGAAGGGTTTTCCTGTTTGCTCCTGCCGTTGTCGGGAGCAGAGGCCGGTTGTTCGGCGGGCGGTCCGCCGCTGCTTTCCTGTTCAGAGGAGGGGCGGTCTTCTGGCGTGCTCATGGTTGCAGTCTTGGGGCGCTGGATCGAGCGGCCGGGGGCAGTATGCCAGCCGGGTGGTCTTGCCGCCGCTGTACGGGCGGGCCGCCTCCGCTAAGTAAAGCGCATTGCTGGGCGGCTGGCGGCCTCACGTGATGCGCAGTCCGGTCTCCAGGCGGGCGATCACCATGCGCTGGATCTCGCTGGTGCCTTCGTAAATCTCAGTGATCTTGGCATCGCGGAAGTAGCGTTCGATGGGCAGTTCCTTGGAGTAGCCCATCCCCCCGTGGATCTGCACCGCGGCGTGGGTGACGAACATGGCAGTCTCGGAGGCGAACAGTTTGGCCATCGAGGCTTCCAGAGTGAAGCGCTCGCCGGTCTGTTTGCATTTTTCTTTAGCCAGGGCGGCGTTATAGGTAAGCAGGCGGGCGGCTTCGAGGCGGGTCTTCATATCGGCCAGCTGGAAGGCGACCCCCTGGAATTCACCGATCTTGGAGCCGAAGGCCTCACGTTCCTGCGCATAGGCGACGCTGTGTTCGTAGGCCGCCCCTGCGATTCCTAGAGCCTGTGCGGCGATGCCGATGCGTCCGGCGTCCAGCACGGACATGGCGATCTTGAAGCCCTCTCCTTCTTCGCCCAGGCGGTTCTCTGCCGGGACGTGGTAATCCTCGAACAGGATCTCGCTGGTGGCCGAAGCGCGGATGCCCAGCTTGGGTTCTTTCTTGCCGCGGGCGAAGCCCGGCTGATCGGTATCGATCAGGAAGGCGCTGATGCCGCGGTGCTTCTTTTCCGGGTCGGTCATGGTGAACAACAGCACGTAATCGGCCACCGGTGCGCTGGTTACCCAGGATTTGCGTCCATTGATCACGTAATGGTCGCCCTCGCGGATCGCCCGGCTGCGCATGGTCCCGGCGTCCGAGCCGGACATGGGCTCGGTCAGGGAGTACGCGCCGATGGCCTGGCCGGAAGCCACCCCGCGCAGGTATTTATCTTTTTGGGCCTCCGTGCCGAAACGCAGGACCGCGTGGCAGAACAGCGAGTTGTTCACCGACATGATCGTGCCGTGGGCCGCGTCCGCCTTGCAGATCTCCTCCAGGGCGAGCACGTAGGAGAGGGTGTCCATGCCAGCGCCGCCGTATTCCTCCGGAACCTCGATGCCCATGAACCCCATCGCGCCCATCTTGGCGATGGTCTCGGAAGGGAACTCACCCGTTTCGTCGAACTCGGCGGCGATGGGCGCGATCTCGTTGCGGGCAAAGTCGCGCGCCGCCTGGCGGAGCATCTCGTGTTCGTCAGTCAGGGAGAATAAACCGTTGCCGCTCATCTACGCCTCCGTGGGGAACACTGCGTCCATCAAAACCCGGGTAGTGTGAGTATGTTGTCAGCCATTGATGACGCAGCCATTATAGCACGGAGGCATCCGCTCAAATCCCTGCCCATATTTCCAAGGAGGCTCTAAAGAACCTGCTCATTCGATCCGGAAGGTCACCAGGGTCAGCCTGCCGGGTTCGACCTCGATCACCCGCTGCTGCATCCCGCCCAGCCAGAAGCTGATCTGGTAGGAGCCTGCCGGCAGGTCGCCGATGGCGAAATTTTCCTCCCACGGTTCGAGCCCACTCAAGCTGCTCCCCGAGTAGGTGCTCACGTAATACTGCTCAATGGCCGGTTGGCTGGGGCCGCTCAATTGTTCAAGCACGATGTTGTCAATGCGCAGGTATTTTCCTTGAGCGTCCACGATACGTCCGGCCAGCGCGCCCTGCAGTTGCCCGTCCTCGCCTGTCAGCGGCTCCAGCCACAGTTCCGGGTTGCGTACGGCCTGGGCATTGTTCTCCCAGTAGCGTACTTCGAAGATCAAGGTGCTGCCGGTGGCGGCTCCGCTGCTGCCCACCAGGCCGATCTCCTGGCCCGCCGCCACCTCGTCGCCGTTTTGTACGGATACTTCAGCCAGGTGCCCATACAAGGTGAACAGCGGCGCGGAGAGCCCGGGCAGGTCGTGCTGCAGGATCACCAGGTTGCCGTAAAAGCCGCGCTGCCGGCCGTACACCTGGTTCGCATCGTCCCCGGCAACGACGACCACGCCATCGGCCGCGGCCAGCACCGGCGTGCCGGTCGAATTGAGGAAAAATACGCCCTGGCGTGCGTCTCCGCTGGCCTGGCGAATGGTGCCGAAGCGGCTGGAGTACACGATGGTGCGGCGCCCCTGCGGTCCGATGGGACGATTAAGCACGAAACTCCCGTCGAGAACGCAGGTCTCCTCGGCGCAGGACTGCTCGACTATCGAGGCCTCTTCTTGAGGGGCGGAGGTTGGAGTAGGCTCCCCCGCCGCCGGCTCGGTCGCTGGAGGCGCGCTCTCCTCGGTGGGCGACGCGGCTGGGGTGCTCTCGGGTGGGCTGGATTCGGTCGCCGGGGCCGCCGTGATCGCTGCCTGCGTGACGCCGCTCTGTGGCTGCGCCTCGTTTCCCAGGAGTTGACCTGCCAGGCGGCAGCTGGCTGTGGTCACCAGCAGGCAGATCGCCGCCAGCGTGAGGGTTCGTCGTGTCTGGTGGTTCATGTTGATCACCTCTTTGTTCTCATGTTAACTCTATTCTATACCAATTGCGCTCCTCTGAGATTAGGTAAAAAGTAATGCGTCGATCGCTGCAGGTTGTTCGGGAAGGGACTGCGCCTGCACAAAAACTGCTTTCTTGGTGTAGGGAGCGATCGAAAGGCTGGTAGAATCATCCCGATCCGCAAACCAGGAGATCCCTTATGTCCCCTAAAAAACCCATTGAAGAAGCGATCGATGCCGGTTTGTTCGCCCACCTGGTCCAGCTGGCTGCGTTCGAATTGGACGAGGACCAGGCTGAATACCTGCGCGGCGAGCTCAACAAGCAGCTCAAGGCTATCGATGAGTTGGAAGCCATCCCGCTGGACGAGGCGACCCCGATCACTTCCCACGGAGTGCCTTACACGCCCCAGAACACACCCCCGGTGCGCGACGACGAGTGGGGCCCCTACCCCCACCCGGATGCGATCCTCGGCCAGGCGCCGCAGACCGAAGAACGTTACATCGTCGTGCCCGACATCCCGTATACCGAACTGGAATAAGCCTTCAAGCAATGGAACTCTGTGACCTGCCCGCTCACGTGCTGGCTGCCCTGATCCGCCAGCGTGAAGTCTCCGCCGTGGAAGCGCTGGAATCCACCCTGGCGCGCATCGCCGCTGTAGACGGTCGCCCTGGAACCCTGACCACGCAGCCCGAGCCTTCCGATGAAAGCTCCGTTCACGCTTTCATCACCCTGACCGCCGAACGCGCCCGCTCCCAGGCCGAGGAGGTGGACCGCAAGCTGGCTGAGGGTGCGGACCCTGGCCCGCTTTGCGGGGTCCCTTTCACCGTCAAGGACATCTTCTGTGTGCGCGACACACCCTCCACCGCTGGCTCGCGCATCCTGGCGAACTTCGTGGCGCCCTATACGGCTACCCCCGCCGCGCGCATGGAAGCGGCCGGAGGGGTGATGCTCGGCAAGGTTAACCTGGATGAATTTACCTACGGCTCCTCGAACGAGTCTTCCGCCTTCCAGCCTGCCCCGCGCAACCCCTGGGATTTATCGCGCGTGCCCGGAGGGTCTTCCGGAGGCAGTGCCTCAGCGGTGGCCGCCGGGGAGGGAGCGCTCTCTCTGGGCACCGACACCGCCGGCTCCGTGCGCCAGCCGGCTGCCTTCTGCGGCGTGGTGGGGCTGAAACCGACCTACGGGCGCGTTTCCCGCTATGGCTTGATCGCCTTTGGCTCCTCCCTGGACTGTCCCGGGCCGGTGGCGCGGGAGGTGACCGATGCAGCCTTGATGCTCAATGTCATCGCCGGGCCGGACCGGCGCGATGCGACCGCCGCCACCGAACCCGTCCCCGATTACACTGCCGCGTTGAAGCAGGGGGTGCGCGGCTTGCGCATCGGCCTCTCGCCCGAATACTTCCGCATCAATTACTTCGACGCCGAGAGCGGGGAACTGCGCCAGCAGCCCATCTCCCCGGAGATCGAGGCTGCGGTGATGAGCGCTGCCGGTTTCCTGGCCCAACAGGGTGCCGATATCGTCGAAGACGTGCCCATGCCCCACACCCGTTACGGCATCCCGGTCTATTTCGTCATTTCCCGGGTCGAGGCGGCCTCCAACCTGCACCGTTACGACGGGGTCAAGTACGGCTACCGCACCCCGGAACCGGTTGACGACCTGCGCGAGATGTATCGCAAATCGCGCGGCCAGGGCTTTGGACTGCAGCCCAAGCTGCGCATCTTGATGGGCATGTACGTCAGCGCTGCCCAGTACAGCGAGCAGTATTACAATCGGGCCCTTAAAGTGCGCACGCTGATCCGCCGGGATTTCGAGCGCGCCTTCGACCCGGACGGCCCCCACCGGCTGGACGCTCTGCTCACGCCGACCACGCCGACCACGGCTTTCCCGCTGGGCGATGTATACGGTGATTCCGTCTTGATGCAGTACGCCGACCAGCTGACCGTGCCGGCTAACCACGCCGGGGTGCCCGGGCTCTCACTGCCCGCCGGTTTTGACGGGAGCGGCTTGCCTATCGGCATCCAGCTGCTCGGTCCGGATTTCTCCGAGGCCACCCTGCTGCGCATCGGCCGCGCTTACGAAATGGCTACTGAAACCGAGGCCTGGCGTCAACGCCGCCCGCCTATCTTGAGCCAGAACGGGTCATCGGGTGAATAAATCCGCTGCTGAAGTCCTGGGCCGCTTGCGGGAGCTGGGCGACCCGGAGGCGGCCGCCGGCATGGCGCATTTCGGCATCAATCCGGAGTCCGCCCTGGGCATCAAGATCCCCGTCTTACGGGGAATCGCTAAAGAGCTCGGCAAGGACCACGAGCTTGCGCAAGACTTGTGGGAATCTGGCGAGCATGAAGCCCGCATCCTGGCGAGCATGATCGACGATCCCAAACTGGTCACAGAAGAGCAGCTGGAGCGCTGGGCGGCCGATTTCAACTCCTGGGATTTGTGCGACCAGTGCTGCGGCAACCTGTTCGACCGCACGCTGTTTGCCTACGAAAAAGCGCTGGAATGGAGCAGCCGGGAGGCCGAGTTTGTCAAGCGCGCCGGTTTCGCGCTGATGGCCTATCTGGCCGTGCATGATAAGAAAGCTCCGGATGAGGCCTTTGAAAGCTTCTATCCGGCCATCGTGGGCCAGGCCCGGGACGAGCGCAATTTCGTCAAGAAAGCGGTTAACTGGGCGCTGCGCCAGATCGGCAAGCGCAGCCGCTCTTTAAATGAAAGCGCGCTCGCCGTCGTCGCCGAGATCGAACAGCTCGACTCTAAGGCCGCCCGCTGGATCGCTGCCGACGCACGAAGAGAGCTGACCGGCGAGAAGGTACAGGCGAGGTTGAGGTAGGAGCATGCCAAAATACGAAGCCGTCATCGGCCTGGAAACCCACATCCAGCTGAACACCATCTCCAAGATCTTCTGCGCTTGTAAGGCAGACTCTTGGGAAGACCCGCCCAACACCAATATCTGCCCGGTATGCACCGGATTGCCCGGCGTGCTGCCGGTGCTGAACAAGGTCGTGGTGGAGAAAGCCGTGCTGCTGGCCGCGGCCTTACAAGCCGAGCCCCAGCCGGTCTCCTACTTCGACCGCAAGAACTATTTCTACCCGGACTTGCCCAAGGGTTACCAGATTTCGCAGTATGACCGGCCTTTGGCGCGCGGCGGCTTCCTGGACGTGCCCATGCCGGAGGGCTACACACGCCGGGTTAACATCGATAAGCTGCACATCGAAGAGGACGCCGGCAAGACCGTCAACCAGGACGGCAGCCGCCTGATCGACTTCAACCGTTGTGGGGTTCCCCTGATCGAGATGGTCACCGGGCCGGACCTGCGTTCAGCCGACGAAGCCGCCCAGTACCTGATCCGCCTGCGCCAGCTGCTGCGCTGGTTGGATGTCTCCGAAGCGGACATGGAAAAAGGGCACCTGCGCGCCGACGCCAACGTCTCTATCCGGTTGGAGGGCGAGCAGGTGCTCAACACCAAGACTGAGATCAAGAACGTCAACTCCATTGACAATGTACGCATGGCGATCTCCAAGGAGATCGAGCGCCAGATGCGCGCCGTGGGTGCCGGCGAACCGATTGAAGCCTGGACCTTGCAGTGGGATGACTCGAGCCAGAGCTTGAGTGTGATGCGCACCAAGGAGACCGAGGCCGATTACCGTTATTTTCGCGAGCCGGATCTGCTGCCTGTCCACCTCGACGAGGCCTGGCGCAAGTCGATCCTGGCCGACCTGCCGGAGCTGCCCCTGGCGCGCCGGGAGCGTTTCATCGCGCAGTACGAACTGCCCGAGTACGACGCCGACATCCTGACCGGGGAACGCAGCCTCTCGGACTATTTCGAAGCCGCGGTGGAAGCGTACGGCGGCGATCCCAAGCGGGTTTCCAACTGGCTGATCAACGACGTGCTGCGCATGCTCAACGAGCGCAGCCTTGCCGCCGGCGACCTGCGCCTGACCCCCGAATATCTCGCCGCGATCGTCAAACTGGTCGATCAGGGCGTGGTCAACACCAACACCGGCAAATCCCTGCTGGACCGGGTTCAGGAAAGCGGGCGCTCTCCAGCGGAGATCATTGAGGCGGAAGGGCTGGCACAGGTGGGGGACGAAGACGCTTTGCGGGCCATCGTCGCCGAAGTGCTGGCCGAGAACCCCGAGCAGGTGGCTACCTACCAGGGAGGCAAAGAGGGTTTGCTTGGCTGGTTCCTGGGGCAGGTGATGAAAAAATCGCGCGGTAAGGCCGATCCGCAGCTCACCCGGCAGCTGCTGCAAGAGATGCTCGCTAAAGCCTGATAGGGTTGATGAGCGCTTACACACTGCGGCCTGCAGTGGAAAGAGATGCAGATGCCATCCGCGACCTGGTACGCGGCGCGCACCTGAACCCAACCGGTCTGGACTGGCCGCGCTTCACTGTGGCGGTCTCTCCGGCGCAGCAGGTTGTCGGTTGCGTGCAGCTCAAACCGCACCGGGACGGCTCCTTGGAGCTGGCCTCCCTGGTCGTGGGCCGGGATTGGCGGGGGGAGGGCGTAGCCCGCGCCCTGATCGAACACCTGCTCGAGGCGCATCCGGGCGAGCTGTACTTAATGTGCCGCAGCAACCTGGGAGCGTTGTACGCCAGGTTTGGCTTCCGGCCCATCGAGGGGGATGACCTGCCGGTTTATTTCCGCCGGATCAATCGCCTGGCGGGCGTCTTTGGAATGTTGAGCAAAACGGGGGAGAAACTGCTGGTGATGAAGCGCGGTTGATCGTCAGCCTTGCGGCTTGAACAGCGGCGGCCGGGGTTGCGCGCCCGCTTTGGGGGGCATGCAGCTCATGGCGTACTCGGCCAGTGCCGTGATCGTCAGGCTCGGGTTGACCCCTGGGTTCGCCGGCATGATCGAACCATCCACCACGTACAATCCGGGATAATTGTGGACCTCGCAATTCAGGTCTACTACCCCTTCGTCGTCATCCAGCCCCATGGGGCAGCCGCCCAGGATGTGGGCGGTCATGGGGATATTAAACAGGCCTTCATTGATCGATCCCGCCGGGATGCCGTTGGTGCGGGCGGCGAAATCGCGCGTCACCTGATGTCCGATATCGATCTTGCTGGGGATGTTGCACTCCTCGTCGGGCTGGGAGACCAGGTTGCGGCGGAACAGGGTGAAGGCATGCCGGCCCAGGCGGATGCGGATGCGGTTGTCCTCCGTTTGCATCACTAGCAGGATGGTGGTGCGCTGCGCCCAGCCGGGCAGGATATGAGTGCGGAAGAAATCCAACGGGCGGGTGAGAATCTGCAAGGCTGTCTTGAAGAAACGCACCGGTATGCTCTGGCCCGACTCGACCAGCGGGCCGGAAAGAAAGCGCATCAACGATGAGCCCGCCGGGTAACGCACCGGTTCGATAGCGGTGACCGGGTCGGCGTGGAAGATAGAGCTGATGGCGATGCCCTGGGAGTAATCCGTATCGGAAGAGCGGCTGGTGGCTCCCAACAGCGCTTCGCTGTTGGTGCGCACCAAGTCGCCCAGGCGGGATGAGATCGCCGGCAGGGAGGCGGTCACATCCCGGCAGCGGAACAGCAAGCGCATGCTGCCCAGGGCGCCGGCGGCGAATACAACGTTGCGCGCCCGTATTGAACGCTCGGGCTTATTGAACCAGGCTGTCGAGCTGCGGTAAACGACTTCGTAGCGCGCCCCGTCTGTCTGGGCCGGCGGCAGTGGGCGTACGTCGCGCACCTCGGACTCGGCCCAGACCTGCGCCCCCCATTTTTCGGCCAGGTAAAGATAGTTCTTGACCAGGGTATTTTTCGCGTTGTGTGGGCATCCGATCATGCATGCGCCGCAGTGAATGCAGCCTCGCCGCGGCGGCCCCTCTCCACCGAAATAAGGGTCGGGGACTTCCACACCCGGCTCGCCGTAGAAGATGCCCCCATCCGTGGGCTGGAAGGTATCTCCCATGCCCAATTCGGCGGCGATCTCTGCCAGGACCTGGTCGGCGTGCCAGAGATTCGGGTTGGTATCCACGCCCAGCATGCATTTGGCGGTCTCGTAATGCGGCTCCAGCACCTTCTTCCAATCGGCCAGGTGTTTCCAGGCTGGCGCGGCGAACAGGCGGTCGTCCGGTTTCATCAGCACGTTGGCGAAGCCGAGGCTGCCGCCTCCCACGCCGGAGCCGTGCAGCACGATTACGTCCCGGAACGGGCTGATCTGCAGGATGCCGAACAGGCGCATCGCCGGCAGCCACAAATATTTCCACACGATCCAGTTGGTGGACGGGAAATCTTCGTCGCGGAAGCGTTTGCCGCGCTCTAGGACCAGCACGCGGTAGCCCTTCTCCGTCAGGCGCATCGCCGAGACGCTGCCGCCGAAACCGGAGCCGATCACCACGAAATCGTAGGTCTCTTCTGTTTGCTGAGGGTTCATGTTCCTCTGTCGTTTGTGCCGGATTGTACGAATCAAAGTATACCGCTAAAATCGGCATCATTTTAACGATTCGCCCTGTTAGTCCCAATATCCTCCCAAAGTGGGGACCAATCGTCTAAATGCGATTGGGCTAACGATCTGGCGGATCACTGTTAATCATCGTAGAAAGGGCGCTTAGTTGGAATTTTAGCGGGCAGCGCCCCGAGCGGTATAATCACTGGCTGACGGATGAAGATGATCAGATTTACCGGGGAAAGCGCACGCCTCGAACGCCTGCAAGCCGCCGGGGTCCTGCTGCTGGTATCGCTGATCTGGGGCAGCGCTTTTGTCGCCCAGCGGGTCGCGGCCCAGCAAGCGGGGATATTTTTCTTTAATGGGCTGCGTTTTCT
>CAYNWK010000044.1:0-7598 GCA_964400875.1 uncultured Anaerolineaceae bacterium | reverse complement strand
TGGCGCTGGGCTGGCGCCGCTGGCCGCGCCCGATCGTCTGGATGGCCGCGCTGCTGGCTGCGGCGGGGTTGTATTTCCTGAGCACCGGCGGGAAGCTGGCGTTTAATGCTGGCGACGGTCTGGAGCTGCTTGGGGCGGTGATGTGGGCCTTTCACGTCATCCTGATCGGCAGCCTGGTGCGCAAGCTGCCGGTGCTGCTCTTGGCGATCGGCCAGTACGCGGTATGCGGGGCGCTCAACTTGTTTGCCGGATTACTTTTCGAAATGCAGCCCGCCATATTGTCCGGCCTAATTGAAGCCTGGTGGGCGGTGCTCTATACCGGCGTGCTCTCCGTCGGTTTGGGGTATACTCTGCAGGCTGCCGCGCAGCGGGTCGCCGCGCCGGCGGATGCAGCCATCATTCTGAGCAGCGAAGCGGTTTTTGCCGCTGCCTTTGGTTGGCTGTTGATCGGCGAAGCGCTCACCCCGCTGCAGATCCTGGGCTGCGTGCTCATGCTGGCCAGCATGCTGCTGGCCCAACTTCCGGCGCTCACCGGGCGGGATGCGCGGGAAGCCACCGCGGACTGATTCGTTCTTACCGGGCGGGATTGACGCGAACATCCGAACACCCGAATTTCCTATTGACATTATGTGCTTATCGAAAGAGGATCAGGAGGTAGCTCATCAATGGTTCTGATCAGGAGGTTTTGGATGATCCGTCATCGCTTGATGCTATTTGCACTGGCCTTGTTAGCTTTATCCGTTATATTCGCCTGTTCAACACTGATGAACGGTGAAGAACAGGGCAACGCCCAGGAACGAGGGAATTCGGAGGTGGAGGTGCCATGCCTGGGATGCCTGACGCCGCAGCCGGGCCAGGAGATCTCGCTCAACGAAACCAGTGTGGTGCAAGAGGTATTCACCGACGACTGGTCTTCAGGTTGGGATTCGGCTGGTTCCTGGGATACGGATATAGTTCTGGAAAATAGCTCCCCCATCCACAGCGGATCGACCTCGGTGCAGGTGACCCACAATAAGGCCTGGGGTGGGATGTATTTGCATATTAATGACGTCGTCGATATATATCCGGGATACGCGGTGCGCTTCTGGATTCACGGTGGCGGCAGCGGCGGGCAGCAGCTCAAGCTGTTCGTACAGGACGCCGGTTACAATTCCGGCGGTGAGGTGCCTCTAACCTCGCCCGCGGCAAACACCTGGAGTGAAGTAATGGTGCCTTTTGACGAGTTAGGCGCTCCCAGCTCAATCCACGCCATCGCTCTGATGGATGCTGCGGGCTCGGCGCAACCGGCCTACTATCTGGATGACATCGCCATCGTTCAAACGGAGACCGACCCGTCGCCTCCGCCGCAGATCGGGCCCAGTTTGCAGGTGGACGCTGCCAGCGGGCGGCATGCCATCAGCCCTTTCATTTACGGCATCAACTTCGCCGAAGAAGGCATCGCTGCGGAGCTCAACCTGCCGGTTAACCGCTGGGGCGGCAACGCCACCACACGGTACAGCTGGCAGAATGATACCAGCAACCGGGCCAGCGACTGGTACTTTGAAAATATCCCCAACGACAACCCGTCTCCCGGCGACCTGCCCGACGGCTCATCTTCCGACCGGTTTGTAGAACAGAACCTGAATACAGGTAGCAAAACGCTGTTGACCGTCCCCTTGATCGGCTGGACTCCTAAAAGCCGGGAGGTAGCTTGCGGTTTCAGCGTCAGCAAATACGGCACCCAGCAGGACGCCGACCCCTGGAATGCTGACTGCGGCAACGGTTATTATTCCAACGGTTCGCCGATCACCGGCAACGCTCCCCAGGACACCAGCATGGCTGTCGGTCCCGACTTCGTGCAGGAATGGATCTCCCACTTGATTGGGCGTTATGGCGCGGCCGGATCCGGTGGGGTAACTTTCTACAACCTGGATAACGAGCCCATGTTGTGGCACCACACCCACCGCGACGTGCACCCGGACCCGGCCGGTTACGACGAGACCCGCGACCGCGCCTACGCTTACGGCGCAGCCGTCAAAACCGCCGATCCCGGCGCGCAAACCCTGGGCCCGGTGGTGTGGGGTTGGACGGCTTATTTTTATTCCGGGATAGACGCCGAATCTGGCAACTGGTCAAACCCCCCGGATCGCAACGCCCACGGCGGCGTGCCCTACGTCCCCTGGTATCTGGGCCAAATGCAGGCCTACGAGCAAACCAACGGGGTACGCATCCTCGATTACCTCGACCTGCATTACTACCCGCAGGCGCCTGGCGTGGCGCTCTCCTCTGCGGGGGATTCTAGCACCCAGGCCTTGCGCCTGCGTTCCACCCGCTCCTTGTGGGATCCTAGCTATTCGGACGAGAGCTGGATAGACGAGCCTGTCAACTTGATCCCACGCATGCGTGCCTGGGTAGAGCAATATTACCCCGGCACTAAGCTGGCGATCACCGAATACAACTGGGGCGCCCTGGATCACCTCAACGGCGCCTTGACCCAGGCCGACGTCCTGGGCATCTTCGGCCGCGAAGGTCTGGACCTGGCAACCTTGTGGGCCTCGCTGGGTTCTGAAGATCCTTGGGCTTACGCTTTTCGCATGTACCGCAACTACGATGGTGAGGGCAGCGCCTTTGGCGAGACCAGCGTGAGTGCCGCCAGCAGCGATGAGACCAAGTTGGCGATTTACGCTGCCGAACGAGACGCGGATGGCGCGTTGACCGTGATGGTGATCAACAAGTCCGCTGATAACCTGACCAGCACGGTGAACCTGAGTGGTTTTTCTCCCGCGTCCAGCGCCGAGGTGTATCGCTACAGCGTAGCGGACTTGCACGCCGTTACCCCCCAGGCCGACCAGGCGATCTCCTCCGCGGGTTTCACGGCGACCTACCCGCGCGAATCTATCACGCTGATCGTTTTGGAACCAGGCTCTGCCCCCGAACCGACACCTGGGCCGAGCTTTTCCTTCTTTAACTACATTCCCGTCGCGCTGCGTTAGTCGCCTGCTGAGAAGTCGCTGCGATGCGCCCGGATGCCCAGGGCTATCGCGCCAAGGACCCCGGCGTTGCTTCCCAGTCCCGGGAGCACGATATATGCCTCGATGTCTTCCAAGATCTGCGGCGCCTCCACGTAGCCGTTGAGCGCCTCGATCGTGCGGGCGCGCACGAGTGGGAAAAGCTGCTTTTGCTTCATCACCCCGCCGCCCATCACGATACGCTGCGGTGATAGGGTCATGATCAGGTTGGCCAGGCCAAGGCTTAAGTAGCGCGCTTCCAGCTCCCAGGCCGGGTGATCCCCGGGCAGAGTTTTGGGGTCCTGTGCCCAACGCGCTTCCAGCGCCGGTCCGGCGGCCAGGCCTTCCAGGCAGTCGCCGTGGTAAGGGCAGGTCCCTTCGAAGGGATCGGCGGCCTTATCGTGGGGGATCAACATGTGGCCCATTTCCGGATGGATCATGCCGTGCAGCAGATCGCCGTTGACCAGCGCGCCGCCGCCGATCCCCGTTCCCACCGTTAGATAAATGAAATCAGTCAGTTTCTGGGCTGCGCCCCAGCGCGCCTCGCCCAGCGCCGCGGCGTTGACGTCCGTGTCGAAACCCACTGGCAGGTCCAGTGCGTCCTGAACCAGCCCTAAGAAAGGCACGTCTTGCCAGCCCGGTTTGGGGGTCGTGGTCACATAGCCGAAGGTAGGGGATTGGGGGTCAACGTCCACTGGTCCGAAGGAACCGATGCCGATCGCCGCCAGTTCGCCGTGCTGCTCCTGCTCCCGGTGGAAATAGTCGATGGCTCGCTGGATGGTTTCCTCCGGTTGGGTGGTGGGAAATTGCGTACGGCTTTGAATGTTGCCGGAGCCATCCCCTACGGCACACACTACCTTGGTGCCGCCGGCTTCGATGCCGCCGAATAAAGCGCTCATCCTGCGTTCCTTTCCTAAAATCCCTTCCCGACCATAAGGTTAATCATATCAAAACGACCGGGCTGTTTGTTCGTCTCCACCAGCCTAAAAACTTCCACTTGCCGAGAATTGCGTAACCACTATAACTATAATGAGGATAAGCCCGGTGCGCTCACATCGCTCTCCCTGCCGAGAGGCCCCTCCATTCCCCTTCTTATGGGCTCTTATACAAACCCGTTTTCAACAGCTCGAAATACCCCCGCGTCTCTTCCGTGATCTGCTCGACCAGTCCGAGCGCCTCCTCGGGCGAAACCCGCCTCAGCGCAGGGGCGTAGCGGTTGTAAATGCCTTCGAGCACCAGTTTCACCAGCTCGACGGCTTCATCGACCTGGACGCCCGCCCGGAAGCTGGAGAGGTCCAGGCCTTCGGTCAGGCGGTCCCGCCCTGCGGCGGCGTACTCGGCGTAGCGGGTGGTCATCTCGGGCTGGATCTCATCTGGAGTGTGCAGCAAGGCGTTGAAGAACAATTGGTACAGCCTGGGGTGTTCGACGACGAACTGCATGCGCGCCCGCCCGCGGTAGAGCAAGCGCTCAAACAGGTCCGCTGGCAGCTCACCGGTAAGGCGGTCGAACGCTTCCACGAAGCGCGCCACGGCGTGATCGAACACGTATAAATACAGGTCTTTCTTGCTGCCGAAGTAGTAGAACAGGGTGCCTTTGGGGATGCCGGCGCGCTTCACGATGGCGTTGGTCGAGGCCGCCGCGTAACCGTTCCGGGCGAATTCCTCGATGCAGGCTTCCAGGATGCGCTGCTGTTCCTCCGGCGGGATGTGCTCGAAGTTGGCGTATTTTTTCGATGCGGTGGCGTTCACGGCGCCTGGTTGAGCCGGTACCGCACGGTGTACTGCACGCCTCGGATCAGCTCGATGTTCCTAAAGATGCGCAGGAAGCCCAGCTTGGGGTGGTTCGATTCGAAGTAGGACCAGCGCTCCAGGAATTCGATGCCGTCGTGCCAGGATTCCATCTCGTCCGCGGAGTCCAGGCCAAACTGGTACTGTGTGCCTTCGCCGAGCTTGAGCTGTCGCTGCATTTTGCTGGCCGTCATCCTGCCCCGCATGCCGCTGATCCAGGCCTTGTTGGTTACCTCGCAGACCAGCTCGCTGCCCGGGAAGCGCTCTTGAAGTTCCAATACCAGCGCTTTGACCTTGGCCGGTTCCAGGTACATGAACAGCCCCTCGGCGATGAACAGCGCCGGCCCGTTGGCTGCGGCAGCGACCTGCTCCATCCATCCGGTTTCGAATACCGAAGCGGCGATCATCCGGTAGCGTTCGGATTCTTCCAGGAACTGGTGTTTGAAAGCGATCACCTCCGGCAGGTCCAGGTCGAAGAAGATCACCCCGCCGTCGTCGATGCGCTGAAAGCGGGTGTCCATGCCGCAGCCCAGGTTGACGATCACGCACCCGGGGTAGCGGGCTAGGAATTCTTGCGCGTACTGGTCGTATTTCTGGGCGCGCAGCGCGGCGTGCACCACCAGCTGCGGATCGACTTTTTTATTGTAGAGCATCGACAGGAAAGGGTCGCTTGTCCCCGCGATCTGCGCGTCGATCGCTTCAACAATGCGCTCGGCGTGCTCGTCCACCAGGATCGGTTCTGAGGAGCGGCTCTCCATCGCCCGTCCGTACAGCGTCAGCAGGCCGGTCGCGTTGACGTCCGAAAAATCTCGGATATCGGGAGCAGCATTTTGGGTCAATGTTGCGGTCATCACAAAATCCTCTCTACTGACCACCTGGTCAGTAGAGAGGATTGTACCACAATTCCCTCGTGAACTGCGTAGCTTCTAATTATCAAGCTGAGGCGGCGCTTACGCCAGCTTGCGTTTCAGCCGCAGTGCTTCGTTAAAGTGCAGGAAGACATGCCGGGTGGCCGGCATCAGCAGCAGCCCGGCGATATCGCGCGTGCTCCAGTAATCGAGCACCTCGCTGGCTGCCTCCACCACCGCGCCCTCGGCGCGCACCTGTTCCAGTCTTTCCGGGACAACTTTTTCCTTGAGCGCCTCCGGCCCCAGCTGGCTGGCGATTTGTTGCGTCCGGCGGCCCACCGCCTGTCGGTAAGCGCGCAGCGCGCTCAGATCGACTGCCGCGCTCAAGGCTTCTACCGCGGCTGCATCCATGGCGTTGCCCGTGTGCGGCAAATCAACCCCCATGCGTTCCATCCAGCCTCCCTCGGTAAATTCCTGCGCGCCTCCGGCGACCAGCATGTTCATAGTCACGTCTTCTATGCGGGCGACATGCCACAGGATCCAGGCTATAGAGTGCTCGTAGCCTGTGGGAACCTGCCGGAATTCGGCCTCGCTCAGGCCGTCGCAGATCCAGTCCTCGAAGGACCACGGCTCCGTTCCGGACATCTCCGCCGAGTGCAGCTGGGCGTGCTGGCTGCGGAACATCGCCATGGCTGCTTCGTGGTTTGTGAAGCTGCGCAGCAGGTCGCGGAACTGGGTCTGGCGTTTATTCCAGGCTTTACGGTAAGCCTCCATTTTGGTTCTCGCTCCCGGTTTTGGTTGGATAGGATAAGAATCTGGAAATCGCCGCCTCATCTTATCACGATTCTGAAAACTGCCCTTACCGTAACGCTTGCCGTAACGTTCAGAGGACGTTCGAGGTGTAGAATACGCTCGATGAACAATCCCTGGATTACTCCCTCGTTTCAGACGCATCCGCGTTTGCTTCGAAGCATCCGATGACCACCGAAACCGATAAATTATCCCAAGAGACATGCTTTACCCCGGCGGGCTGGGGGGTGTTGGCCTTCGCCCTGGCTTTGCTTTTGTTCAGCGCCGGACAGCTGGCCTACCGCTTCACGCTGCCCACCGATGGATGGTCAGTGTACACCGAGGACGTGGCCGATTCAAACTGGATCTACGACGCCAACCTGGTGGGCGCGCCTTCGGAGTTGCAGCCCGGAGATAGCCCGCTGATCGTTGGCGGTGTATCCGTGCAGGGCACGGCCTCTTCTGCTTACCGGTCCCCGCCGCCTGGCTGGAAGCCGGGCGCCCGCGTCAGGATGCTGGTGCAGCGCGGCTCCGAGCAGCGCTGGCTGGAGGTGCCCGTTGTGCATTGGACCGGTTTGGCCTTTTGGCACCACAATCTGGGCCAGCTGGACCAGCTGGGGGATTCATTGGGCGCGCTGCTGTTTGTGCTGGTTGGTTGGTATACCTTTATGCGCCGTCCGGATCTGCCCAGCGCTCGCGTGCTGTTCGTGCTGAGCGCTATACTCGGAGCCGCCACCATCAGTAGCTTGCTCCCGGATGGCCTTTCCGTAGAGTTCAACTGGTTGGCCTTTGGCGCTACCGGCTTTTTTAGTTACGTGATCTTCGGCACCCTGCTGGCCCCATCCTTGCTTACTTTTACCCTGCTCTTTCCCCATCCGAAACGGATCATCCAGCGCCGCCCCTGGCTGGTCTGGCTGCCGCACGGCTACGGGCTCCTGCTAATGTTGTTCCTGTTGGGCGGCGGCAATGGGATCGTCGGCTGGGTCAGCACCATGATCTTATTAAGTCTGTCGATTGCCAGCCTGATACACGCCGGCTTCACTCAGCGCGACGCGGTCAGCCGGGCGCAGCTGCGCTGGGCTGTCAGCAGCTTCGTCATGGGGATTGGCCTGTTTATGCTCAATTTTCCGGTGGCCTTTCATTGGGTGACCAGCCAAACTTTAATCGACTTGTTCTCGTTCCTGGC
>CAYNWK010000043.1:0-30931 GCA_964400875.1 uncultured Anaerolineaceae bacterium | reverse complement strand
ATCCTCGAAGGTGTTGCTGTCCAGCTTGAAAACGCCTACAATTCGATTGATCATTCCATTCTCCTATCGTATCGTTATGACAAATATGGATATGCCTCAACCCCTTAAAACACTGAACCAACCGCTTAGTTACCGTGCGGAGGTTAAATCCTTTAGGAGTTACGCGCTTGCGTGAAGAAAGGGTGGTGTTACAGAACACCCCCACTTTCCCTGCGAACTGCCTTACTCCTATCCGCTTAACATTTCCACCGGATGCTGACTGTACGCTTGAGAAGGAGCTGAACCCATGAACCTATCCCAATCCTTGCGCGCCGGGGCGATCTCCGCCCTGGCTGGCGTCTTGCTTTTACTGGTCATGGTCGCCGTGGGCCTCCCCGCTCAGGCCGGCCTCGCCGCCCTGGGCAGCCCGCTATCGCCTGAAGCGCTGGCGGCGATCCGATCCCAGGGGGAGGGTATCGTGCGGTTAATGGCCCTGGACAACCTCTTCGTGATCGCTTATACAGGCGCATTTCTGGGCGCCGCCGCCCTGGTTTGGAATCGCTCCCGCTGGTTTAGCGCCGCTGGGCTGCTTTTCGCCCTGCTGCTGGCCCTCCTGGACCTCAGCGAGAACGCCGTCACCGTGGACCTGACCCGCGCCGTCCTGGCCGGCGTCCCCCTCCCGGCCCTGGAAACGGTCGTCCTGAGCTTGCTCGAGCAGGTCAAATACGCCAGCGGCGCGCTGGCGGTGGCTTTCTTCGCCGTCGCCATCCTGCTCGCCAGGCCAGCATCGCCGGCGCTGCGCTCCCTAATGGCCGTCTTATATCTTGGTTTCCCGCTGGTAAACGCCCTCTCCCTGGTGTTCCCGGCTGCCAAAGCCTTGCTGATCCTGTGGATGCTGCTCATGCTGCTGGCCAGCGCAATCTTGCTCTGGAAAAGCCAGGCGCCGGGCGCTTCCCCCTAATCCTAGCCAGATTTCCAGGTCCCGTCTACCGTTTTGGGTGATGCGCCTGAAGCGGGGATTGCCTATACTGGGGTAAGTTCGACCTCGCCGGATATTTCACCGGCGAGATCTACGTTCACCCTCTCTCAAGCGGATGAACCCCAATCGCCAAATAAAGGAGACAACCTATGGCATCCAATGGATCTGGAAACGAAAACGTATTCTCGGCGCTGTCCGAGGCCATGGCCGGAGCGGTTGAAAAGGCGGCCTCCGGGACCGTCCTGGTCAACGCCCGCCGGCGCATCCCCGCCAGCGGAATCGCCTACGCCAACGACCTGATCTTGACCGCCGACCACGTGGTCGAGCGCGACGACGATCTCAACGTGATCCTGCCGGACGGCAGCGAACTTTCCGCCAGCGTCGCTGGGCGGGATTCGGGCAGCGACCTGGCACTGCTGCGGCTGGAACGCGGCGGCGCGGCCCCCGTCGAGACCGCCCCCGACCCGGCCCGCATTGGGCAGCTCGTGCTCGCCCTGGGCAGGCCCTCCCGGGACGGCATCCAGGCCAGCCTGGGCGTGATCAGCGCCGTGGGCGGACCCGTGCGCACCGGGCGCGGCGGGCTGCTGGAAAATTACTTCCGCACCGACGCCATCCCTTACCCGGGCTTCTCCGGCGGACCGCTGATTGACTCCGCCGGACGGGTGCTGGGCTTGAACACCTCCGGCCTGGCGCACGGCGCCTCGCTGGTCATCCCCAGCGCGCTGGCCTGGCAGCTGGCCGAAACGCTGGCGGAACACGGCAGCGTGCGGCGCGGCTACCTGGGCGTTCGCAGCCAACCGGTGGCGGTCTCCCAGTCCCAGGCGGAGGCATTGGGCCGCGAACAATCTTCCGGCCTCTTGCTGGTCAGCGTCGAGTCCGGCAGTCCGGCCGAAGCCGGCGGTTTGTTGATCGGAGACATCATCGTCGCGCTGGCGGGTAAGCCTGTCGGCGATCCCGACGAGCTGCTTGCCGGTTTAGTCGGTGAAGTCGTCGGCAAGCCCACCCCGGTGCAGGTGCTCCGCGGCGGGCAGCCTGCTACGATCACGGTTACAATTGGGGAACGCGGTTAACCTGATGAACGCGATCCCTTCCTCCATACTGCTTACCGACAGTTTGAACGCCGCCGTTGCCGGTGCGGCCCAACGCGCCTTGCGCAGCCTGGTCGTGGTGCACAACGGCAAGCGCGGCGCCGGCGCCGGAGTCGTCTGGCGCGATGGTGGTCTGATCGTTACCAATTTCCACGTCGTCGCACGGAGGAAAATGCACGTGACCCTGGATGATGGGCGCAAGTTCGACCCCGCCGTGATCGCCAAAGATCCCTCGATCGACTTGGCCCTGCTGCGCATCGAGGGTCTTGACCTGCCGCCTGCCCTGATCGCCGACTCGCGCAGCCTGAAAGTGGGCCAGCTGGTCATGGCGATCGGGCACCCCTGGGGCCAACGCAACACGATCACAACTGGCGTCATCAGCGGGCTGGGCACGGCGATCACGCGTAGCGATCACGGCGGCGAACGCGGATCCGTGCCCGTGATCCGCACCGACGCCGGGTTGGCCCCGGGGAACTCGGGCGGCCCCCTGGTCAATGCTGCAGGCGGTGTAATTGGCCTCAACACCTTGCTGGTCGGCGGCGATCTAGGCGTGGCGTTGCCCAGCCATGTGGTGGAAGTTTTCGTCTCCACGGCGGTGAATGAAACGCAGTCGGCCGCCCAGGAGGCGCTGGTGTGATTCGCGTGGCCATCGTGGCTCCGGCGATAGCCGTGCGCGCCGGTTTGCGCGCCCTGCTGGGAGACGAAGCCGCCATCGAGGTGACTGGCGAAGCAGCCAGCCTCTCCGAATTGTCACCGGACCCCGCGAACATCGATGTGCTGGTGCTCGGCTACCAATCCCTCTCGGACGCTGAGATCGAGGAAACGCTGCAAGCGGCCCGGGACCTGGCTATCTTGATCCTGGTCGGGGAGCAGGCCGAGGCGGTCCGCTCCGTGCTTGGGCTCCCCGTGCAGGCTTGGGGGCTGTTACCCCTGGAGGCCTCTACGGAAGAGCTGCTGGCGGCGGTCAGCGCCCTCCACCAGGGCTTGCTGGTCGGCGCCCCGTCCCTGATCAAGCCGCTGTTCGCCGACCTCCCCGCCGCCCGTGACCTGGCTGCTGATGACCTGATCGAGCCGCTCACCGACCGGGAAACTGAAGTGCTTCAGCTGCTGGCGGAAGGGCTGGCGAACAAACAGATCGCCGCCCGTCTCGGGATCAGCGAGCATACGGTCAAATTCCACGGCTCAGCGATCTACGCCAAGCTAGGCGCCGCCAGCCGTACTGAAGCCGTGCGCATCGGCGTCCGCCAGGGACTGATCTTGCTTTAAAACAAAAGCTGGGGTGTTTGGACTGGTGTTGCCAGTCCAAACACCCCAGCTTTGATTGAGTGCTGTTCCCTTAATGTGTATGCCCGTCGTGAACGTGACCGTGGGCTAATTCCTCTGCGGTGGCCTCCCGCACGTTGACGACTTTGACCATAAATTCCAGGTCTTTGCCGGCCAGCGGGTGATTGTAGTCCAACAGGACGTTTTCCTCGCCTACCTCCTGGATCCAGGCCTGAAACGAGCGCCCCTCCTGATTTCGCAGGGTGACTTCCACACCCGGCTCCATGGGGATCTCCTGCGGGAAATCGTCCCGGTTGATCGCCACGTTGGCGCTCAGATCGACTTCCCCGTAGCCCTTGGCAGCTTCTACCCGCACTTCCTTTTCATCCCCAACGCTCATACCGTACAGTTCTTCCTCTAACCCCGCGATAATCTGTCCCTGGCCTTGAATGAACTCGATCGGCTCGTGGCCTTCCGAGGAATCTACAACCTGATCGTCAACCGTTAACGTATAGTTCAGGGCGACAACTTTGTCGTCCGCCACTACATGCTCTTCTTTACCCATTCACTGCTCCTTAATATCTAAAACTGATTTTGAATCTTCCAACCCCCATCCCTATTCTAACATACCCGTTTTCCTACATTTAGGAGCTATGCAGTTCACGGGGAACCTGGCCTCCAACCCTTCCCAGGTGCGTAAGTCATAACCAAATATATATCTCTGCCAAACGAACTTGCCTCGGAAGGAATGTTAGAATCCAGCTCTATGGATTTCAATCTTTCTCCGGAACTGCTCAGAGTGCTTTACGTTGCGCTGGCGTTGATCGGCGTGGGACTGGCGTTTTCGATCGTGCTGTTTGGCTGGGTGATCTGGCGGGTTCGCCGCATCCAGCTGCCCCCTGATGCCGGCTTCCTGGAGGCTTTGCGCGCCACCCCCTTCGCAGTCGTCTTGCTGCTCGATCTGCTGGATTTGAGCCTGGATATCTTCTCCGCGCCCTTCGCCTGGGCCTTACTCAGCTATCTGGGGCTTAAACCTCTGCGTGCGGTGACCGTCTTCGAGAGCTTGATCCCCGGAACCCAGGTGATCCCGACGATGACCCTGGCCTGGCTCATTGCCCGCTTTTCCAATCCCGGCGCACGCCTGCCCGGCAGTTTCGGAGAGTAGCGAGCGCCGGTGGGCCCTTCTCACTCCTCCCTGGTGGGTAACCTAACAATTCTGTTCGCCCGCGTGGTAAACCGGTTTTCATGCTCTTTTTCCGGTAGAATCAGCTCCGACCATGGTGGATCGAACGCCCCTGGGAGCAATCTTGGAGCGGGTAAAGCGGGGCGAGGCCTCCTCCGAAGATTTAACCGAGCTGGAGAATTTTATCTCCGGCGTCACTCCCGAACCTGCTTACCTGCCCTTAGCGGATGTCACCGAATTCCTGCAAGCCTCGGTGGATATTTCCGCTTCGCTCAACGCGGCCGAAGTCGTCCAGACCACCGCCCGACACCTGGTGAATCTCCTCGCCGTCGAGGCGTGCGTCATCTCGCAATGGGACTCCACTGCCAAGCAGCTCTCTCCCTGGCTGGTCCACTCGCCGCCGGACTGGCCAATCCAACCCGAAGACTACCAATCCTTTTATCCCGAGCGGGCGCCGCTGATCCGCGCAGCCCTCGCCCGAGCTCAACCGGTCCAGGCGCACATGGAGGACATCGATCTGCCGGAGCCGGAAAAACAGCGCTTCGCTGTTCTCGGGTTTTCCACGACCCTGCTCCTTCCGCTGATCGCCCACAACCGCATCATTGGCCTGATCGAAGTCCTGGACCGCCGACCGGACCTGCGTTTTATGCAACGTGAGATCTCCCTCGGCTTGCTGCTGGTCAACCACGCGGCTATCGCGATCGAAAAGACCCGCCTGCTGGCCGAAATCCAGCAGCGCTCGGCCGAGCTCGAAGCCGTCCGGCGAGCCAGTTTGAGCCTGACGGCCAGCCTGGACCTGGAGGAAGTGCTGGATAACATCCTCGAGAACGCCTTGCAGCTCGTGGACAGTGCCCAAGACGCCCATATCTTCTTATACGAGCATGACAGGTTGAGGTTCGGAGCTGCCTTATGGTCAGATGGGCGTAAGGGCATGCCCTGGGCCGCGCCGCGCGAAAACGGCCTGACCTACAACGTTGCCCGCAAAGGCGAAATGATCCTGGTGGCGGACATGTGCCAGGACCCGCTTTTCGCCAATACCCCGGCTGATTGGCACGGCTCTATTGTCGGCATCCCCCTGAAGATTGGCGCACGGGTTGTCGGGGTGATGACCGTGGCTCATCCTCAGCCCAACGCCTTCTCGGAAACGCAGCTGCGCGCTGTAGCCTTGTTGGGCGACCAGGCCGCGGTCGCCATCGAAAACGCACGCCTTCACGATCTGGTCACCCGCCAGGCCCGCACGGATGCCTTAACTGGTTTGCCCAACCGCCGCGCCCTCGACGAGCGCCTGGCCGAGGAGATCCGCAACGCCAACCGCTTCAAGCAGCCTCTGGCGCTGATCATGCTTGACCTGGACGGCTTCAAAGCGGTCAACGATACTTACGGGCATCCGGTCGGCGATCGCGTGCTCCAACAGGTGGCCGACTGCCTGCATGAGCGCGTGCGCGACAACGACTTCATCGCCCGCTATGGCGGCGACGAATTCGCCTTGATGCTGCCCAACACCGACTCCGCCACCGCCTATGCCCTGGCCGAACGCCTGCAGCCGCGCGTGGACCCGTGCGCCTTGCAGATCGCCGAACCTGTTCGGGTCACCCTCAACATCACCTACGGCTTGGCCGTCTACCCCACCGATGGCTCGACCGCCTCCGCTCTGATCGCCAAGGCTGACCAGGCGCTCTACCAGGCCAAGGCAGACGACGAAGCTAAGACCCATGGCTAAATGGCAGGATGTCGCGAACATTTGGAACAACATTGGGGAGGTCGATCTACGCCCCATTCGGGATGAGGCTCTTGAAGAGCTGCATGTCGCTATCGTCGGCGCGCCGGGCAGCGGCAGGCAGGCCCTGGCCGAACAGATGCGCCGCGATCCCGCCCGTTCCGATCAGCGCACCGAAACCCCGATCTTAATCGCCGGTCTGCAGGCGAATGGGGGGACCGCCGTACCTCCGGTATCCGAAACCGACTTAATCATCGTGCTGGTCGATCCGCAGGGTGAAGAGCGCCAGCGAGCCATCCCCCAGGCGTATCAGTGGAGCAGCGCCGGGCGGAAAGTGATCCTGATCCTTCCTCAAAACAGCGAGCAGGCATTGCAGCCGATCAACCTGCAGGGCAGCTGGGACGCTCCGCAAGCGCTCTACGGTTCGGTGAATGATTTAGATTTTCTAAAAGATCAATTCGTTCCCAGGGTGATGAAACTGCTGCCCGCCCGCCACCTTGCGCTGGGACGCCAGTTCCCCCTGTTTCGCGTGCCCATCGCCCAGGCCCTGATCGCCGACACCTCGCTCTCCAACGCGGCTTACGCGCTGAGCACGGGCGTGGCGGAAGTCGTCCCGGTGCTCAACATCCCCCTGAACATCGCCGACATGGTGGTGCTCACCAAGGCCCAGGCCTTCCTGGTTTACCGTCTGGGTTTGCTGGTGGGTTTTTCGACCCGCTGGCAAGACTACACCGCCGAGTTCGGCAGCGTGGTCGGCGGCGGGTTCCTCTGGCGGCAGATTGCCCGCCAGCTCGTGGGCTTGATCCCCGTGTGGGGCATCGTCCCAAAAATCGCCGTAGCCTATACCGGCACGTACGTGGTCGGCCATGCGGTGCTGCGCTGGTACCTGACCGGCCGGCATGTCACCCGTCGGCAGCTGAGCGCCATGTACCGCCAGTCCTTCGCCGAAGGCAAAAAAATCGCCGCCAGCCTGATCGACAGGGTTCCTCGGCCCAGGCGGCGCAAAGCTGCGCCGGAATTGCCCGCCTCAACCGGCGGGACTGTTTGCCCCAACTGCGGTAAGCTCAGCGCCGACGACGCCCATTTTTGCCAGTACTGCGGTCAGGACCTGAGCGAAGCGGCGGAATAAATCTCCCCCTACTTGGAATTGGCCACTTCTTCCGCCTCGAAGATCACTTCTTCCTTACCCGTCAGTTTCTCCTGCACTTTGCGCACGATCAAATCCAGGTGTCCTGAATTCGCCACGTAGTCCAGGTCTCCGGCCGGGACGGCGAGCACCGGGCACAGGCTGAAATTCGCCACCCAATGCTCGTACAGCTCGTTCAACTGCGCTAGGTAATCCGGCGTGATCTGGCGCTCGTATTCCCGTCCCCGGTGGGAGATGCGAGCCTGCAGGGTGGGGACGGAAGCGCGCAGGTAAATCACCAGGTCTGGTGGGGGCAAGAACGCGGACAAAACCTCGTACAGCTCCCGGTACGTGCGGTAATCCCGCTCCTCGATCATATCCTGGCGGTATAAGTTCTGGGCGAAGACTTCGGCGTCTTCGTAGACGCACCGGTCCTGGATCGCCGAGGTAGGATGGTTGAGCAGCTGGCGGTGAATGCGCAGCCTGTGGGTTAGAAAGAATATCTGGGAGTGGAATGCCCAGGCGCGCATGTTCTGGTAAAAGTTCTCCAGGTACGGGTTTTCTGCAACCGGTTCGAAAAAGGGCTGCCATCCCAGCCGTTCGCATAGCAGAGACACCAGAGTCGATTTTCCCACGCCTATATTGCCGGCAACCGCGACGAATTTTTTCATCCCTGACTATCCTTATCCATCCCTCACCAGGAAGGCGACTGCTTTGCTTTCTTCATCGTCCATGACCAGCTCCAGGTTGTGTCCGGGGCGGTAGGAGGCTACCTCGATCAGTCGCAGGCAGCCCTCCAGTTCCGGTTGGATCGTGATATGCTCGGAAAGCCGGTTGGGCGTCTCGTAAAAGAAATCACGGTTGAAGACCACTTCGGGATCGTCCAGGAAGATCGCCAGCGGGTAGATATGCGCTTCCACCAGGTCCTGGAAGAAATGCGTGCCGAAGGACGGTTCCGGGGGCAAGCCGTAGCCCTTTCCGGCCAGTTCCACCAGGGCGCGGGTGTTGTACACATCGCCGTAGCCAATGAAGACTCCCAAATCCGGGTTGCGCGTCCCCCAGCGCCCAGGCCCAACGCAGATGAACACCTCGTCGGCCAGCGCGGTGTTCAGCCGGCTGATCGCCTGCCCGACCTTCACGCGCAGATCCGCGGTTGGCAGCGCAAAATAAGCTTGCGGGGTTACGAAGACCACGTAGCGGATCTCCTCGACCCGGCCCTGGGGGACCATACGCGGGATCGAGAAGACGATATCTTCCTCGGGGATATTCTTGGGCAGGCGGACTTCGCTTTCGACCAGGTGGCTTTGTGGGCGGCACTGCAGCAGGGTGATCTCGACATCCGGTTGTAAATCGGAGGGGTCTGGGATGTGAATGGTGAATTCGGTGTCGACCGGGGAATGGTAGTGTGTTTCCAGTAGAGTCAGCATTTTCACCAGGTTGTCCGCCAGGCGGGTGCGGCGAAAGAGCTCGTCGAAGGTGATCACCAGCTGGGAAGGCTTCTCCTCCATCAACATGCTGCGGATCGGCGCCAGGTAGCCGCCCTGGTCCACCTGGACGATATAACGTAAGGCCGGGTAGCGCGAGTGCATCACATCCGCCACCGGCAAGGTATCGAATGAATTTTCTTCCAGGTCGATCACGTCCACGTATTGCTGGGAATAACGCCGGATGGCCTTGGGCGAAGATTCTGGGTGCAGCAGCGGGTGGCTCAGCGCCACCAGGCGCGGGTAATCGTTGCCCACCCGCTCCACCGCGCGCGTGCCCAGCCCCCAGACCAGGCGCAAGAAACCGGCATCCCGGCGGATCTGCGGCGACCAGCGATACAGGTTGCGGCTGAAAGCCACCCCCGAACCATTTGGCAGGTAATATCGCCCGCTGCGTTCCCCCTGTACCACCTGGATCAGCACCGCCATGCGCTCGTCGTAGTCTTGCAGTTTTTTACTGCGCCGGTAAAGCAGCGCATCCGGGTTCAGCGCGCTGGCGTAAACGTGGGAGATCGCCTTGCTCAAGGCCGTCAGATTCTCCGCCGCACTCCCCTGGTTCGGGCAAAAGACGCTGTCGTACTTCCCGGCAAACGAGGTGCCAAAGTTATCTTCCAGCAGGCTGGAGGAGCGCACGATCAACGGCCTGCCCTCGACCTCATTTAGAACATGGCGCAATTTCTCCTGGATGTCCTCAGGAAACTCACCCTCCAGGTATTCCTTCTGGATTAAAGGGTAGTCGGCGCGGATATTCTGCTCGTCCTTATACTTCTGATCCCCCCAATGCAGCAGGTTGTTGATCGTCATGTAGCTGTACATCACATCTGAGCCTAAGAAGAAAGACTCGGGGATGCGCAGCAAAGAACGCACCTCGTCATCGGCGACTTCGCTCAAGATGCGCGCGGCCAGCAGCATCCCGGCAGCCTTACCGCCGATCTTTCCCCCGCCGATCTTGCGGTGCTTGATCTCTTCAAGGTCCGAGACGTTGAACCATTCCCTCGCGATGTTGATATAGGCCAGCTGATCGCTGATCAGCGTACGGATCAACACCACCTTGATCTCACGCAGCCGGGCGTCTGCACGGGCGCGCTCCGCAACAGGTAAATTCTCAATTGCCTGAGCTTGCTCGAAGAGCATCCTTTGCGGGGCCAGTTCCGGGTTAAAGGTGACCAGCAAGTCCTCGGACTGCGCCCCGCGCTCGGCCAGCACGTCCCGCACGATCTGTTCGAACAGGGTATATGGCAGGTTGTAGGCGAAATGGAAGTCTGTCAGGTGGCTGCGCACGCGCCCCAGGCGCACCTCCCAGATATCTTCAGGCTCTTCGGAAAAAGGATCGTGCAGACCCTCGCGGGCTTGGGAGCGGATCGCCTGGTCGCGCACCTCGGCCTCGAAGTCCTGCGGGCTGATCACGCCGCGCTCGAAGAGCTCGCGGCGCATGCGCGCCCGGATGCGCACCCGCAAGACCGGGTATTGAGCCAGAGCCAGGTAAATGCTCAAAGCTCGATCGGTGGAGGCGGTTGGAAAGGTCATGATCCCAGATTTCGTACCAGATTAAATTCAGCCGCGGAGGAATGCGACATTCGCCAAATTATAACTTCAGAAGTTCCCTGCAGGAACTGTCCGCAAGGGACTTCACCGCCGGGAACCAGCAAAACACCCGGCAGTTCGCAGGCCCACAGCCGCAAGCTGCTGCCCACTGCCGGGCGCCAAAAGGCAATCTATTTTGCTCGAGGAATCAGCCTGGCTGCCACAGTCCGGCGCCAGGCGTTATCAGCAAAGTTTAATTGAGTTACCGCCGCCTTGCGCTCGCTAGCTGCCCAAATGCATCGGCATGATCACGTGCAAGAAATTATTGTCGCTAACCGGCCGGATGATCCCCGGGGCGGTGTCGGCGGTGGTCTCGAGGACGACGTCTGGCGTACCGATCACGTCCAAAACTTCCCGCAAGAAGCGCACGTTAAAGGCAATCAGCAGCTGATCCCCTTCGACGGAAGCGTCCAGCGTGCTCTGTTGGAAGCCGGTCTCCTCCGATTGCCCCGAAACCTCCACGGTGCCCGGCTGCATCTCGCCGCCCGGTGTGATGTTGATCCGGGCGATGTGCGAGCCTTCCCGGGCGAAGATCTCCACCTGCTTGCAGGCCTTGAGGTATTCATTGGTGGAGAGCACGGTGCGGGTTTTGTAATTGCGCGGGATGATCTGCTCGAGGTCGGGATAAGTGCCTTCGATCAGCTGCGAAACCAGCTCGACGTCCTTCAACCGGAAGATGACCTGCCCGCGCCCGGGCGGCAGCACCATGGTCAGCGACTGGTCGCTGTCTCCCAGGATGCGGGCCAGCTCGCTCAAGGCGCGCGCCGGGATGATGGCGTTGATCGGCCGGGAGACCGGCGCGGAGAGCTCCGCCTTCCGGATCGACAGCCGGAAGCCGTCTGCCGCAGCCAGGGAGATCTCGTTATCCTGGACGTTGACCTGCACCCCGGTCAGCACCGGTCGAGCTTCATCCGTGGAGGCGGCGAAGACCACCTGCTGGATCATCTCCTTCAGGTCGGTCACGTTGAGCTGGATGCCGTCCTTCAAGTCGGGAGTCGGCATGGGCGGGAATTCCTGGGAATCGATGCATTTCAAATCGGTATTGGAAGAGCCGCTGCGCACGTTAAGCGTTTGCGTGCGCACGTTCAATGTCATATCCACTTGCTTGTCCGAGAGCGTGCTGACCAGTTCGTTAAAGGTGCGCGCCGGTACGGTGGTTGAGCCTTCCTCTTCGATCTTGGCCCCGAGCCACAGGGTAATGCCCAGCTCTAAATTGGTCGCCGAGAGCCGCAGACGGCCTTCATCGGTGGCGATCAATACGTTGGCCAAAACCGGAAGGGTGCTGCGCGGCGATACCGCTCTGGAGACGATGTTCAAACCATGGGCTAAATTCTCTTGCAGGACGGATACTTTCATTGGTGCGGCTTCTCCTCAGGATGATTAGACAGGGTATAGATCGCGACCCGGAGGCTCGATATGAGTATACATCGAGAAGGCCAAATTTTCCAGTACACGGGCGGCTGGCCGGCGATTCTCGATTTGTCCTGGCAGGCCGGCGAAGATGGCCCGGCAATCCCGTTCTACGGCGTCGCCTCCCCGTAGACCTCAATCTCGAACCAGGAGACCCAGGATGGACTGACCAGGGTGTCGATGCGTAAAAACTGTATCCCCGGGACTGGCGTTTCCGGGTCGAAGATCAGGCGGTCGCCGTCATTGGTGACGCCTTCAAAGGTCACTAAATCCTGCCAGTTGCCGCTGGCGCTTCGGCCGCGCAGGTGGTGTTCCGTCTGTCCTGCGGGGTACTGGCTGACCAGCAGTTCGACCCGGTCCAGGGTGTATTCCACCTGCAGGTCGATCTCGATCCACTGCGGAGCGTCCTCGCCAGAACCCCAGTGGCTGGCCGCGTTTTCATCGACCGCCAGTTCCGGCGGGTTTTCGGCCAGGCTGGTTGAGGCGCGGGCCGGTTTGCCGTAGGCCAGGTTGTTGCTGAGGATCAGCGCGGCCTCGCACGGGTCCGGATGCAGGTTGGGCGACAATCGTTCCAGCAAAAAGCCGTCTTCGTCCACCAGGCCCCAGGTGCGGTCGTCTACGTAAGCCGGCGCCGGATGGTACGTCCAGTAGATCCAGCCGTCGAAACCGTAGGTGCAGGACTCGACCTGCCAGGCGTTGATCTCGCGGGCCGCGGGCAGGACTTCCGGGTAGATGTGGCGGAAAGCGCCGTATTCACCCAGCACGATCGGCTTGGACTGGTAACCTGTCATGCCGAAGGCCTCGACCAGCTCGGCCTGGCTGTGGTCGCCGGGATAGAGATGGAAATCGAAGAAATCCAGTGCAGAGCGTTCCAGCAGCGGCTCGGTTTGTACGTACCAGCCTGGGGCGACTACCTCGGGAGCGAAGAAACCCATGGTGACCAGGGCGGTCGGGTCGTGGCGTAGGATCTCGGCCTTGAGCTCGGCGATATAGTTCACCAGGGTGTCATCAACCATCCGCCGTTTTGCTGCAGGGTCGCTCAAGTCGTAGGATCCCGTTGGGGTTTCAGCCGTGCCGCTGGTCAGGGACATCGGCGGCTGGTCGGCGAACAGCCATTCCTCGTTGAGCAGCTGCCAGGCGAGCACGGCGTCGAAGGCCGCGGCCCGCTCCCGCAGACCGGAGAGCAGGTCGCTCCAGTAGCTGCGCGCGGCATCCAACCCGGATTGGGTCAGAAAATAGGCGTTCCGGTACCCGGCGAAGATCTCCCCAGCCTGCCCGTTCGCTTGTTCGGCGTAGCCTCCCTGGTCGGGCAGGTCATTAGAGGTAAACAGGATGAACAATCCGGTTTCCTTGGCGGCAGCCATCATATCGGCGATGTTGTCCAGGTAGGCCGGGTTGAGCCCCACGTTATCATCGTCCCCGATGCAGCCCGGGCCCTGGCTGCAGTGATCCAGAAAGACCCGCACGGTGTTGTAACCATAATCGGCCAGCGTCTGGAAGTCCTGTCGGGTTAGCGCCGGGTCGTAAACGCCGACTCGAAGCAGGTGCAGCTCCATCTGCCCCTCGTGGGGCACGAAGACGTAGTTGGCGCCGCGCGGCGTGAAAGTCTGGCCCGTGCGCACGTCGAAGAATTCACCAACGCCTCCCACCTGGCGAATGGCGATGATGTGCTCCGCCGGGGGCGGCGAAGTTGGCGTCATCGGCGGCGCGCCTGTCGGCGGGCTGGGCGCGACCGTTTCGGTCGGCAGGCTGGGTGAGTCGGTTTCAAGCGCGACCGTCCGCGGCGGGGCTGGTGGGGTGCAGGCCGCCAGGGCAGGGATGAGCAGCAGAACGATGATCGCTCGATTGAACATGGAACGCTTTCTTCAAGACGAGGTTGGCACGCGAGATTATAAACGAATACTGTAGTTCATCATCTTAAATTCCTCTCCCCAAGCGACACGGTGTGCCGCCGGGAGAGGTTAGGTGAGGGGGCTCAAAGACAACTCAATCTGCGCTATACTTGTCCATAAAAATCCTTCCACCCACTAACGAGTACGACAGCTCTCCGCCGATGAACTCCGAACGATCGCCCTCCCTCGCCGAGCAGATCCCCGCCGCTCGCCTCGCTTTGCCCGCCCTGTTCGCCGGGGCGGTCGCCATCGCCTTCGCGCCGATCTTCGTGCGCCTAAGCCAGGTGGGACCCAGCGCCACCGCGTTCTGGAGGCTGGCCCTGGCGCTGCCCTTCTTGTGGCTGGCGACGGGCTACGCCGGTCCGGGCGCTGAGCCTGCCCAAAGGCCGGTCTCCCCCTCCGATTACCTGGGCCTGGCCGCTGCCGGCCTGTTCTTCGCCGCCGACCTGGCCTTCTGGCACTGGTCCATCCGCCTCACCTCCGTTGCGAACGCCACACTGCTGGCCAACTTCGCCCCGGTCTTCGTCACCCTGGGCGGCTGGCTGTTCTTCCGCCAGCGGGTCAGCCCGGCCTTTCTGCTGGGCATGCTAGTCGCTCTGGCGGGTACGACGATCTTGGTCGGCGTCAGCCTCAGTTTGAGCCCCCAGCATTTGCTCGGTGATGGCCTGGGTCTGATCACGGCGGTCTTCTACGGCGGCTATATCCTCGCCGTCAGCCGTTTGCGGCAGCGTTTCGCCGCCACGACGATCCTGGCCTGGGGCGGCTTGGTCACCGTAGTCGTACTGCTGCCGGTCGCGCTGCTTTCCGGGGAAGGGCTGTGGCCTTTCGACATCTGGGGCTGGCTGGTGCTGCTCGGCCTGGCGCTGCTCTCCCACGCCGGCGGCCAGGGGCTGATCGCCTTCGCCCTGGCGCACCTGCCGGCGGCTTTTTCCTCGGTCAGCCTGTTAGTGCAGCCGGTCCTGGCGACGGTCTTCGCCTGGCTGCTGCTCAGCGAGGCGCTAACCCTCTGGCAGGCCTTGGGCGGCGCGCTGGTGCTAGGAGGCATCTATCTGGCCCGCCAGGCTCGATATTCCTCTCCCGTGGGGAGAGGTTCGGTGAGGAAAAATAACAAGGAGACCCTCTCATGAACGATCTGCAAATCCTCTACCTCTCCCGCGCCGACGTCGAAGCTGTCGCCCTGGATATGCGCACTGTGATCGATCTGCTGGAGCGCGCCTTTCAGGAAAAGGGCGCCGGGCGGGTCGAGATGCCGCCCAAACCCGGCGTACACACCCAGCCGGACGCTTTCATCCACGCCATGCCGGCCTATATCCCCGCCATGCGCTCGACCGGGCTCAAGTGGGTCAGCGGCTACCCGGGCAACCAGGCCCGCGGCCTGCCTTACATCAGCGGGCTGCTGATCCTCAACGACGTGGACACCGGGATCCCGTACGCCGTGATGGACTGCACCTGGATCACCGCCTACCGTACGGCGGCGGCCTCGGCGCTGTCCGCCAAATATTTAGCCAGGCCGGAGAGCAGCACCGCCGGAGTCCTGGCCTGCGGGGTGCAGGGGCGCACCAATTTGGAGGCGCTGGCGGCGCTCTTCTCCCTGGATCGCGCCTACGCTTTCGACACCAATAAAGATGTGCAAAGCCGCTTCGTGGGTGATATGTCCGCCGCCCTGGACCTCGAAGTGATCGGCGTGGACCAGCCGCGCAAGGCCGTGGAGCCCTGCGACCTGGTGGTCACCTCCGGGCCGATCCTCAAGCACCCCGAGCCGACCATCCCCGCCGGCTGGCTTCAGCCGGGGGCTTTCGCCAGCGCCGTCGATTTCGACAGCTACTGGCAGGGGGAAGCCCTGGCCGAGTTCGACAAGATCGCCACGGACGACCACGCCCAATTTCAATACTACCGGGAGTCCGGCTACTTCCAGAAAACTCCCACCCCCTACGCCGACCTGGGCGAGATCGTCGCCGGAAATAAGCCGGGCCGGGAGAACCCGGCGGAGCGCACCCTGGCGATCAACCTCGGCCTGGCCCTGGACGACATGGCCGTCGCCCCCGAGATCTACCGGCGGGCCAAGGACCGCGGGTTGGGGACCTGGCTGCCTTTGTGATCAACCGAGAAAGGGGAATACTTGTAGGTCTTAAGCCATATTTAGTTATTTCACGATTATTGGCAGGTAGCTAAACAGGTCGGGGTTCTTACAGCTGCCGATTACGATGTCCGCCACGGAAGTATCCGTACTGCCTGGGAAGAAAAGGCTGCTGCCGAAACTCCCATCCGTCTCAGCGTCGAGATAATCGAGCCTAAAGCCAACGGTGTCGCCGGGTGAGAGGCAGAAGTCCTTGTTATCTCCGGAACACAGCGGGTGTTTGATCTCAAAGTGATTCAGTTTGCCTAACCGGCCCGCCTTACCATCTCCATCCTTCGTACCGCCGTTATCAGCGTCAGAGCTGTTGCTGCCAGGCGCAGGCGAGCCAACGACAAAGCGGTCGTCGAATTGAGGTGAACCGGCATTGACATCCAGGACGTCATCTTCCAGCGCGAACAGGGAGCCGCTGTGATCGTTGTCGAAGAAGACCTGAAACGTATCTCCTCGCGGCAAGAATTCCCCTATATCACTGAACTCATCATCCTCAATGGTGATTCCCAAATACAGATTTTTCGCGCTGTTCATCACGTGGAGCGTAGCAGTGATGGGCGTTGTGATCCCTTGGTTCTCCATGAGGAATGTTTGAGTTGCCGCATTGCTCCATTCCAAAGCATCGACCTGGCCATCGATCGTGGCTGCGCCGCAAGCAGGGCCGAATTCATCTCCCCAGTGAGCGGAGGCAGTTCCAGATAGCCCCACAACTTTAAGGGCGATGATCCACACAGCCATTAAGAAGATCGGTACTGCGACCACAAAACGTTTAAGCCGTTCCATCTCAACCCTCCTAAAACACGGCTCTTCGATGAAGAGCGATCAACCAAACACCAGCGCCGCCACAACAGCGACGATAACCAGCGCCAGCTGCAGCGCGGCCAGCCCGGCGAGCATGTAGATCACCGTCATCCAGAGCGAGCCTTCCAGGGGCGGAGACGGCTCCTCTCCCTCCGCCATACGCCGAACAACCTGGGCGGCTCGTCCGGCGTGACCGGCGAGCGCCCGGCTGCCCCCTCCCAGCCAATGCCATCCCTCTGCTTCCGTGGGGATCACTACCCGCGCCCCGGAAAAATCCGCCAACCACAACCGCAAAGCCTCCGGGGGCGCGGCGAGCAGCGCGCTGGGCAAGATCACGGCGCTGGCAGCGGATTGGGTCTCGTCCGGCGCCCCGGCGCTGATCGGCTGCACCGCCACCGGCAGCTCCGGGGCTTCCCGCTCCAGGGCTTTAGCCAGCGTGGCGGCGAAGGCCTCTTCTTCCGGCGCAAGCACCAGGACTGGAAATTGCGCGTGGCGGCGGGCGAGCGAAAGGGCCGCACGTCGTACGTCGACGCGCAGGACCCGCCCGTGGTAAACCAGCACGATCAAGAACAAAACCAGCGTCGCGCCAACTTGCCAGGCGCTCAATGGATAGCCTTGCGGAGCCTCGCCGAGCAGCGCCTGGAGCGCCTGGAAAACCAGGTTGCCGGCCCCGGCCATGATTCCCAGGACTCCGGCGAAGATCACCAGGAACAAATACGCCCGCCGCACCAGGGACCGGCGCGCGTAGTCCCCGCTCTCCCCGTCATGGATAGCTTCCCGGACCATCGGCAGCCAGGCCAGTACCCAAACCGGTATCCCCAGGAGGGCGGCGCTGATGCCGGAGGCCAACCGGGCGCGATTGAGCGAGGCGTTCTCCGCGCTGCTCCCCAACAGCGCGGCCAGGCCCTGGGAGAGCAGCGCGTTCAAGCCGTAAACCGCCGCGCCCAGACCGACCAGGGAAAGGGCGTAGAAATAAAAACGCTTCAGCGCCGCCCGCCGCGGCGCTTCGGGGATGGCCTCGATCTCCCCTCGCAGCCTGCGCCCGTAGACCAGCCAAACTGCGCCGAGCGCCAGCCCGGCCGCCAGGGGCTCGCCAGTCCGCTCCAGGATTTGAGGAGTGCTCAACGGCGCCCCCATGGCAGCCAGCGCCAGGACGTTCAAGGCCCGGCCGGCCGAAAGCAGCCCGCCCAGCGCCCCCGCCAGGGTCAGCGTGTAGAGCACCCCCAGTCGCAGCATCGACTCGCGTTCTGCAGGCTCGCGCAAGGATGCCCGGATGCGCCGGCTGGTGAAATACCACAGCGGCCACCCTAGGACAGAGAGCGCCAACCCGTTCGCCAGGGAGGCAAGCCTCTCGCCGCCCACGGCGGTATACAGGTCGATGGGCAGGATCAACACCAGCGCTGCCCCGGCGACTATCAGACCCAGGCTGTAGATCAGCCAGGCGTAGCGGTAGAGCCGGCGGGTCTCCGGAAAAGCCTGCCCCTGCAGCTGCCTGCCCCATTCGGCCCTCGTCACCAGGAACAAATAACCGGCTGCCAGGGCGTTGGCAGCCGCGGCGATCAGGTTATCCAGGACGCTTTGCCCGCCCCCGAACAGGGCCCATTGGGCGCCGGCGCCAAACGCCTCCAACAGCAGCCGGTCGGCAATGGCCAGCAGGTTCTGCACCACCGGGATCAAGGTCGCCAGAAGCGCGCCGTAGAGGAATACAGCCCGTATGCGGGAGGAGCGCTCTTCGACCAGCTCGGCCGCGCCTTGCTGCGCCAACCACCAATGCAGGCCGAAAGCGGGCAGACCTACCAGTAGCAGCGCCAGACCTTCCGCCAGACTGGCAGCCTCCACTCCAAACCCATTTTCCGCCGCCATCGTCCTACCCAGGCCGATCAATCCCCAAATGATGACCTCCAGGCTGATGAATGCCACGGCGTACAGGTACAGTCGGCGAATGGTTGGCATGAGGTGGTCCTTTGCCGTGCGGGCCGGCAGGGTTGGTTATTCCGCTGAGCGTTCTCGGGGTGCAAAAAATTGTAACATTAATAGCAGTTTCGCAGATTCCTCGAGCGCCTAAGTCCTCATTAAGAAACCAGCCCGAGGGCTCGCGCACATCGCCCTCGGGCTGCCATTAACAGCGTCAGGTAAATCTACAGCCAGCCGCGCAGTTCCATCGCTTTAACCACGCGGGCTATGGCGACCATGTAGGCTGCATCACGCATATACACCTTCTCGGTCTTCGCCATCTCCACCACGCTGTTGAAGGCCTGCGTGATCTTGGTGTCCAGGCGGTCAAGCACTTCCTCGCGCGTCCAATAGTAGTTCATATCGTTCTGCACGCTTTCGAAGTATGAGACGGTCACCCCGCCGGCGTTGCACAGGAAGTCGGGGATCACGAAGACGTTGTTGCGCTTGAAGACCTCGTCGGCTTCCGGCGTGGTCGGCCCGTTGGCGCCTTCGGCGATCAGTTTGACGCGGTCGCTGATCTGGGTCACGCTCTCGGCGTTGATCTGGCCTTCCAGCGCGCCGGGGATCAACACGTCCACGTCCTTGGCGATCCAGGCGTCGGCGTCCTCGATCAGGTAGCCGGCCTCTTGGGCTTGGTCCTTGTCGATCGTCCCGTAGACATCGGTGATGCCCTGTAGGAAATGCGGCTCGATGCCCTGCGGGTGGCTGACCGTGTAGGGCTTCCGGTCCTCGCGGTCCCAATAGGATACCGCTGCGACTTTGCCGCCGAGTAACTCGGTAAAGCCGATCGCCGCGTACTGGGAAACGTTGCCGAAGCCCTGGATGGAGGCGACGGATTTGGTCGAGTCCATCTTGAGGTGCTTCATCGCTTCTCGCACGGTGTAGATCACACCGTAGCCGGTCGCTTCAGTGCGTCCCAGCGAGCCGCCGCCCCCGACAGGCTTGCCCGTGATCACACCGGGCGTGTACTCCCCGACCAGCCGGGAATACTCATCCATCATCCAGCCCATCATGCCCGGGTTGGTGCCGACGTCGGGCGCGGGGACGTCCTGGCGCGGGCCGATGTTTCTCCAGATCTGCCGTACCCAGCCGCGGCACAGCTGCTCCTGCTCGGCGATGGACAGAGAAGCCGAATCCACCGCCACGCCGCCTTTGCCGCCGCCCAGCGGGATGTCGGCGACCGCCGTCTTCCAGGTCATCCACATCGACAGGGCGCGCACGGTGTCCAACGTTTCGGAGGGATGGAAGCGGATGCCCCCCTTGCACGGTCCGCGCGCATCGCTGTGCTGCACACGGTACCCAAAAAAGACCCGGATTGTGCCGTCGTCCATGTGCACCGGGATCTGGAATTTGAATTCTCGATTGGGCCAGCGCAGCATCTCGGCGACCTCTGGGTCTAAGTTGAGCTGCCCGGCGACGCCGTCGAATTGCCGCTGGGCCATTTCGAACGCGTTAATCGTTTCTGCCATAGACAATTTTCTCCTGGTTCCTTGGATGTGGATAGGAATGATAAGCGGGCACCACGGTATGGTGCCCGCAAGTTTCTCCGTCTGAGCAGGGCGTATTGAAAACCAGTAAGCTCATCCTCGCATCAATCCCAGCGTTCTTTCCAATGTTCGCGCCGTTGCTCGCCCTTTAACCTTAACAGAGGCTACAGATCCCGTCAAGTGACAAAACGCACTTTCCCACGCCATGCGCCTTACCCTCTCGTAAGGTTTAGGCGCGGTCCTCTTTGCTAAATTCCGCCAGCTGCCGGTCCAGCTCCATCTGGACGATCTGGGGGTTCGCCCGGCCCTGGGCGGCGCGCATCACCTGCCCGAAAAACCAGCGTGCGATCGCCTCTTTGCCGCTTAAATACTCGGCGACCTGGTCCGGATTCTCCGCCAACACGCTTTCCACCAGGCCGGAGATATGCCCGGCGTCCGAGATTTGCCCAAGGCCTTGCGCAGCGACGATCTCCTCGGGGCTTTTTCTTGTAGTGAACATCTCTGCCAGCACGGACTTGGCGGTGTTCTGGTTGATCTCCCCCGCTTCCACCATGCGGATCAGACCCGCCAGCGCCTGGGGTGTCACCCGCGCGGTTTCGATGCCGGCGTCGGCCTGGTTGAGCAAGCCGAACAGCTCGCCCGTGATCCAGTTCGCCACAACTTTTGGCGTGCTGCCCTTGGCTTCGGCAAGCGCCTCCTCAAAATATTCCGCCACGGCTCGCTCGGCGGTCAGCACCCCGGCGTCGTACTCGTTCAGGCCGTACTGCTCCCGGAAGCGGCGGAACTTTTCCACCGGCAGCTCCGGCAGCGTGGAGGCGATGCGCTCGATCCATTCCTGCTCGACCACCAGGGGCGGCAGGTCGGGCTCGGGGAAGTAGCGGTAGTCCTCTTCGACCTCCTTGACCCGCTGGGTGAAAGTCGCTTGCTTGGCCTCATCCCATCCGACTGTCTCCTGGATCACCGGCTTACCTTCCCACAGACGGGCGATCTGCCGGTCGATCTCGTAGGCGACGCCGCGTTCCAGCGCCCGGAAGGAGTTCAGATTCTTGATCTCCACGCGCGTGCCCAGAGTCTCCTCGCCCACCGGGCGGACGGAGACGTTCGGCTCGATGCGCATAATGCCCTTCTGCATGTCCCCGGAGTTGACTCCCAGGTAGCGCAGCAATGAACGCAGGCCCATGGCGTAGGCGCGCACCTCTTCGGCGTCGTGCAGGTCGGGCTCGGAGACGATCTCCAGCAAAGGCACCCCAGCCCGGTTGAGGTCTACCAGGGAGTAGGAGTCGCCGTTCTGATTGACATGGGTGAGCTTGCCGGTGTCCTCCTCCAGGTGCACCCGTCGAATGCGGATCTCTTTTTCTCCCTCGGACGTGAGGATCGTCAGCAGCCCGTGCCTGGCTAAGGGCTGTTCGTACTGGGAGATCTGGTAACCCTTGGGAAGATCGGGATAGAAATAATTCTTACGGGCGAAGATGCTGGTCGGGTAGATCTCGCACTTCAGCGCCAGGGCGACCCGCAGAGCGTACTCCACGGCGCGCCGGTTGACCACCGGCAGCACCCCCGGCATGCCGGCGCAGATCGGGCACACAGCCATGTTGGGCTCCGCCAGGGTCGGGTCGACCACCGGGCACCCACAGAACATCTTCGAATTGGTCTCCAGTTCGGCGTGGACTTCAAGGCCGATCACCGGTTCGTACATCAAAGCCATGCTTCAAGCCTCAAATACTTTTTCGCATGGGGTATTGGACGGCGGAGCTTGCCCAATAAACCCGGCGGAATTTTAACCGTGGCGGCGCATGAAGCGCTCCATGCGGTCAAGGGCCTCTTCGATCTTCTCGTAAGCCGTGGCGTAGGAACAGCGCACGAAGCCCTCTCCGCCAGCCCCAAAGGAGTTGCCCGGCACGACCGCCACGCGCTCTTCCTCCAGCAGCCGCTGTGCGAAAGTTTCGTCGTCCATACCGGTGACCGCGATGTTGGAAAAGGCGTAAAACGCGCCGTGAGGTTCGCAGGTCGGCAAACCCAGCTGGTTCAACCCGGAGACGATCAACCGGCGGCGGCGGTCGTATTCGTCGCGCATCTCGGCGACGAGCGGCGCGCCGTTCTCCAGCGCCTCCAGCGCGGCCGCCTGGGCGATAGTCGGCGCGGACATGATCGTATACTGGTGGATGCGCAGCAAGCCCTGGATCAGCCCTGCCGGTCCGGCAGCGAAGCCGATTCGCCAGCCGGTCATGGCATAGTTCTTGGAAAAACCGCCCAGCAAGATCGTCCGCTCCCACATCCCCGGCAGGGTGGGAAAGCAAACGTGCTCGACGCCGTACACCAGCTGGTCGTAGAGCTCGTCGGAAACCACGATCAGGTCGTATTTCTCTGCCAGGCGGGCGACCGCCAGCATGGTCTCCCGGGTGGCGACCGCCCCGGTCGGGTTATTGGGATAGCCGATCAGGATCGCCTTGGTCCGCTCGGTGATGGCGGCTTCGACCGCCTCCGGGCGCAGCTGGAAGTTATCTTCGGCGAAGGTGGGCAGCTCGACCGGCACCCCGCCCGCCAGGATCACCTCCGCCTGGTAAGAGACGAAACACGGCGTCGGAATGATCACCTCGTCGCCGCGCTCCAGCAGGGCGGTCATGGCCAAATACAGGGCTTCCGAGACCCCGACGGTGATCACCATCTCGTCCATTGGGTCGTATACCGCCCCGTGCAGCTCCAGCAAGTGTCGCGCCAGCGCCCGGCGCAGCTCCAGCACGCCCGCATTGGAGGTGTAGTGCGTCTCGCCCGCGTGCAAGGCGCGCACCCCGGCCTCCAGGATCGGGCCTGGCGTGACGAAGTCTGGCTCGCCGATGCCCAGCGAGATGACATCGTCCATGGTGGCGACGATGTCGAAGAACCGGCGAATGCCCGATGGTTTCAGGTTGATCACTCGATTGGAGAGGTAGCGTCGATCCACGTTGGCTCCTTTTCAATAGATCCGGTGATTTGCCCGGCGCTTCGCTGCCTGCACGATATTATTCTGCTTCGACCTGCCAGGAATCCTGCAGTTCGTCAAAGAATAGCCTGAAATTCTGTCCTTCTTTTACCCGGACGCGAAAACCCTTGCCTTGAGGCGTGCGCCAGCGATCGACGATCGCTTCGATCCGCAGCCAGTGCGCCTCCCAGCGCAGGGCCACCGGTCGATCGGCGTAGACTCCGCCGGAGAGGCAAGCGACGGGTTCGTCCATCTCACCCAGGTTACAACGCGACGATCGAGTGATCCCCGGCGTTGATCTCGCCCGCCCGGCGGCTGATCTGCGCATGCCGCCCCAGCAGTGACCGTTCCAGGATCACGTCGGTCGCCTGGCTGTCATCCTCCAGGATTGAATCCCGGATCACGCTGCTCTCCACCCGGCAGTTTGCGCCCAGCGAGACGTGCGGCCCGAGGATCGAATTGATCACCTTGGCGCTGGGGTGCACGTATACCGGTGGGATCACCACAACGCTGTCCCGCTTCTGGGCTTCACCGGTGTTGCTGCGACCATTCTCCAGCAAGTAGCGGTTGGTGTCCAGCAGCGCCTCGGGAGTCCCGGCGTCCAGCCAGATGTCCACTTTTTGCGGGCGCATCTTCAGGCCGCGCTCGAGCATGATATTGACTGCGTCGGCAAGATAGTACTCGCCCTTGAGCTCGATCTTGCGAGCCATTTGCTCTTCGATGGCGTCAATCAGTTCGGCCGATTCCTGGAAGTAATAGAATCCTACCACCGCCAGGTTGTTGCTCATGTCCGAAGGTTTTTCGATCAGCTGCTTGACCATCCCACCTTCACCGACCTCGGTAACGCCGAAACGGCGCGGGTCCTCCACCGGCTTGACCCACACCACCGCCTCGGCCGCTTCGTCGACCAGGAAGCCCAGGTCCGTCTCGATCAAGGTGTCGGCGAAGACGATTAACGCCGGGCCATGCAGGTATTCTTTTGCCAGGTGAATGGCGTGCGATTGGCCGCGCGGGTTTTCCTGGATCACGTAATGCGATTTGACCTCGGGGTAATGCTCCGACATATGATCTTCGATCTGTTCCGCCAGGTAGCCCACGATATTGATCAGTTCTACATCCTTCGGATCCGGCAGGGAGTCAAGCGTGTCCAGGACGTGGTCGAGCACCGCCTTGCCGGCGACACTGACCAACTGTTTTGGCTTACTCCAGGTGTGCGGCCGCAGGCGGGTCCCCAGCCCGGCCATCGGGATGACGATCTTTAGCGTTTCTTTCATTAAACTCAGCTCTCCCCATTCCTAAACTAGAATAGAATTTCTTAAGGTTGGGCGCTTATTATACCCTCAGCTGAACCGGCCCCTCCGCTTAAAGAAAGCGCAGCGATATTGGCTTGCGGAGCGCGCCAAGTATAGTTCCTCCGTCAGCTGTGCCCCAATACAGGGTGCGGCTGGTAGGGTTCTTCCAGGTAGCCAACGTCCTCTTCGGAGAGCTCGATATCCAGCGCCCCGATGGCCTCGTCCAGCTGGTACATCTTGCTGGCCCCGATGATCGGCGACGTGATCCACGGCTTATCCAGCATCCAGGCCAGCGCGATCTGGGCCGGGGATACCCCGTGGCGTTTGGCCACTTCCTCGGCGCGCTCGGCTACCTCGAAATCCGTTTCTTCGTAGTACATCTTGTGCGCGTAATCATCGGTTTTGGCCCGCACCGTTTCCCCGCCATCCGCCCGGCTGCGCGCCCGGTTGCCCGCCAGGAAACCGCGCGCCAGCGGGCTCCACGGGATCAAGCCGATCCCCTCGGACCGGCACAGCGGGATCATCTCGCGCTCCTCTTCCCGGTAAACCAGGTTGTAGTGATTTTGCATCGAGACGAAGCGCGTCCAGCCGTGCAGGTCCGCCAGGTACAGCGACTTTGCGAACTGCCAGGCGTACATGCTCGAAGCGCCGATGTAGCGTACCTTGCCGGACTTGACCAGGTCGTGCAGCGCTTCCAGGGTCTCCTCGATGGGCGTCGTGTAATCCCAACGGTGGATCTGGTACAGGTCGATGTAATCCGTACCCAGGCGGCGCAGCGAATCCTCCACCGCGCGCAGGATGTGCAGCCGCGATAAGCCGCCCTGGTTGGGCTTGTCGTTGTAGGGGAAGTACACCTTAGTGGCGAGCACGATCTCCTCGCGGCGGGCGTAGTCGCGCAGCGCCCGTCCGGTGACCTCCTCGCTCACCCCGGCGGAGTAAGCATTCGCTGTATCAAAGAAGTTGATCCCCGCGTCGATGGCGCGGCGGAAAAACGGCCGGCTTTCTTCCTCATCCAGCACCCAATCGCGCCACTTGGAAGTGCCGTAGGTCATCGTCCCCAGGCAGATCCGCGAGACTTCCAGACCGGTGTTCCCTAAATTAACATACTGCACGATCAACCTCCATGACTACATAGCTTCCCTGGCGGCGATGCAGAGCGTCATTGCCGCCCTCAATCAACAGACGCCCTCCCCGCTCAGTGGTAACCTATGGGTGTGTTTTCCTTCGCGAAGTTTGTTTCCATTCGCGCCATTCGTGGATCATTCCTTACTCGCCCTCATCCTCCAACGCTGCGATCGTCCCTTCCATCAACCCGACCGCCTGCCGCAAAATCTGCTCATCGAATGCAAACCGGGCCCCTGCAAGGGCGAACAGCTGCGGTAAAGGCAGCATACCCCCTTTCGCCAGCGCCTTGCGGTAAGCCCGCACCGCACCGCTCTGATCATCCAGTGCATTGCGCCAGACCTGTACCGCGCCGAGCTGAGCCAGCCCATATTCGACGTAATAGAACGGAACCTGGTGGATGTGCTGTTTGCGCTGCCAGCCGGTGCTCAGTCCCGTCTCCAGACCGCTCCAGTCTACCCCGGGCATGAAACGCTCCCACAGTTCCGCCCACCTGGCGTCGCAGTTTTCCGGTTCGGATGCTGAACCTGGATTCCCGTACACCCAGTGCTGGAAAGCGTCCACCACCGCCATGTACGGCCAAAACTGGATCGCTCGCTCGAGGAACTCGATCCGGGCGCGCGCCGCCTCTCCCGCTGAATAAAACCCGCTGTGCTCCGCGGTGAGGTAGGGCGAGGCCAGCAGCTCCATGCCCATCGAAGCAACCTCAGCAAATTCCATTGGTGGGTCCATCTGGTGAAAATAAGGCAGATCGGCGCTCTCGAAGGTGTGGAAAGCGTGCCCCCCTTCGTGCAGCATCGTCTGCACGTCGTCGTGCACACCAACACAATTGGCGAAGATGAACGGCCGCCTGGAAAAATAATACGGCATGCAGTAGCCGCCCGGCGCTTTGCCTTTGCGGTTATCTAGGTCGAGCAGGCCCTCCCGCCGCATGGTCTCAAAATACTCCCCCAATTGCAGGTCCACCTGGTGGAAGATCGCCGCGCACTTGTCTTCCAGCTCGGCGACGTTTTCGAACGGCTGCAGCGGCGCTCTCCCCAACGGGTCCACCTCCAGATCCCACGGGCGCAGCGTGTCCAGGCCCAGCTGCCGCCGCCGCTTCTCATAGAGGCGTTGGGCGGCGGGCACGACCACCGCTTCGATAGCCGCCTGGAATCGAACGCAGTCCTGAGGAGAGTAATCGAAACGCCGCAGCTGCCGCCAGCGGTACTCGCGGTAGTCCGGCAGCTCGGCGTTCTGGGCCAGCTGGCGGCGCAGGTTCAGGAGCTCGCCCCACAGGGAGTTGATCGCCTCGCGATCCTCCAGCCAGCGGTCCAGAGCCAGGCGCCAGGCGCGTTCTCGGCGGGCGCGATCAGGGTCCTGATAAACCGGCTGCAGCTGAGGCAGGGTCACTTCCTCCCCTTCCCATTCCACGGTCTGAGCCCCAACGATCTCGTCGTAACGGGTGCTTAACTTCAGCTCCTGTCCGAGCAGCGGCAGGTTCTCCTGCCGGAACAAGGCCGCTTCGGCGCGCATGTTCTTCAAGGGCATCTCGAAACCCTGGGGCTCGAGGCCGCTGTCGAGCAGCTTTTGCTTCAAAGTCTGGTCGGCGGCTTTCGCCTGCGGGTAGATTTCGTCCAGGAAGGCGCTGTAGCGCGCTTTGACCGCTTCGTCGTTGGTGTCCACCGTCGTGCCGACCTGCAAACGGAACTCGATCTCCGAGAGCGCCCCTGCCAGCCGGGACCATTCCGCCAGCCAGGCCTCCACGTTCGCAGCGTTCAACGACTGCGCGGCCAGTTCCTGGTAGTAAGGTTCAAAATCGGACCACTTCCAGGCCATCAACGCTTCGATTTCTTTCGGAAAAGAGGCAAACATCATTTTCTCCGATCAACCACGAAGGACACGAATTCAACCTTTAAATCATCGAGTCCTCAACGTCCTTTGTTGTTCAGAATATTTAAGTAGCCAGCACAGGCGGTCTGCGCGCATGCCAATCGGTGACCTGTTGGTAAGCGTGCGTGATCCGGAAGAGGCTCTCCTCACCGAAGTGGGGCCCCATCAGCTGCATCCCCACCGGCAGCCCCTGGCTGTCGAACCCGACCGGGAAAGCGATCCCCGGAACGCCCGCCAGGTTAGCCGGCAGGGTGAACACGTCTTCCAGGTACATGGACAGCGGATCGTCGCCGTGCTCCCCGATTTTGAAAGCGGTCGTCGGGGCCACCGGCCCAGCGATCACATCGACCGTCTCGAAAGCTTTCTCGAAGTCGCCCTTGATCAGCGTGCGGACCTTCTGCGCCTGCCCGTAATAAGCATCGTAATAACCCGCCGAGAGCGCGTAGGTGCCCAGCATGATGCGCCGTTTGACCTCCTGCCCAAATTTCTCGCCGCGCGTGCCGCGGAAGACCTCCCACATCTCCTCGGCGGGGACGCGTGGACCATAGCGCACCCCGTCGAAGCGCGCCAGGTTGGCTGAGGCTTCCGCCGGGGCGATCAGGTAATACACCGGCACGGCATATTGCGTGTGCGGCAGGCTGATCTCATGGATTTCTGCGCCTTGCTTGCCCAGCTGGTCGATGGCTTCCCGCACCCTTTGCTCTACTTCCGGCTGGATCCCCTCGATGAAGTACTCCTTCGGCGCGCCCACCCGCAAACCGGATAAATTGATATCCGCATTCAGCTCGATCCCCGGGACGGGGATATCCATGCTTGTGGCGTCGAGCGGGTCGAGCCCGGCCATCCGCGCGAAGACCGGGGCGATATCCGCCGCGGAAGCGCCCAGGACCCCCACCACGTCAAGGGACGATCCGTAGGCGATCAATCCGTAGCGGGAGACCCGTCCGTATGTCGGCTTGATCCCGGTCACGCCGCAGAAAGAGGCTGGCTGGCGCACGCTGCCTCCGGTGTCGGTCCCCAAGGCCAACGGGGCCAGGCGCGCCGCGACGGCTGCAGCGCTTCCCCCACTGGAACCGCCCGGCACGCGCGCCAGGTCCCAGGGATTGTGGCTGGTTCCGTATCCGGAGTTCTCCGTCGAGGAGCCCATGGCAAATTCATCGGTGTTGGTTTTGCCCAGGACAACCACCCCGGCTTCCAGAAGCCGCTCCACGGAGGTCGCCGTAAAAGGCGGGACGAAGTTTTCCAGGATGCGCGACCCGCTTGTGGCTCGTACGTTCGCTAGGCTCAACACATCTTTGATTGCGATAGGCACGCCGGTCAGGGGCGGCAGCGCGCCCTCCGGCTCCGCCCGCCAGGCGCGCAGGCGTTCGTCTGCCGCATCGGCCTGGGTTATTGCCAGCTCCGGCGTGCGCGTGATGAAGGTATGCAGCTCGGGCTCCAACCGGTCCGCCCGATCCAGATAAGCCTGGGTGAGCTCCCGGCTGGAAAATTCGCCGGCGCGCAGCCCGGTGGTGATCTCCGCCAGCGATAGTTCGTGCAATACGGTCATCGCTTACTCCAGCACCGGCGGGATGCGGAACTGCTCCGCTTCGACTTCCGGGGCATTGCGCAGCAGATCCTTGGTGTCGAGCCCGGGACGGGATTTATCTTCCCGCAGCACGCTGCGCGCCGGCAGCACGCTGGAGGTCGGCGGGATCTCGGCGGTGTCCAGCTCGCGCAGCTGTTCGAAATAATCCAAGACCGCGGAAAGCTGCTCGCGGTACCGCGTCTTTTCATCTTCCGTCAGGCGCAAGCGGGCCAGTTCGGCGATGTGTTCAACTTCTTCGATGGTCAAAGTCATGGTGCAAACCTGCTTCTCGGGGTTGTTGGGGCCGGATCAGCCGTCGGTCTCGTCGGTCTCCTCGGGCTCCAGCTCCTCTTCCAGGATGGCGATCACTTCTTCTTGCCCGTTCTCGCGGGCCATATCCAGCGGCGTTTTGCCCTCTTCGTTCTCGGCCTTCGCATCGGCGCCGTTGGCCAGCAGCAGCTGCACGATGGGTGCGTACCCGTGCGCGGCAGCCTGGTGCAGCGGCGTCCAGCCGCCGCGCTGGGCGACGTTAACCTCCGCGCCGCGTTCCAGCAAGAGGTTCGCCATCGCCATGGCAGTCTCCGCATCCCGGTGGGCCACCGCGCTGTGCAGCGGCCGCACCTGCATGGGATTCTTGGAAGGGTAATTGACCTCCGCGCCGCTCTGCAGCATCAGCGCCAACACCTCCAGGTGCCCGAAGAAAGCCGCCAGGCCCAACGGGGTAAAACCGTCCGGGGCGTAAGCGTTGGCCAGCTCCGGGTTTGCGGTCACCAGCTTGGCGGCGCGCGCCACCTGTCCGGTTGCGGCAGCCTCCCAGATGTCCAGTTCGTAGTCACGGGCCAGTAACTCCTCCACGATTTCCGGCTGCCTGTTGTAAACTGCCACGAGCAGAGCCGATGCCCCGGTAGCGTCGTGTGCATTGATCAGCCACGGTGCCGTCTCCAGCAAGGCGTTCACCTGGGCTTGGTCCCCGCTTCGGATCGCCTCCACGAAGTTTTCTTGATCGATCATCCCTAGTACTCCTCCTTTTATACCGAGGTGTTTGGGCGGGCGCGGCCCGCTCAAACACTCCTTTCTTCCCTCAAGTGTTTAAGTCCTATCAGGAATGGTTTTTCAAGCTTCCAGGTAAGCCACACGCACCCGGCGGTTCTTCACCGGGTCGAAGCCATCCCGGTAGCCATCTGCGGGGTATCCGAGCTGCGCCAGCCGCTCCATGATGTCCACGGTGGGATGGCTGCCGGGCAAGATATGCTTGCGCTTCTCCGCGAATTCCAAACCTTCGCCATAGTTGGCTGCCAGCAGCCGGCCTCCTGATTTCACGAAGCGCTCAAGCAGGTTTTCCAGGTAGGCCGCCTCCAGGTCTGCCGGTACGTACACCAGTTCGGTCCGCACGAAATCGAATTTAAATTCCGGTCGCCAAAAGAAGGCGTTGCCAACGTAGAAATTGCCCGCATACCGGGGCAGCCGCTGCTTCGCTAGGTCGATCAGCGCCGCCGATAGGTCCAGGCCGAACGGCTCGATCTCCAGGCCGCGCTCGGCAATCCACGCCAGGCAGCACTCCAGCAGGTAGCCGTTCGCACAGCCGATATCCAGGAAGCTGCCGGAGTGGTGGACGCAGTCCGCCACCGGCTTGCGCAGTCTCTCCCAGCGGTCGCGCGAACCGGACATGCCCGACTGCCGCCAGGGCTCTCGCTGTGCCAGGTAAGCGCCTTCCAACACCTCCCGGGAGCGCTGGAACCACGCCTGCAGCTCGCCGTTTTCCACGTGAGTTACTCCTGAATTATAACCACTCTACGCTCACCAACCCTGGGCATACCAGCGCAGATATTCCTCCACGTGGGCGCTCCAGTAAGCCTCCTCGTGGTACCCGGGGTACAGATGCCACTCGTGGGGGATGTCGCGCTCGGTGAGCAGCTCTTCGAACCACATCGCCGACTTTGCAATCTGCGGACGGTCTTTATCTCCCAGGTCCAGGTAGATGCGCGGCATGGCCCCCTCCGGGATGGAGTCGATGGCCGTGGTCACATCCGTCCAGGCCTGCT
>CAYNWK010000042.1:22778-30938 GCA_964400875.1 uncultured Anaerolineaceae bacterium | reverse complement strand
TGGAAGAACAGCTCCGCGGCGGCTTTATAAGTTTCCTCGAGCGTTGGGCTGGCTGCCAGGGTGACGACTTGTCTTCCTTCGAAAAACAGCCCGTCAAAGCCGACTAACCGCTCAGGGTGATCGGTCCAGGCGGCGATCTCGGTAAGAGTCGCGTCAAGGCACTGGCAGATTAGGGGCGCATGATCAGGCAGCGCCCGATCCAACTCTGCGACTCGCGTTTCCAAGCCTTCCGCCAACCCGGCTGTCAGGATGCCCGTATCGGCAGCGGCAGGCTGGTCTAGAATTTCGTAACCGCTCTGCCGGCAGGCTTCCGCCAGACCGGGCGCCCAACTGCCTGCGTTAATGGCTACTGTACTGCCCACGATTTCTGCCTCCGGTGGGCTGGTTGGTTTTTTTTCGCCTTTCGAATCTTTGGTGTACTCGTAAAATCCGCGCCCGCTCTTGCGTCCCAGGGCTTTTTGACCGACCATACGCGCCTGGATGATGTGGGGCCGGTAGCGAGGCTCGTTGAATGTCTGTTCGTAGACAGATTGGGTCGCGGCGTAATTGACGTCGATCCCGATCAGGTCCATCAGCTCGAAAGGGCCCATGCGGAAACCGGCGCCGTCCCGAACCAGGTGGTCGATCTGCTCATGGGAGGCAGCGTTCTCGCCGAGCAAGCGAAGCGCTTCCCCGTAGAATGGGCGCGCCACCCTGTTGACGATGAATCCGGGGGTGTCCCCGGCGACGACCGGGGTCTTGCCCAGCTTCTCCGCCAGCCGAACTAATGCGTCGATCGTCTCCGGAGCGGAACGGGCTCCACGAATGATCTCAACCAGGGGTAATACCGGCGCGGGGTTGAAGAAATGCATTCCGGCGACCCTCTCCGGGGTTTCCGTTGCCGCCGCGAGGGTCGTCACCGAAAGTGTGCTGGTGTTGGTCGCCAGGATCGCCGGCGCTGGGCAGATCTGGTCCAGTCGGGCGAAGAGCTCTTCTTTCAGGCTTAGCTTCTCAGGCGCAGCTTCGATCACCACGCTACAGCCTCCTAAGTCCTCCAGTTCTCCGGACAGGGTCAGGTATTGAATGTTGATCGCTCGCTTCTTTCGCAGTAGAAATTTTTCAACATATTCCTGTGCTTGGGCGAGCATGTCCGGGGAAATATCGTACAGCGTTACGTGGAAATCAGCGTATAACGCGGTCAGGGCGATGCCGCTGCCCATCGTGCCTGCGCCGATCACGCCGATGCGATTTGGAAGTGGGTTGGCGGTAGAGGACATCATCTAAAATTTGGTTATTTGAACGTTGACGTTGAGATGTTCATTCACCCTTGAACTGCGGCTCACGCTTTTCGAGGAAAGCCTGCATGCCTTCGGACTGGTCGTGGGTGTCAAACAGCAATGTGAAGTTGCGCCGCTCGACCTCCAGGCCTTCGCGCAGCGTGTTTTCCACGCCCTGGCGGACCGCTTCCCGGGCGAGCTGCACGGCGACCGGGGGCATCTTGGCGATGGTTTGCGCCAGCTGCTGTGCCTCTTCCAGGTAGCGCTCGACAGGAACGACCCGGTTGACCAAGCCGTGTTGGAGTGCCTCGCCCGCGCCGATCGGTTCGCCGGTCAGGATTAATTCCATTGCCCGGTATGGACCGATCGCTTTAGCCAACCGCTGGGTGCCTCCTGCGCCGGGCATGATGCCTAGTTTGATCTCTGGTTGGGCGAAGCGCGCTGATTCCGATGCCACGATCAGATCGCACTGCATGGCCAGCTCGCAGCCGCCCCCATAGGCATAGCCGCACACTGCCGCGATCGTTGGTTTCTGTATGCGGTGAATGCGTTGCCAGTAACCCAGCGTGTCCTTGCAGATGATGTCCATGGGTGAGGACTCTGCCATGGCCCGGATGTCGGCACCGGCCGCGAAAGCCCGTCTGTCACCCGTGATGACGATGGCGCGAATTGCGTCATCCCGGTCTGCGGCCTCCAGCGCCTCGCACAAAGCGGCAAGCATCTCCGGGCTGAGCGCATTCAGCGCCTGCGGGCGGTTGAGCGTTAACGTGACGACGGGAACCTGCCTTCCGGTCAGGACTAGCGATTCCTCGGTCATAGATTAATTTCTCCAGGCTTTCGTTATTAGGTTATATACGCGAAAATCTGCGATTTCTCTGCGTATCTGCGTTCATATCCAATTTACAACGGATGAATTCCGGTTTACGAATTAAAAAGCCAGCAGGTCCGCCACAGCGGCGCGGATGCGTTCCACGGTAGGCAGTACGCTCTCCATCAACGTGATATTGAAGGGGATGGGCAGGTCGGGGGTGGTCAGCCGCCGAATTGGGGCGTCCAGGTAGACGAACGCCTGGTCGGCAATCGTCCCAATGATCTCCCCGCCAAACCCGGCGGTTTGCGTATCTTCATGTACAACAAGCACTCTTCCGGTCCGCCGCACGGAGTCCAGCACGGCCTCCTGGTCCCAGGGGACGATCGTGCGCAGGTCTAGCAGCGTCACCTGCCCCGAAAAGTCTGCCACGGCCGACCGGCAGCGCGGCACCATCGCCCCCCAGGTGACCAGGGTCAGCTCGTCGCCCACCAGCAGTTCGGCTGCCGCGCCGAATGGCAGGCAGTAGTCATCGCCGGGATAAGGGCGCCGCCCATCGGTGGTGTCGAGTAAAGCGCGGTGCTCGAAGAAGAAAGTCGGGTCGTCGCCGCGCAGCGCGGCGCGCAGCAAGCCCACTGCGTCCGCCGCGTTGCTCGGGTAAGCCAACCGCCAGCCCGGTAAGTGCGCGTAGACTGCCTCGCCGCTGACGCTGTGCCATGGATCGCCGGTCTTCTTACCGTGGCCGGCCGGGATGCGCACCACCACAGGCGCGGCGAATTTTCCGGCGGTGCGCCAGCGTACAGTGCCCAGATCGGAGATCTGCTCGTGTGCCGGGTCGGCGTATTTGCGGAACTGGATCTCGGGTACGGGTAGCAACCCGGCCAAAGCCATACCGGCGGCGCGCCCAATGATGCCTTCCTCGGAGAGCGAGGTATCGAACACTCTCTCGGCGCCGAAGTGGGTTTGCATATCCAGGGTCACCCCATGCACGCCGCCTTTCACCCCCACGTCTTCGCCAAAGACGACCATGCGCGGGTTGCGTTCCATTTCGGTTTCCAGCGTGCGGCGAATGGCGTCCACCATGTTGATGCGTGGGCCGGAAAATTGTGGTTCGACCGAGCCCATGGGGATGGAGGCGCCTTCTGGGCGCAAACCGCCCTGTTCAGGCGTGTGGCCCGAGAAATACACGTCAAGCCGGGCTTGTTCGGGTTCGGGCTCCGCGGCAGCCTCTGCCTTGGTTAATTCTTCTTGCAGGTGAGCGCGAACTTCGTCTACGAGCTCATCCCAGCTATCAGCTGTGAAGGCTTGTTGCTCGATGAGGTGGCTGCGCAGCCGATCGATCGGATCGAGCTGCGCTTCCGCCTCGAGCTCCTCTGGGGACTTGTAAGCCTGGTCGTCGATGAAGGTGTGCCCGTGCAGCCGGGGGACTTGTAGGTGCAGCAGGCAGGGACCGTTTCCGGCGCGCGTATCTTCGATGGCGGCGCTGACCAGCTCCCAGCACGCACATGGATCGGTGCCTTCCCCGTCGAAAATTCTCAGGTTTTGATAAGCAGCCAGGTTAGCGGCGATATCACCCCCCGGCGTCTGAAGATCCGCCGGGACGGAGATCCCGTACCGGTTGTCCTCGATTAAGAAGATATATGGCAGCTGCAGGGTTGTGACGATGTTGAGGGCGGACCAGAATCCGTTGGTCGCCACGCTGCCGTCGCCGCCCATCGCGACGGCGATGGCGCCTTCCCAATCACCTTCGCCGAGCACCTGTCGGCGATAAGTGATCGCCTGCGCCCAGCCGGCTGCGGGGGTGTACTGGGCGCCAACATCCCCGGAGGCGGGTAACACAGTAGGTCCACTCCGTCGGGGCAGGTTGAAGACCACGCCGACGTCCCGTCCTTCGCTCGGGCTATTGGTGCGGGCCATGCCCGCGGCGAGCGCTTCGGACGCGGTCAGCCCGGCGGCTAATAGAAAAGGCCGCGAACGGTAGTAAGCCGTCGCGGCGTCGTGATCGTGGGTCAGGCATTGGGCAAGAAGTACTTGGGCTAGCTCATGGCCCATGGCGGAAAACTGGTAGTTGACCTTTCCCTGGGGAGTCAGCTCGTTCTCCTCCAGCAGGTCGATCTCCCTGGAGAGCAACACCGTCCAGGCTACCGATCGCCAATCAGGTTCCGAATTCGCCATGCGCTTCCTTTCTCGATACTCTCCCCAAACTTGTGTCCCTTATTCACCTAATTATACTGAAATTTGTCAGGAAACCGGCGTCAACTCGGTAATTCTCGCTTCGCCGCTGCGCGCCGCCGGAGAAGGTGTGGCAAGCTCTCTTTGGTCTGTCGGAGAGGTACTCGAGGAACTCCATGCACCTAGTCTGCTGGCGCTTCGGAGCTTTTGAGAGACCAGTGTGCTTCGTCCCGAGCCTGCGCTGCGCGCAGCGTCTTCCGGCTGCGGAGCCACAACCAAATGGTCTGCGCCAGCATGGCGGTGCTGAACGCTGCCAAGGTGACGTAAAGACCGGTCACTTGCCCCCATTTTGCACCGCCTACCAACATCACAGTCATCACGACCAGAAAAATTACTACCGCTTCGGTCACGCCGCGCGTGCGTTTCCCGTTGACGATCGCTCCTTGATACCAGCTCTGTAGGACATTCAAGCCTGGGATGGGTAGCGCGATCCACAAACCGATCATGGCGATGTCTGCCAGGGTTGGATCCAGCCCCTGGATTATTCCGAACCACAGCCGGGAGAGCGGTGTGGCGGCGACGATCAGCAACAGGATCGTAACCAGGACGGCAAGCATCCAGGAGAAACGGCGCAAGCGCTGCGTGGACCCGGGCTCGTCGAGCAGCGCGACGACCACTTCGTTAAAAGCCATCCCCATGCTGCGCAGCAGGAAGATCGACCCGCTGACCACCGGCCATATCGCCAGGGAGGCGAGCGCCTCGGGCATGCGGCTCATCGCCGCGCTGCCAATGGGTTGAACGAACAGGAGCAGCAGCGAGGTCATTGCCAGGGGGATGTAGAATTCCAAAAAGGACGGCAAGGTCAAGGGCTCTTTGACCGCCGGAGCGGGTTGCAGTTCTCTTCGTATCACCGGGCGGGTAGCGAAGCCGACATAAACCGCCTCGCTGATCACTCCGCAGGCGACCGCGCTGGTGGCGACGATAATCCCCGGTATCGTGCCGATGGAATAGCCAATCGCGAGGACCAGCAGGTCGGCGGACAGGCGTACCATTGTGCCCACGCTGACGGCCTTGGAATGGTCAAAGCGAATCAAAACGCCCTGGTTGAACCGACGGTAAGCGATAGACCAGGTCCAGGGTGTCATGATCTGCAACCCGATTCGGGCTGGCTCGACGATCTCGGCAGGAACTCCCAGGATTTCCTTGACGACCACGTAATAAAGCGGTGTAAAAGCGATGGCCACGTGCAGCCCTGTCAGGATCGCGCCGGCAGTCAACATGAACCGGCGGATCTTCTTGTAGGAATCCCAATCCTTGCTGAGCGCTGTGGAAGCGGCCAGTAACATGATGATCGGAGATTCAACGATCAAAGACAGCGGGAAAACCACCCCACCGTAAGCAGCCAGGTTGATCTCAGGGTTCGCCAACCTGGCGATGACCGCGCTTAACGCGGGTAGCTCTGCCGCCATCAGCAGCCAGCTGGCGGCTAATGGCCACCAGGTGTGGAGAATACGCCGGTAAGGCATTTCTGGATTGGTGGTTGTGGACTTCATTAAGGTCCTGAGAGCGATCTAGGTAGCTGATAGGATGGTTTGCGCGCCTCAAATGTTACCATACAGCGTCTTTAGGATTTTGTCTCTAACCGTACCTTATTGGATCCGGTCGAGATCCAATAGGCCGTAGTTTTCGCCAAAGATCAGTTTTTCCCCCCACCGCACAAGTTCTAGAGATAAAGGTAGTTAAAATCGGCAAGTGGGCCCCCTTTATGGCGGCCCACTTGCTTGGATCCACGGAATGGTTGTGAAGGGATGGGACTGTCTTGGCTCGAGAATTGAGCGAGCGCCTGGACAACATACCTCGGACTTACGCACTTGAGGGAAGAAAGGCGTTGTTTGGACGGGGGCAGCCCGTCCAAACAACAACGCTTTCTCGGAGAACTGCATAACTCCTAATACCTTTATTTGGCGTTGAGGAATGCTATCAGCGCCTCGATTTCGGAGTCGGACAGCTCCAGGTTTGGCATGTAGGTGTCCGGTTTGACCGCCTGCGGATTTGAGAGCCACCGACGTAAGTAATCGGGGTTGCCGGTGAATTTGCTCAGGTTAGGGCCTTCCGAGACGCGGTAGTAAGTACCATCGATTTTGACCCCTGAGTGATCGTGACAGGTTAGACAGCCTTTGCTGATGAACAAGTCTTTGCCGGCGGCGGCTGTCGCCAGGTTACCGGTTTTTTCTGCTGCCTGGGCTGAACTCCCTGACTGGTTGGAGAAGCCCAACACCGCGAATAACCCAATCGCCAGGCTCAAAGCGGCAAGGCTGTATCCCCAGCGGGCGCGCTGGGTGCGAAAAGCTTGGAACGCGACGAGCAGCCCCAACAGGCTGGCTCCCGTCAATAAGAATGGAGTTAGATTGGTGGGTGGTCTTTCCGGTAGTTCCACGAGCGAAGTCGGCAGCACTTCCAGGGCGGGCATCGCCTGGTCCATGGTGAAAGCCTGGACCGACCAAGACCACTGCCCGACCGTCGGGAGGTTGAGCGTAGCGGTGTAATCACCCGTATCGGCGCCCGGTTCCGCCGAAAAGGTGATCATCTTTCCGGTCTCGGGGTTTTGGGCGCTGATCGTAGGTTCGAGACCGCTCATCGGCGTGACTCCGTGTTGGCGCACGCTGAACTCAATGGTAAAAGCCTCTCCAGCCCGGATCTCGCCCGGCAGCGAGTCAATCGTGATCACTGCCCAACCGCCAGCGAACGCAGCCGAATTGGACAGCAGCAAGATCAGCCCCATGGTGAGAGTAGCTATCAAACGGTGGTATTTCTTTTTCATCCTATCCTCCTTTTTTGTTCGTTCGTGAAAATCTGCAGAGTTTTGATTTAGATCACGGTTCAACGGTTACGACGAACGTGAGCGTGCTCTCGGCTGCTTTCGCGTTTACTTCCCAGCAACCTTCTGTCGGAAAGATCAACCCGGTTGCCTGGAATCGGGTGGGGTAGCAGCAGGGGACCTCGGCCTCTAGGGGTGGCGCCTGTCCGTCTAAACGCCGGCCGGTAATTTGCAAATCCGCTCCCGCTGGCCGAAACCAGCCTACTTTCAAGCCCTCTTCGCTCGCCCGCAGGTGGTACGCCTCGGTTTCAGTCCACCAGGCTGAGGCCAGGATCGAGCGATCCTCGTTGACGTAATAATAGCCAAACACTGGCGCATCCGATACCGCCGTATCCTCCGGCGGTTTAATCCAGGCTGGTTCGGTAAGCGGGCAAGCTTCGGCAGATTTGTTTTCAGCCATTAATGTCTTTTCCGGATTCGCAACTTGTTTGGACGTCTTCCTCTTAATAACCGCGCAGCCGTTCAATAGAACGCTGAGAAACAAGCAAGAAATAAATAAAGCTGTGCAGATGAATAAAGATTTTGCTGGGTTTCGCATAGCCATCGAGATACTTGACTTCTGATGGAAAGGATTTGCGTCTTTCCATCCTAACGATTCACCCTTGTTCCTTTCACCGATATATACACCACTCAGGGAGATCAGGTTCCCTTGCGCCCACCGAATCAGCCCCCGCGCAGGTATCCGCGCCGACTCAGACGTCTGCGGGCTATGCCGGGCAAACCGCGGTTTCAGTGACTTTAGATGTAGGTGGTGTGGCGCAGGATGTCTCTACAGAGCTGGTTGCAGCTGTGCCCCCAAGCGAAGAAAGCCCGTGGTGGGAGACGATGCCCGAACAGCAGCCCGCGGGCGATTTTACGCCGGATCTGAGCAAATTGGATGCGATGATGCAGTCGATCGAAATTAAGTAGAAGTTATGCAGTTTACGAGGAGGCCGAAGGAGTTGGGCAATATCTGCTCGATCACCTAAGAATTTCCAGCGATTCCGCGATGCGCAAAGCCTCTTCCAGCGAAGGTGCGCCTTCCAACCGGTACGTGATCGACCCCT
>CAYNWK010000042.1:0-22678 GCA_964400875.1 uncultured Anaerolineaceae bacterium | reverse complement strand
CGCAAAGCCTCTTCCAGCGAAGGTGCGCCTTCCAACCGGTACGTGATCGACCCCTCGGTCCAGATCAGGATATTGCCCTCGACAGGAATTTGCACATTCTTATAATTTTTCCCCAGGTGTAGATAGAGGATATGCTGTCCTTCCATCCAGAGTCCCGGCTCACCGCCGACTTCAACCTGTTCGACCGTACCTGGCGCGCCTTTCCCTGCAAAAGCGTCCGGTCCGAGCTGCAGCAAGCTTAGAGCGACCTCTTGGGGCGCGTCCGGTTCCATCCACAGGAGCAACACAGCGGGGCCTTCTAGATCGAGAGAATAAACTTGGTCTGGGAGCCCTAAATTCTGCGGGTACGCGGGGACTTTGAGGCTGAAGCCGGACTGTGCTTGAGCCGCCTGTAGCGTCGTTGGCTCGACCAGGTCCTGTACGGCCGGTAAGCCAGCCGCTAGTGGCGTTGTAATCTGTGTCTCACCACCAGGTATGGCGCCGGGTTCGATCGTCGATGTCTGTTCCGGGATCGCCGACGCTTCTGGTTGGGTGGTGTCCCCGAAGAAAACCCTCATACCGCCGATCTGCAGGAATTCCAGTATCTGGGCGCGCACCGGTGGGACGGCGAACGCGATCGATCCAAGCAGGATGAGTATGGCGAGAACCCAGGCCAGGCGCGTTCTAGGGAACGTTCGGCGGGCATTTTTCGCCTCCAGCTGCTCGTGAACGGCGGTTGCTAAATCCGGGGTTGGCGGGTAGGGGAAGCCCTGCCCAACGGCGTAGAGGCGCTGCTCCAGGTTTTCGAAGTTGTTATCGTTCATCTGATGCGTCCCTCTTTTAGCTGGGGGTACTCTTTCTCAATCACGGTTTGCAGGCGTTGAAGGGCGCGATGCAGGCGCGATTTAACCGTCCCTTCGGCGATTGCCAGTGTTTGGGCGGTCTCTGCAACCGGGATATCGAGGAAGTAACGCAGGTAGATAATCTGCTGGTCAAGGTCCTTCAGCTGGCGCACGGCCTTCCAAACGGATTCCGCTTCCCATTTCTCGGAAATTCGGGTTTCTATGCTCTTTATTTTCTCCGGTTCGGCCTGTAGAAACCGGCCTAAAGCGGCCAGATAGCGGCCGAGCGAACGGCGCTGGTTCCTGGCCAAGTTTGCCGTGATGCTGAATAACCAAGGGCGCAGAGGTCGCTCTGCATCGAAGCGTTCGAGCGCTTGGAATGCGCGCAGGAAGGCTTCCTGGGCTACATCCTCGGCTTCCGCTGCGTTCCCCAGCATTAAGTACGCCAGGCGAAATACGCCCGTCTGATGTTCCTTCACCAGGGATTCCCAGGCTGTGCCGTCGCCTTTTCTGGCGCGGTGAATTAATTCTGCTTCAGGCAATGCTTCCTCTCCGGAGAGGTCTTTAAACCTATATACACCATTAAGCACGGATTGGTTCCATGAAACGTAGGTGGAAATGGCCTATACGCAAAACCGACCGCTGGAATGCATTCTCCAGCGGTCGGTTGTAAAGTTCGCGCTTCTCAGGTCTGCGCGCGCTCACCTGGAAGATACCGGAAAGGGATTAACTTTCTTTCGGGACGATCAGCCACAGCAATAAATAGATCAGGATCCCGGGTACACCGCCTGGAATTAATGCGATCAGAAAGGCCAGGCGGAACCAAAATGCGCTGATACCGAAAAATTCTGATAAACCACCACATACGCCGAAGATGATGCGGTTTGAACGCGAGCGGCGCAGTGGACCTCTGGCAGAGTTAACCATTTTTTCCTCCTGAAATTCCTCGCTTTGTTTTAGCGAAGTGCATGAGATGTCTATCTTGTGGATCTGGCAAAAAATCTACTTGTCTTATCCAGTACGATCTACGCAGCAATCGGCGAAAAGTTGCGCAAACCGCTGGTCATTCGGCGATTTTAACAGAGAGCACGGTGCCGTCGCCGGCCGGGTATATTGTGCTGATCGCACGTTCTTCGTTGGCGACGCGCTGATTGAAGCGGCGCATGACCGCGCTGTGATCGTCGTCTTCGCGCGCGCCGGCTACGCTGCCCCCGCGAAACGCGTTGTGCGCGGCGATCACCCCCCCTACCCGTACATTTTCGAGCGCCCAATTGAAATAGTCCGCATATCCCGGCTTCTCGGCGTCGATGAAGACCAGATCGAATGGCGCTTCTTCGGTTAGCTCCTCCAGCAACTCGTGGGCGTTCCCCACCCTTATTTCGATCCGGTCGGCGAGGCCGGCTTGTTCGAAATGCTCCCGGGCGACATCGGCGTGTCTGGGATCGACCTCCAGGGTGATCAAGCGGCCGCCGGGGGCCAGGCCGCGGGTGATCCAGACGCCGCTGTATCCACCCAAGGTGCCGACCTCCAGGACCTTTCGGGCGCCGGCCGTACGAGTTAAGAACTCCAGGAAACGGCCCTCTTCGGGCTTTATGTTGATGGTTGGTAGCCCTTTTGCCGGAATGGCTTCCCGGATATTCTGCAGGATCTCATCCTCTTGGACGAACAAACTGGTAATGTATTCGCTGAGTTGATCGTTATAAGTAGTCATATCCTTCCCTAGTTAAGCTGTATTTTTCTCCGCGAAAGCGCCTACAAAACGCTCCCGCTTCTTCAATTGTTCCTAAGTGAATCTCGACGGTGTCAGCGATATCCTTACCGTAGCCGCCCGCCATGACCGTCGCTGCCGGTAAACCAGCCTGGAAGCAGGTTTTGTAAACCATCCGGTCGCGAGCACGCAGCCCTGCTTTGGTCATGTCCAGGCGCCCGAGCCGATCGCCATGGAAAGGGTCGGCGCCGGAAACGTAGATGGCCAGATCGGCGTTTGCCCTATCGATTGATCGTTCCAACCCTGCCGCCAGCTCTTTAAGGAATACTTCGTCACCAGCGCCGTCGTCGAGGGCGATGTCCAGATCGCCCGGTTCTTTATGAAAAGGGAAATTCTTAGCGCCGTGAATTGAAAAGGTGAACACGCTGTCGTCCTGGTAAAAAATCGCCGCTGTGCCGTTGCCCTGGTGCACGTCGGTATCGATGATCAAAATCCGGCTGGCGTATCCCTCCGTTTGCATTGCACGGGCTGCCACGGCAGCATCGTTGAAGACACAAAACCCCTCGCCGTGATCGGGGTAGGCATGGTGTGTGCCGCCGGCCAGGTTTACGGCTGCGCCGTCGCTCAGTGCTGCACGGGCTGCCGCGATCGTCCCGCCTACCGATCGCCGGGATCTTCCAACCAGTTCAAGCGACCAGGGAAAACCGATCCTGCGAATCTCTCGTTCTGTCAACCCCCCAGATTTTACTTTTTCCAAGTATTCAGCCGTATGGACGCGCATCAGCTGCTCGTCGCTGGCGGCTTCCGGGGCGTGCAGATCTTCCGGTCGTAGCAAGCCGCGTTCTAGGGCGCGTAGGCGCAGAAGCTCGTATTTTTGAATGGGGAATCGGTGACCCTCTGGTAAGGGCAGTATGAAGTGGTCACTGTAAAAGGCTTTCATTGAATGCACCAGCCAGCCTGGTTGCGGGTTACCAGCGTTCCCAGTGAACCACCTCGTCGAACTGCCGGCGACCGCCGGGTTCGGGAGGGCGCTCGATGGTCGCTGGGTTTAGCGGATATCCGAAAGAAATCGCGATGCGAATGTGCAAGTCATCCGGAAAACCGAGCAATTGGCGCGCTTTTTCCGGTTCGTAGATCGTGCCCAGGCACGAGCCGATCCCCAGATCCCAGGCAGCCAGCTGCATATATGCCGCTGACTGTCCGGCGTCGAACATGATGCTGAAGCGCTGGTCCGGGTGTGGGGTGAGGATGGCGATGACCAACGCTGCACCTCGAAAATGATCGGTGAATCTACCGAACTCTGCTAACGCCTGCAGGTTCTCCCGCTCATGAAGGGCGATGAAATGCCATGGTTGTGTGTTCTTTGAGGACTGCGCCCTGCGTCCGGCATTCAGGATCGTCTCGATGGCATCTCTCGGCAGCGGTTGATCTTTAAATCTCCGCACCGCTCGTTTAGTCTGTATTGCCTGGTGGACATCCATTACTCGCTCCTGCTAACGTTCAACGCTTCGTAAAGCCGTTCCATGTTGACGTGTTCCGCCATCAGTTCCTCGAATTGAGCCAGTTTGGCTGGCTGGCCAAGCCTGGTTTTGCCGAAGACGGCCTCAATCGCCTCGACGGTCTCCATCGTATTCGCGGGTACCAACAGGACAGCGACGCCGAACTCTTCGGCTTGCTTGATGATCAAAGGGCTGGGATGCAGGTTTCCGGTTAGGATCAGACAGGTAGTCGAAGTTTCCATCGCCGCCAGCTGGATATCCGTCCGGTCTCCGCCGGTAATTACTGCTTTGTTAACCTGTTTGCGGAAGCGGTGTAACGCGGCGTCAGCGGTCATTGCGCCGACTGTCAAAGTCTCGACTAGGGCGTCCAAGTCGGTATCTTTCGTCAAGACCCTGGCGTCCAGGGCGGCAATGAGCTCCGAGACGGCTAACGCAGCCAGGCGGGGGACCTCGGGGAGTGAACCGAAGACTTTAACCCCGTGCTTCTCTAGAAATGGCGTCACCAGGCTGGAGACAAAATCCGCCGAGTCGCCGGGCATGCGGTTGATGATCACCCCCGCCAGCAGGTCGCCCAGGCGCTCCCGGGCGGTGAGCGCATCGTCCAACACGCGCACATCCGATCGAAATTTTACGAGCACCAAGATACTGCTGCTCAGCTCCTTGGCAACCTTCGGGGTTGGTAGACCGACCACGTAACCTTCCCGCATACTGCCCCCGCCTTCCAGCAGCATGATGTCTTTCCCTTGGACTGCCTGTTCATAAGCCGAACGGACCTTGGGCATCAGATCCTCTTCCCCCGCTTCGCTCAAATACTTGCGCAGATAGTCACCGGTAAGCACAACCGGAGAGAGATCGGTTGGTTTTGCTGATAGCCCCAGGGTTTCGATCACGAAAGCTGCGTCTTCGTCCGCGATTCCTTCCAATCCAAGCCAGGGTTGCAGGCTGAGCGGCTTCAAATAGCCGACCTTCAAACCATCCGCCTGGAAGCGTTTGCCCAGCGCCAGGCAGGCGGCGGTTTTTCCGGAGTAGCGTTCGAGAGAGGTAACATACAGTGATTTCATGGGGGGTCTCCTGGGAGTATCCAACTAGCTGGACAAAATCAGACGCATATCGATCGCGATGGCGCCTTGTTTGCGGGGATAAACGATGAGCGGGTTAATGTCCAGTTCGACGATCTCGGGGAAATCCTGGACCAGTTGGCCGATGCGGAGCAGCACCGCAACGATGGCTTCTTTATCCACCGCGGGTTTACCTCGGACGCCGTCCAACAACGCCCGGGCGCGGATCTCATTAAGCATCTCACGGGCATCCTGTACCGAAAACGGGGCCACCCGGAAGGTGACATCTTTCAACGTTTCTACGTAAATGCCGCCCAATCCGAAAGTGACCAGTGGACCAAATTGGGGATCGCGGTTCATGCCCACCAGGACCTCTAAACCACCAGAGGGGACCATCTCCTGGACGAGACAGCCCAGGATATTCGCTTCTGGGACGTATCGTTGGGCGCGGTAAACCATCAACTCGAAAGCATCGCGCACTTCTTCTTGATCGCCAAGGTTGACTTTCACTCCGCCAACATCGGTCTTGTGCAGGATGTCGGGTGAAGCGATTTTGAGAACGACCGGATATCCGATACGTTCGGCGATATCAACCGCCTGGTCAGGTGAGGCGGCGATCTGCGATTCGGGTACCTGCAGGCCGTAAGCGGTCAGGATATCTCGGGCTTCGAAATCACCAATGGATACCCGCCCCTTCGAACGGACCTCGTTGAACAAATCGGAAACCGCCTGGCGATCCACCTCGAAGGATTCGTATTCTGGTTCGGACCGGTTTTTGACTTCACGGTAATCCGCTTTTGCCCGGAAAGCCTGCGCAGCGCGCTCGGGGAAAGCGTAGTTGGGCACGCCCATCTTTTGCAATATTTCGATGCCAATTTTCACCTTGGATTCGCCCATAAAGCAGGCCAGGATCGGCTTCTCCGTGTTTTGGGCTAATTCACCGACTGCGCGAGCCGTTTCCTCGATTTCGGTCATCGCTTGAGGGGTTAGCACGATCAACAAGGCTTCGACATTGTCATCGCCGGCGACCGTTTCCAACGCGAAGCGATACCGGTCGGCGCGAGCGTCACCCAAAACATCCACCGGGTTGGCCGCGCTGGCTGCATCAGGTAGGTATTGCTCCAAGGCTTTGATCGTCTCATTATTTAGGCGCGCCAGGGATAGACCAAACCGCTCGAGCGCGTCGGTCGCCAAGATGCCCGGACCGCCCGCGTTGGTGATGATGGCGATATTATTGCCCTCCATGGGAGGTTGGTATCCTAGGGAAAGCGCCATGTCGAAGAGCGATTCCATCGATTTGGCTCGCAAAACGCCGGCCTGGTGAAAGGCAGCCTGGTAGGCCTGTTCGGAGCCCGCCAGCGAGCCGGTGTGGGATGAGACGGCTCGCGAGCCGGATTGGGTCACGCCGGACTTGATGGCGACGACCGGTTTCTTCCGGGAGACATCCCGCGCAACGCGGATGAACTCTTGACCGTTCTGCATGCCTTCACTGTAAATCAGGATGACGTTGGTGTTCGGATCGTCTGCCCAGGCCTTTAATAAATCGATCTCTTCGACATCGGCCTTGTTGCCCAGGCTGACGAACTTAGATAAACCCAGCCGTCCCGCCAGCGCGATGTCCAGCACCGCCGTACCCAGCGCGCCCGATTGGGACATAAAAGCCATTGGCCCTTTCGGCGGTGTCCCGGCCGCGAAGGAGGCGTTCATGGGGGTAAAGGTGTCGATCACGCCCAGGCAGTTCGGTCCGATCAGGCGCAGCTTGTATTCCTTAGCCAGGTCGATCAGCTCGAGCTCGCGCTCCAACCCCTCGCGCCCTGCCTCGCGGAAACCCGCGCTGATTACGATTGCTGCCGGGATTTCTTTTTCACCACAAGTGCGCAGCGCGTCCGGGACGTGCTGGTAGGGGATCACGATCACGGCAAGGTCGATCGGTCCGGGAACCTCGAGCACGGTCGGGTAAGCTTTCAACCCAAGGATTTCGTTAGCGGAGAGGTTGATCGGATATACCTGGCCGACTTTGGAGAAACCCCCCTCGACTAAATTTTTCAGAACAGCATAGCCGAGTTTTTCCGGATCGGTAGACGCGCCGATTACAGCTACCGAAGTTGGTTCAAAAAACGCCTCAAGCATTAATGTTACCCTGTTCTTCCACTTATTTACCTCACTTCGATGAGGATAAACACGATGGTCGTCTCGTCGAGCGGATTGCGGGTCAATGTGACGCGAGCTGTGCGTTCAGGTTTGGTGAAGAAAAGCACCGCCGGTCTTGCGGCTTCGTCGGTCATTTCGGGTAATGCAGTCCACCCCTCGGCGATCATCTCCGTCTTGTAAAAATCAATCATCGCTTCGATATCCATGCTGGTGTTGTAAGTCACCAGATCCACCGAACCGAAGAAATTGGACACCTGGTCTTCGGGAACTACGGGGATGTCATCTGGCGCATTGCCGAGGTCTAACCCTTCGGTCGCAGCGACTTGGGCGGTCTCAAGCAGGCCGCTTCCTGCTACCTGGGTTCCAAAAGCTTGTGCGGTTTGCTGTAAAGCAGGCCCTTGTTCGGTGGCAAAAGCCTCCGCAGTCTTCAGGATTCCGCTCTCGCCGACCGTGGTGGCAAAGCCGGATGCGTTGGTGACGAGCGCGCCGACCTGGGTGGCAGCGGACTGGGCGGTATTCTTGACGTTGACTGCGTCTTCGGCGATCCCGGTGACCGTGCTGCAACCAAGCGCTGTAAGTACCATGATTATAAGTAATCCAATAAAGCGGGGATAGCGTTCGTTTTTCATGGGGACTCCTATTTGTAAATTGGATTATGGGTAGGTCAATTATCCTACGATATAGAAGGACTGGAACCATTCCTTTAGATATTGGTAGAGATTGTAAAGATTATCATAGAAATCTAACGTGGCTCTTAATAATAAGGTTCCAAATTGGCCGAATGTGCTCAATCTGGGGAATCTTCTTCCTACGAAGGATAAAATTAAAACCAGCGGGAGGAAAACCAAAACCAGAGATAACCCCAGTAACAGAAGTCCGAATTTAAACAGATTCCCAAGCGCCTGAATAAATATTCTCCATAGTTGAAGAAACGTAACCACAGGTGTAGTAAACCAAACGAGGAAAAGGTATAGCTTTGTTTGGCGATCGATCTCGGTATTGAACCCCAACCGGCGCTTTGGGAAGAGTGTAAATACCCATATCAACACCAGAACAGCCCAGAATGTGACCATTACACATGCAATCGATAGTAAGGTGATGTCCCTTCCCATTTACGCCTCATATCGACGATGCAAGTGGTTGAATTTCAGTGGTGGACCCTCACTTCATCGATGAACAGAGCATCATAGAAGTTACGCAGTTCATGGAAGAACGGGGGAGTTTTGGCGGACAAAGCTCGCCATAACTCCTCCAACTCTCCGCGAAAGTATAGATGATTATTATCCAATACACAAGCAGGAGACAACCAATCTAAGGTTGATTCGTTAAACTGTCCTTCCGAACGTCGCAAGGGAATCTCTTTTAGTGTTTAAACGCTGGCAAAACTCCCTGACCCATCGCCGCGATGCCTTCCGTGTCATCGAGGTCCAGCCATTGCAGCATGACCCGATCGACTCCCGCCGCCGCCAGATCGCCCAATTGTTCCACGATCTGGGAGGCGGTTCCGACGACCAGCCCGCGCTCGCGCAGCTCTTCTGCCGTGCGCTTGCCGGAAGTGCGAGCTTCTACTCGTTGGTGAACTTGCGCCTCATCGATCCCGAAGACGCAGCCGGTCATCAGCGAACGGCGAACTTCCTCGGGTTGCCGACCTTTCTCGGCGAGTAATTTGTCCAGTTGATCATTCCGTTGTCGAATCTCGTGCGGGGTCAAAAAAATCCCGTTCCACTCCGCCGCATAGCGCGCCGCCAGAGGCAAGGTCCGCTTTGTGCCGTTTCCGCCGATCAGGATGGGCGGTCCCCCTTTGCGCTCAGGGCGGGGCAGCAGGATGGCTTCTTTCAGGTCGTAGAATTCACCCTGAAAATCCACCGGTTCGTCGCTATTCAGCAGTTTGCAGATCACTTGCAAGCCTTCTTCAAACCGGGTAAACCGCCCCGGTATATCCAGCAGTTCCCAGCCGAATTTCTGGTGCTCCCGCTCCTGCCAGCCGGCCCCGATTCCCAGGGTCAATCGACCACCTGATAAATCGTCTACAGCCGCAGCCATGCGCGCCGTGTGCGTGGGGTGCCGGAAGGACACCGGCGAGACCAGCGGGCCGAATTCAATCCGCTCCGTGTTCCCGGCAAGCCAGGTGAGCGAGACCCATAACTCCAGCGAGTTCTTGTCCGGCGGGTTGCTGTTCGTGTAATGGTCTGAACGGAATAGTCCGGCAAATCCGGATTCTTCGACCGTCCGGGCAATAGCTTGCCAGCGCGGCCAATTTAATCCGTTTTGGCCTTCCAACATGATCGCAACGTCTAACATCATTCTCCTAAGTCGTATTCTCGGATGAATTCTTCCGCTTTCTCTACCAGCTCCCGGCTGCCAATGTAAAGGGGCGTGCGTTGGTGCAGGCCTCTCGGTTGAATGTCGAGCAGGCTCTGCCGTCCATCGGAACTGGCCCCCCCGGCTTGCTCTGCCAGGAAGGCCAGTGGCGCGCCTTCGTAGAGCAAGCGCAGTTTTCCGTGAGGGTATTTTGGATCTTTTGTGTTTGCCGGATAAAGGTAGATCCCTCCGGCAAGCAAATTGCGGTGGAAGTCCGCCACCATTGAGCCGATATAGCGCAGCGACAGACCCTTCTTGACGCCGTCTTTGCCTTGCAGGTAATCCACGAAGCGTTTGACGCCGGTGCTCCAGTATTGTTCGTAGCCCTGGTTGACGCTGTAGTACTTGGGCTTTTCTGGCATGCGGATGTTCGCGTGGGTTAATAAGAACTCGCCGACTCCCGGGTCGAGAGTGAACCCGTGGACGCCCGTCCCAGAGGAATAAACCAGCATGGTGCTGGCGCCGTAAATCAGGTAGCCGGCAGCCACCAGATGGCGCCCTTTTTGCAAACAATCTTCCAAATTGCCGGCCCCCTCTTTGGACTTACGCCGGTAGATCGCGAAAATGGTTCCAATGCTGACGTTGTAATCGATATTCGATGAGCCATCCAATGGATCGTAGAGCAGCACGTATTTTCCGGCTTTGTAGTTTTCTGGGATGGGGATGATATCTTCCTGTTCTTCGGACGCCATCACAGCCAACCGCCCGGTATGATCGTTGAGTCGCTTGATCATCCGGTCCGCCAGCACGTCCAGCTTCATCACTTCCTCACCCTGGATGTTTATGCTCCCCTCACGCCCCAGGATTTCGGCCAAGCCGCCGCGCGTGGTCTGGCTGGCGATCACCTTGCCGACCAGCGCTAGGTCATACAGCAGTTGGGTCAGTACACCAGTTGCTTCTGGGTAGCTGCGTTGTTCTTCCAGGATATGCCGTTCGATGGTGATGATCTTTGTGTGGTCAGGGGTCTGGTTGAACATCTTTCACTCCTTTGAGCTGGGGTGTCCCCAGTTTCCACCTTAATTGATTATACATGATGGGTGTTTGGTTCCGAGTGCGCGCCCAGCTCATAATACTGGCCCAGGATCCAGCCTTCTATTTGACGAATTTCCGGGTTATCGGGTTCGCCAGCGGTTTGGTTGCCGAGCAGCACGTTGAGCATGCCGAATAAGCCGACCGTAGCATCGAACAGGTCTTCACCTCTTGTTGTGGATCCGAAGCCGTCGTTGAGCTGGCTGTCCAGTTCCGGGTCCAGGCGGATTGAGTTTGCCTCTGCCCACGTGCGTATGACCGCGGCGTTAGAAGCACGATCGATCTGCGAGCGCTTCCCGCTGCGTATGCCGGCCTTGGAGGTGGAGAATTTAATGCCCAGGTGCGTATAGACCTCTGCCGGATAAGTCTCTGCGGCCACGATGCAGCCCGTTTCTAGCAGAGACTTGAGTTCACCGGAAAAAGGCCAGATGCGCAGGTCAAGCGCTGCGTCGCACATACCCAGCGCCAACAAGTCTCTCCACCCGCAGATAGCTGCCTTGCCAACCTGTTGCCCGCCTAATGTCCAGAACAAAGGCGCTGCCGCCCGGCGCCCAGGGTGGGCGCGCTCGCAAACCCTGCGCAGTTCGCCGAGATTTTGGCAGCTCAATCCATCGAGCAACTGTTGTTGCCGGGTCCCGCCGGGTCGTCGCGGATAAAATGGGCGCCGGAGGTCGATCTCACTGGCAATCTCTGCTACGGCGTAAAAATCCCCCCATTCTCCGTGGCCAAATTCGGCAAGCATGTTCAGGAAGTTCTCAATCCCGACTTTCCGTGCGTATGCCAAGGGCAATCCAATGGGAAAATCGAAGCCCACCAGAACGCTGGCATTGGCATCAGCCAGGGATTTGAGTTCTTGAAGGAAAGCGATTAATTCCCCCACCTTTTCCGGGGGATTAACCCAGTAATTCCCAAAGGGTGTCAATTCGGCGCGCGCCAGCCAGCGTTTGTGAGGAAGCTTGCTCCAATCTGCGTGGATTACGTGTCGGGGGAGTGATAATTCGGGCATTTCGATGCCTTCTTCAAACCAGTTCCGACAGCACTAGCCAACCCCCACCCTGGGAGGTGAGTTCCAGGTCGCGTCGAAGAAATCCTGTTTGAACCAGCCCGTCCACGGCTTTTATTGCCGTCGGTGCGCGCCAGCCGAACAATTTGGTGATGTCAGGCAGCTGCGCTGCTCCGACCGATCTAAAATAGCTCACCAGTAGCTGTTGCCTTGCTTCTACCTGCTTGATCTTGCGCGCCCGGATGGGAATCTCTGGGTAATGCCGGGGGACCAGCTCGTAGATGAACGCGTAGCGCCACCCCCCGGACTGGCTGACGCCAACCGGTAGGATTTTGAAATCGCTTTGTAGCTCCGTTAACGCCCGGCCGAAGCGGTAGTCGCTGGAGCGGCTGGTCAGGTGTGTCATGCGGCGTAAGGCGACCGTATCGAGCGGACCGTCGTCCAGCAAGGCCTCATAGACTGCTTTGGCCTCTTGGGTCAGACGGCCTTGTTCGTACAAAGTCAGGTAGTCGTGCTCAGGTGATCCGTAATTTTCCGAGAGCGCATAGAAAAAAGGTGCCAAGTCCAGGGCTATCATCGTGGCGCGCTTGCGCAGCACTTTGGCATAGTACCAGGATTCCCCGCCGAGCTGGGCGTCTTTCCAACCCCAGGTAACGTGCCCCGGATCGTCGTGTGCATCCGCTACGGGGCGGTCGCCGGCGACCGCTGCCCACAGACTCGGCAGGGTGATGTCTTTGATCGGCCAGAAGAACAAGAAACCGCGCTGGTTGACGAACTCGACCGCCTCTTCCAGCGTCTTCACCCGCCTCCCTGATTTGTGCCGGAAAGTATCCCGGCGAAAATTCTGCAGCGTCTTGACGGACAGGTTAGCCATACAGGACGATTATAAGTGTTAGGCCGGTCAGTGCTCGTCGGAACACTCTGCTATTTACGGCTGCGTGGTGACAAACTGCTCTTCCTCTGTGGAACCTTTCAAAGCTGTCGTTGAAGCTTTCCCGCCGCTGATTGCCATCTGGATTTCGTCGTAATACCCGGCCCCGACGAAAGACTGGTGCTTGATTGCGCCGTAACCGTGATGGCTTTCTAATTCGAATTCGTGCTCCTGTACTTTTGCATAAGCGGCCATTCCATCTTGGGAGTAGGAATGCGCCAGGTCAAACATGCTGGCGTTGAGCGTGTGGAATCCCGCCAGCGTGACGAACTGGAACTTGTAACCCATCTCCCCGAGCTTCTCCTGGAAGGTGGCGATGGTCATGTCGTCCAGGTGGCGCTTCCAGTTAAAGGATGGCGAGCAGTTATAAGCCAGCGGCTTCCCCGGATATTTCGCGTGGATGGCCTGGGCGAATCTCCGTGCTTCCTCGAGGTCGGGCTTGGCGGTCTCGCACCATATCAGGTCGCTGTAGGGTGCATAGGTCAGTGCCCGGACGATGGCAAAATCCAAGCCCCCCCGGACGACGAAATAGCCCTCGATGGTTCGCTCCCCCGTCAGGAAGGGCTGATCCACCGGGTCCATATCGCTGCGCAGCAGGTGTGCGCCGTTAGCGTCCGTCCGGGCGACGATCAAGGTCGGCACATCGAGCACATCGCTGGCCAGCCTGGCTGTGATCAGCTTTTGAATGAACGTGCTGGCCGGGACCAGGACTTTGCCGCCCATGTGCCCGCACTTTTTAAGCGATGACAGCTGGTCTTCCAGGTGTATGGCGGCAGTGCCGGCTTCGATCATCGCTTTGACCAGCTCGAATGTATTCAGCGGGCCTCCGAACCCAGCTTCCGCGTCGGCGAGGATCGGGGCGAACCAGTTCACCTTGTCTTGGCCGTTCATGTTCTGGATCTGGTCGGCCCGCATCAGCGCGTTGTTGATCCGCCGGATCAGGTTAGGCGCGCTGTCTACCGGGTATAGGCTTTGGTCGGGGTACGTTTGCGCAGCGTTGTTAGCGTCTGCGGCGATTTGCCAACCGCTGACGTAGATCGCTTTGAGCCCCGCCTGCACCTGCTGGACAGCCTGATTCCCGGTCATGGCACCCAAGGCGCGCACGAAGGGCTCTTTTTGCAGCAGCCGCCACAATCGCTCGGCTCCCATGCTGGCTATGGTGTGTTCAATGCGCACGCTGCCGCGTAATTTGACCACATCTTCGGCGAAGTAGGGACGTTCGATGCCTTGCCAACGTGGATCTGATTCCCAGTATTTCACCAATGCAGAAATATCTCTTGGACTGTACATGTAAGGTCCCTCCGTAGATTAATCCAGATAGTCGTACGCCACCAGGGTGAGGAAGTCACTGAACTGATCCTCGATAACGATCCGGTCGAAGATCTCACGGGCTTGACTGAATTTGCCTCCATAGAAAGCTCTTTCGCCAAGCAGAGTTTTAATTTTTTCGATCTCTTCGGGCACCAGCGCTTCGTAATGCGCCCGGTCCACGCGGCGGCCGTCTTCCAGGATCCCTCTTGGATTGTGCAGCCACTGCCATAACTGTGCCCGCGAGATCTCTGCCGTGGCAGTATCTTCCATCAGGTTGTAAATCGCCGCGGCGCCGTTGCCTTGCAGCCACGAATTAAGATACAGCAGGCCGACGTTGATGTTGGTGCGCACCCCCTGTTCGCTGATCGTTCCGTCCGGCACGGTGAAATTGATGAGATCGTTAGCGGAAACCTGCACCTCCGATCTGGTGCGCCTTTTTTGGTGTGCTTGCTCGCCCAGCTTGTCGGCAAATACCTCCCTTGCCAGCGGGACGAGGTCCGGATGGGCGACCCAGGTGCCGTCGAATCCATCCCCGGCTTCGCGCAACTTGTCCGCGCGCACGGCGGCGAAAGCCTTTCGATTGACCTCCTCATCACGGCGGCTGGGGATGAAAGCCGCCATGCCGCCCATCGCGTGGGCACCGCGCTGGTGGCAGGTCTTCACCAGCAGCTCGGTGTAAGCACGCATGAACGGCACGGTCATGGTGATCTGCGCGCGGTCGGGGAGCATAAAATCGGGCTGATTGCGGAACTTCTTGATCACGCTGAAGATATAGTCCCAGCGGCCCGCGTTTAATCCCGAGGCATGTTCGCGCAGCTCGTACAGGATCTCGTCCATTTCGAAGGCTGCCAGGACGTTCTCCAGGAGCACCGTCGCCCGGATGGTGCCGATCGGGAGCCCCAACGCCTCCTCCGCGATAACGAAAGCATCATTCCACAGTTTCGCTTCCAGGTGATTTTCCAGCTTCGCCAGGTAAAAATAAGGACCTGATCCTCGCGCGATCAAATTGTGGGCGTTATGGATGAAGTACAGGCCGAAATCGAATAGCGCTGCCGAGACCGGCTGCCCATCGACCAGCAGGTGTTTTTCTACCAGGTGCCAGCCGCGCGGGCGGACCAGCAGGACCGCAGGCTTCTCATTCAGTCTGTAGGCTCTGCCATCGGGGTTGGTGAAGGCGATCGTCCTGTTGACAGCGTCGCGCAAGTTGATCTGGCCTTGCACCATATTTTCCCAGGTGGGAGAGTTGGCGTCCTCGAAATCGGCCATGAAGACGTCCGCACCGGAATTCAGCGCATTGATCATCATCTTGCGGTCGGTTGGGCCGGTGATCTCCACCCAGCGCTTCTGCAGGTCGTCCGGGGTAGAGGCGACTTGCCAGGATAAATCCTCCCGAATGGAACGGGTTTCTGATTTGAAATCGGGCATAACCCCGGCGTCGATCTGGGCTTGGATTTCTGCGCGTCTGAGCATCAGTCCGCGCCGGCGGTCCCCAAGTTCTCTTTCCAGCATGGCGACCAGTTTCAGAGCCTGCGGGGTGAGGATTTCGCTGAACTCGTGGGAAACTTCTCCGGCGATTTCGACGTCTTGGATGATTTCCCGGTCATTCAATTGTCTCATGCTTCCCTCCTGGTAATCGGGCTTTTTGGAGTTTTAGGTGGGTGTGGTTTTACCAAACCTTGAACTTTAACTTCAGCGCGTGATCGTTGTATCTCTCAAAACGTATCGACGGCTGAATCATTTCAGCCAATAAAAAATTGCCTCCACTTGTAAATTTACATCCACTCAAGTGAAGGCCACGCGGCAGCATACTTGTCGGGGGTAGTTCGCCGATACAGGCACTCTAGGTTTTTTTGAGGCTAAAATGGGCGGTTGCCTTTTTCCCACGATCACCCCTTTGAGGATCGCTGCCTGGGTTAATAAGAGGAGTTACGCAGTTTTCTATGTAAGTGTGGGTGTAAAGGCGGACTCCACCCGCCTATACACCCCCTTACCTCCCACTAGTGCGTAATTCCTGTTAATATAAAACTACTTGTGACAATTATAACATTCGATTTTTTATCCCCTTGCCTGGAACGCCTCGAAAATGTGATGATTTGTACTCACCCAATCGGGCGAAAATTCACCTAATGCCTGGATTCAATGTGTTTATCGCTTACCCCGAATGCGTGAATGCCAACTTTGATGAAATTTGGCGCCCATCTCTGGTGAAGCACACCAAGGAAGTATAGTATCCGGGAGAATGACAAGTAGGATGGCTCGGCGTCGTATCCGTACACGCAGGCCTCAAAACCGAATTGCTCCATCATCTTACGGACGCACCAGAGGGTATTGCATCGGTAGAGGGTCGGGAAGACGTCCTGTTTCCGGGTGCCTTCTTTAACTCGCGCCAATACCGGGGGATGGGCCTGGTTGGGCACCAGTTTCGACAGCAGTCCGAAGTAGCTGAACACGTTTGGCGTGCGGATGCACAGGTATCCACCAGGAGCCAAGACCCGGCTGCACTCGGAAAAGAAGTCTTCCGGATCGGCGAGGTGCTCCAGGACGTTGTCGGACAGACACAGCGAGATCGAACCGCTTTCTACCGGCCAGCGTCCCGATTCAATCAGACGAAATTCATCGATGTACGGGTTTTCGGCGGCTGAGACTTCGACGTCCACCCCGATTAAGTGGGCACATTTCCCTCGCAAAATGCGCAACTCCCGCCGGAAAGCTATTGGGTCTTCGCCGTAAGCCCCTCTACCGCAGCCCACGTCAAGCGCCACGCCATCGGGTTGGAGCAGCGCGTTGACCCGGTTGTAGAATACCACCGTCCCATCCACATTGGAAAAACCTCCAAAGCGGGCTTCCGGATAGTAAGCGATCTTCCACTGATCGGGCATAACAAGATCGGAACGCTACAACAGCTACAAATAAAGTTTCAAGGGAAGTTTTCAGCCGTTCGCAAAGCTGGTTGTGGTTTTGAATGCGGGTCGGCGAAGAAATCGTCCGGCAGCGGAATCGGGTCGTACGTTAGTCCGGAACCGATCGTGCCCAATTGGATGTAATAAAGGTTGATTATATTCGTTGGAGCTGCGCTGCGATCCTGGTAAGCGAAGAGCAGATACCTGCCGTCCGGACTGAACTGTGGGTCGCGATAACAGCAGCCGTTGGTGATGTGCCTGATCTGGTCAGCGCGGTGCGTCTCGGTATTGTAGATCCACAAATCCCCGAATCCGTCGTTGCGGATGAAGCTGAATAGAGCAAACAATCGGTCGCCGTCCCAGGCGAAGTTCTGCAGCCGAGGCTGGGTGTCGTAGCCTTCCATGCTGAATCGCCCGGCGGGGAATTCATCCAGTCGCGGTAAGAGCGGCGTGCATTGCGAGACGTCCAGCACGTCGATCAGGTCAACCTGCCTGCCGTCGAAGCTGACCCCGAGAAAGACAATGGCGATCTTTTGGCCGTCCTTCGACCAGCGCAGCGATTTCACCGCCACTGTTTGCCCCTCGCTGCGTGAGTAAGGCGACAGCGATGTGCAGCTCGCCATATCTCGCAGATCGGTTCTTAACCTGGCCTGGTTGAGGGCTTCCAGGTCGTAAGGCACGACGTACAGTTCGCGGTTTAGGCTGATCGCCACCTGGCTGCCGTCAGGGGATATCTCGAAAGTTTCTAAATAGTCGGCTACCTCGAAGCAGGCGACGATCTCGATTCCGCCGGTAGCGGCGTTGACCGATTGGATGCATTTTCCCAGGATATAGTCGATCGATTCGCCGTCCGGCGTCCACTGCAAGTTGGTCTTGACCGCGCCGTCGGAGGTAAGTTGGACCAGTTCGCTACCGTCAAGGTTGGCGGCCCATACGTCGTTATCGTTTAGGAACGCGACCCTATCCGCGCCGCCCACGATCGGAGCCTGGGGTTCTGGGGTGGGCGTTTCGGTAGGGATATCCGTTGGCGCTTCGGTTGGCGCAAGCGTCTCGGTGGGTGAAACCGGGACGAGCGCCGCATCGGTAACAAGCGCCGCATCGGTTTCCGTGGCTGGCAGGTCAACTGCGGCTGCCGTGGTCGGTGAAGGCTCGCTCGCCACGACTGTAGTAGGGGTTGGTGAAGCGGCTGGTCCGGCGAGCATCGCTAATGGTCCGGATCCGTTGAACCCGAGCAAAGTTATACTGCCCCCGCCTAGGAGCAGGAGTCCCCCCAAGATGATCGCCAGCAAGAGGGTCGGCATGCCCCGGCGGTTCGCCTGAGGCTGCACAGCTTGATTTAGTTCCTTGTGAGCCGATAAAATTGTCTCGGGTTGGGATTGGCGATCCGCGGTTGGAGGCGTCGCGATCAACGTCTCCGACGGGGCTATCTTCATCGTCTGGTTGAAATGCCCTTCGTAGCTGGATTCGAGGTCGGCAGCGAGTTCATCAGTAGAAACGTAGCGATCGTCGGGTTTCTTGGCCAGCGCGCGGGTGATCACGCTCTCACAGCCCGTTGGCAGGGCTGGGTTGAATTCCAGGGCATGTGGGATTGGCTCCAGCAGGTGCATCATCATCGTCTTCGCCGGTGTGTCTGCCTGGAATGGCGTGTCTCCGGTGAGCATTTGGAACAGGATGATGCCCAGGGAATAAATATCGCTTCGCCCGTCGATCTCTTTATCTCCCTGGACCTGCTCTGGGCTCATATAGGCTGGTGTGCCGATGATCGCGTCTCCGGTTAGCGTGCCTTCCGCATGCTGGGCTAACCTGGCGATGCCGAAATCGGAGAGAAAGGCGTTGCCGTACTGGTCGAACAGTATATTGGCTGGTTTGATATCGCGGTGGATGATACCTTGCGCGTGGGCGGCGTCCAGGGCGGGCGCCAGGCGCTTGATGATCCGCAGGGTTTCCTCGGGAGAAACTGGGCCTTCTTCGAGTCGATCGGCAAGTGAGCCGCCGGACATATACCGCATTACGATGTAGGGCTGCTCGTCTTGTTCGCCGAAATCGTAAACCGGTACGATCGCCGGGTGTTCGAGCATGGCGATCATCTTGGCTTCGCGATCAAATCTTTTTCTGAATTGAGGGTCGTGCAATAAAGCGCGTGGCAGCACTTTAATGGCGATATTGCGTTCGAAGCGTGGGTCGTATGCCCGGTAGACAGTCGCCATGCCTCCGCGACCCAGCTCTGCTTTGACTTCGTAGCGACCGATATCGTTGTAGTCCATGGTGTTAATCAGCCTGTGCCAAATTGTCTGTCGCCCGCGTCTCCCAATCCGGGTAAGATATAGCCTGAATCATTGAGCCGCTCGTCGATCACGGCCAGATGGATGGGCACCTCTGGGTGATGCTCTTGCATCAAGTGGATGCCCTCTGGCGCGGCGATGATGCCGACGAACTTGATTTTCCTAACTCCCCAACGCTTTAAAACATCGACGGTCGCGACGGCAGATCCGCCGGTCGCCAGCATCGGATCGAGGATCAGGCAGACGGAAACGGTTGGTTCGATGGGTAGTTTATTGTAGTATTCCACGGGCTTGAGGGTACGCTCATCCCGGTATAAACCGATATGCCAGACTTCCGCGGAAGGCATCAATCCCCATACGCCCTCAACCATTCCAAGTCCTGCCCGCAAAATCGGCACCAGCCCAATTTTTTCTTTCAACTGGGCGCCTTCGGCGATCTCTAACGGGGTTTGAACTTGGGATGTCGTTGTGGACAAATCCGCTGTCGCTTCGTAGGTAAGCAAAGCGGCGATCTCGCGGACAAGCTCCCGGAACTTCTTTGGTTCGGTGTTCTGATCGCGTAATAAGGTGACTTTATGAGCTACGAGGGGATGTTGGGAGGGGTGTACGTTGGTCATGGGCTGCTCCATTCAGGGTTCGGGAGTATTATAGTCGCGAACCACATTAACGCGTTTATCCTTGCTAGTAACGAGATCCCCTGTCTGATCCGGTTATAATCGTCCCCATGGACGATACTCACGACCGGTTGGTTAACCCCGAGCCTCAATCGGACGACCGCCTCGACCAGGCCCTCCGCCCGAAAGCGCTGCAAGATTTAATCGGTCAGGATCGGGTGAAAGAAAACCTAGCCATTCTGATCGCGGCCGCCCGCCAGCGCAGTGAGCCTGTGGATCACGTTTTGTTTTATGGACCCCCAGGTCTGGGCAAAACGACCCTGGCGCATATCCTGGCCAACGAGATGCAGGTGAACATCAAGGTCACCAGTGGTCCGGCGATAGAACGTCCCGGCGACCTGGCGGCGATCCTTACCAACCTGAGAGCCGGGGATATCTTGTTTATCGACGAAGTGCACCGCCTGGGCCGGGCGGTGGAAGAGGTGCTTTATCCGGCGATGGAGGATTTTGCACTCGATATCATCATCGGTAAAGGGCCATCTGCTCGCTCAATCCGTCTGAAACTGCCCCATTTCACTGTTGTCGGCGCAACTACCCGGCTTGCTCTGGTGACCGCGCCGTTGCGCGCCCGCTTTGGTGCAGTTTACCGGCTGGATTTTTATCCTCTTCAGGCTATGGAAGCGATTGTCATACGCGCCGCGAGTGTCCTGGATGTGCCGGCTGAGGACAGCGGTATCTCCGAGATCGCCCAGCGCGGCCGTGGCACTCCCCGGGTCGCTTTGCGCCTGCTGCGCCGTGTGCGGGATTACGCACAGGTGCGCGCTGAAGGCGTCATCACCAGGGAGGTTGCTCGAGAAGCTCTCGACCTGCTCAACGTAGATGCTAAAGGCCTGGATGAGATGGACCGGCGAGTTTTGCATACGGTCATCGATAAATATCAGGGCGGCCCGGTGGGCTTGAATACCATCGCGGCCTCCATCAGTGAAGAGCCGGATACGATCATGGACGTTGTTGAGCCCTATTTGCTGCAGTTGGGTTTCCTGGAACGTACCTCTCAGGGGCGTCAGGCGACCCGGCGGGCTTACGAACACCTCGATATCCCCATACCCAGCAAAGACCAGCCGCACTTGTTTTAATCTTGAATGCAGGTCGTAGATTAATGGTCTCACTTGCTAAAACGATAATCCTGATCGGTTTGTTAATGGTCGTCATTGGAGGTGTGATCTATCTGTTGGCGAGGACAGGGCTGCCCATCGGCCGCTTGCCCGGGGACTTCCAAATCCAGACAGAATACTTCACCTGTGTTTTTCCGCTGGCGACCATGCTGATACTTTCGGTGATCCTGACAATCCTGTTGAACGTCGCCGCCCGTTTGTTGAACAAATGAAAACATCGGATTTCGACTACCATCTGCCGGCTGAATTCATCGCGCAGAGCCCGGTAGAGCCGCGTGATCGAGCCCGGCTGATGGTGGTTCGCTTGGGCGGCTCGGCCGGGTTCGAGGTTGAACACGCCGTCTTTCGGGACCTGGGACAATTTTTAGAGCCCGGCGACCTTCTCGTCATCAATGAAACCAGGGTGATGCCGGCGCGGTTTTATGCCAACAAACTGCCGGGCGGGGGTCAGGTAGAACTTCTGCTCCTGCAGCGCAAGGATGACAACACCTGGGAATCAATGGTTGGCGGGAAGGGTCTGCGGGAAGGCGTCCGTCTACGGGTGCAGAACGGTCCGGGTGGGGAGGTTATCTCCACTTTGGAAGGACCCCGCCGATTGATCCGCTTCGAAGAACCCATTGAACGCTACTTCGATATCGCCGGCCATGTGCCACTACCCCCATACATCCATGCGGAGTTAGCCGATCCTGGGCGTTATCAGACCATCTACGCTCAGGAAATGGGATCAGCCGCCGCGCCGACTGCCGGTTTGCATTTCACCGAGCGGCTGCTGGATGATCTAAAAGGGCGAGGCATTCGATTCGCCCCGTTGGTATTGCACGTTGGGCTGGACACCTTTGCCCCGGTGCATTCGGAAAATCCACTGGAGCACCATATTCATACAGAATGGTGCCGGCTTCCTGAGAGCTCTGCGGATCTGATTAACCAGACCCGGGCTGCAGGAAAGCGAGTCGTGGCGGTGGGGACTACCAGCTTGCGCGTTCTCGAGAGCGCTGCCCAACAGGCAAGCGGAGATCAGGTCGTCGCGCCGTTCGAAGGGCCGACCGGACTTTTCATCCTTCCGGGATATCGCTTCCATGTTGTGGATGCCTTGATTACTAATTTTCACCTGCCGCGTTCTACCCTGCTGATGCTGGTAAGCGCTTTCGTGGGCCGGGAGACGATTCTGCAAGCCTACGAACTCGCTAAAAATAAAGGCTACCGGTTTTTTTCTTTTGGAGACGCGATGTTGTTATTTTCTTAGGGGGATTCTCAATTGATACTCGGTTGCGGCCGGCCTGTTTGGCTGCGTACATAGCGGTGTCCGCCCGATCGAGCAGCACGGCGATATCCGGTGTGTCGAACTGGGTGCTGGTGATCCCTATGCTGATCGTGATCGATATCGGCCCCCGATCGGTCTGAAATGGAGTCTCGGCGATTTGTTCGCGCAGCCGTTCCGCCACTCGGTGAGCGCTTTCCAGATCCGTTTCCGGTAGTAAGATGGCGAATTCCTCTCCCCCATAGCGTGCCAAAATATCCATATCTCGCAAGCCCGATTGGCAGCGAGTGGAGAGTATACGCAAAACCTGATCCCCGATTGCATGGCTGAACGTGTCGTTGATTTGTTTGAATCGATCGATGTCCAAAAGGATCGCTGCTAGATGTCGTTGGTACCGGTGGGCTCGATCGATCTCCCTTTGTCCGTAATCGAATAATCCGCGGCGGTTGTACAATCCGGTCAGCTGGTCGGTGACAGCCAGCCGCTGAACCTCGTCAAATAGGCGTGCGTTCTCGATCGCCATTCCGGATAAGTTCGCCAGAGTCTGGCTGAGCTGGATCTCTTCGCTGGTCCACTC
>CAYNWK010000041.1:0-31705 GCA_964400875.1 uncultured Anaerolineaceae bacterium | reverse complement strand
GATTTAGGCAGCAGCAACGGTACATTCCTCAACGATCAAAAACTGACCGGGCGCAACAGGCTGCAATCCGGCGATCAAATTCGTTTCGGACAGGCGATCTCGCTGGTATATTCTGCGCCTCAACCCAGGCGCGCTTCTCTTGACGATCTACCCGTACAAGAACAAGGGGTGGTCGGCGGTGTTGCCGCGACGATGATCGCGGAACAGCTGCCTGGGTCCGCTCCAACCACGCCGCCCCAGTTGCTCGTCACGGTTGCCGGCCGCGAGCCGCTGGAGTATTCCTTGACGAAGGAGGCCTATACACTCGGGCGAGCGCCGGACAACGATATCGTCATAAACTCCCAGATCGTCTCCCGACACCATGCCCGCATCGAACGCGTGGATGGCAGCTACCGTTTAGCCGTATTGTCGGACGCCAGTAATCCCGTTTTCTTTGAAGGACGTGCGCTTTCCTCTCCAAAGGTTTTACGGCATAAAGACACTTTGCGCATTGGGAGCCTGGACCCGGGCATGATGGTCACGATGTCCTACCAGTCGCCCTCCGAAGCGGAGGCTACCGCAGCCCACCCGATTTACCTGGGGGAAAAAACCGTCCTGCAAATTGGGCGTGACCCTACGAACGATGTGGTCCTCAACGTTCCGACGGTCTCCCGTTACCACGCCCAAATCGAGCGCATCGGACAGCGCTACAGGGTGAGGGACCTGCGCAGTTCGAACGGCACGTTTGTAAACGACCAGCGTGTGGAAGGCGATGTGTGGCTGAAGCCGGATGACACCATCCGCATCGGGTTATATCGCTTTGTGATGGGGGAAGATCAACTGGCCCAATTCGATGAGACAAAAGGGCTGCGAGTCGAAGCCATCGGTCTGAACAAATGGGTGCGCAAAGACCTGAACATTCTGAAGAATATTTCCGCCGTTTTCCAACCGCGTGAATTCATCGTGGTCGTTGGGCAAAGCGGCGGCGGTAAATCTACCCTGGTCGATGCGATCGCTGGCTACCGCCCGGCGACCCATGGTCGCGTCCTGGTCAACGATATCGAAGTTTACAAAAACTTCGACGCCATTCGGAATGAGATCGGCTTCGTCCCCCAAAAAGACATCATCCACATGGAGCTGACCGTCTACCAGGCGCTGGATTATTCCGCTCAATTGCGTATGCCGCCGGACACAACCAAACAAGAACGGCACCAACGCATCATGGAAGTGCTCGATGATCTCGATCTCACCCACCGCAAGGATGTCCAGATCAGCGGATTGAGCGGCGGGCAGCAGAAACGTGTTTCCATTGGTGTAGAGCTGCTCACCAAGCCGGGGTTGTTCTTCCTCGACGAACCCACTTCCGGGCTTGACCCCGGCACAGAAACGGCGCTCATGCAGCTTATGCGCCGCCTGGCAGACCAGGGCCGCACCATTGTTTTGATCACCCACGCAACCAAGAACGTGATGCTGGCGGATAAAGTAATCTTCCTGGCGCGCGGCGGGTATATGGCCTGGTTCGGGCCGCCCGATGAAGCTTTGAAATATTTTGACAGGTACCGGTCTGAGCGCGATCGCCGGGCGCACGACATCGAGTTCGACGAAATCTACGCCATCCTGGACGATCCCAATCTGGGATCGGCCGAGCAATGGGCCGAACGGTACCAGGCGCATCCGGCCTATCAAAAAAATATCGTTGAGCAGCTTGAGAGGCGCGATCTTTCCCCTCCCACAAATGGACACGGCCGGGGACCAGTCCAGCGGCAGGTTGGCCGCAACCGCCGGCAGGTATCGGCCCTGCGGCAGTTTTTCATCTTATCCGCTCGCAATTTAAAGATCCTGACGCGTGACCGATTCGGTTTAATCCTGATGCTGGCCGCAGCGCCCCTCGTCAGTCTCCTGGATGTCCTCCTGGCTGTATTATTAGGCCGCGATCCGTTCTCTTTCAACGACGGCAGCTTGCCGAACGTGATGATCACCCTCTTCCTGCTTACCATTTACGGCATAATGGTCGGCGGGCTGGCTCAAATGCGAGAGATCGTCAAAGAACAAGACATCTATAAACGGGAACGGTTGGTCAACCTCAAGATCGTCCCTTACGTGATGTCGAAAATTTGGGTCGCCGCGCTGCTTGCCCTGTACCAGACCGCAGTCTACGTCATCGTCCATTATCTGGCATTCGACATGCCCGGCGGCGCGCTGGAATTCGTATTTATCTACATCACCCTAGCTTTGGCTACCATGGCCGGTATGATGCTGGGCTTATTCGCTTCCGCTCTGGCTCCCAACGCGAATTCCGCGCCGCTGATCATCATCTTATTGATGCTCCCTCAGATCGTGCTTGGTGGGGCGCTGATCCCATTGCCCGAATTCGTCAGCGCGCCTACATCTTCCCGGTGGGCATTCGAAGCTTTCATGGGCATCACCGGCGTAGGCTCGGATGTCGCTGCGGATGTGTGCTGGGATCTGCCTGAAGAAGCACGCGAGGCGATGTCGCTCGAGGATAAACAGGCCTTCGGTTGTAATTGCATGGGCTTGAACATGCTAAACCCCAATAACTGCAGTTTCCCCGGCCTGGGTGAGTTCTATAACCCCGCGATCGACCAACCGCCGCCGGAAGAACCCGCAGCGCTCAGGCCGCCGCCCCCTGAACCGACGATACCGCCCCGGCCGGTTGAGCCGGAAAACCAGGCTGACCAGGTAGCGATGGCCGAGTTTTTCGCCAAACTGCAAACCTGGGAGGCAGAAGTAAACCAGATCCAGGCGCAGTACAAAAACGACCTTGAAGCTTACCAGGCTGAAGCCGATGTCTATAAAGCGGAAGCGATCTCCTACCAGGAGGCCCTTGCAAAATGGCAGATCGCTCGCGCTGCCGCTGTGGAACCCGCAGAGGGTGTAGTCGGCCAGTTCAATAAAGATTTCGGCTGGACTTTCGTAAACAAGGCGAATCAAGACGCTTACCTGACCAAGATCGGGACGACCTGGGTCGCCCAGGCCGGTATCAGCGTGATTCTATTTGTAGCCATCCTTTTCCTGCAGAAACGCAAGGACGCCTGAGTGAACCGGCAACTTATCTCACGTTCGTCCCTGGTTTTCATTGCGCTGGCAGCTGCTGCGTTGGCCTGCAGCGTCGGGGGCAGCTCCGATGCTGACCGGGAAGCCACGGTGGCTGCTTTAGGCGAATCGATCCGGTTGACCTCGACTGCCGCTGCGGCCAGCGGCTTTAGTTCTGCTGGGAATATCCAGACCGCCCAGGCCCAGGCTACTGCCCAAAGCCAGGCCATCCTGGAAACACAGAATGCCCTGGCTTCCTTGAGTGAAGAACAAAAAGCGGCGACCGCTGAAGCTTTCGCGCCTTATAGGGCGGAATTGCCCAAGTATGGAGTCGATCCCGAAAACGGCCGGCCGGGCTGGATCCACCCGCCTGTGACTCTAGATATCGAAGGGTATATGCAGTACGATTACGCCAACCAGTACATCGGCACAGTAGCTGCGGACTTTGTAGTATCGGCCGACATCACCTGGAACACTTTCACCGGTCTCTCCGGTTGCGGGTTCGTGCTGCGGTCGGATGGAAACCAGGACGGTCTCAACCAATACCTGGTGATCGCCACTCGCGGCGCTAGCGGGCACGTCGTCTTCGGGGTCATGGTCGACGGGGAACTGGTCACCGGCCGGGATATCTACGCCTACGGGATCGATCCGCAGTTCGAATGGCGCAACGATACGACCAATCGCCTGACAGTCGTCGGGCGAGGCAGCCAGTTCGCCATTTATACGAACGGGACGCTGATCGGTGAGGTCAACCCAAACGATCCACCGCCTCAACCTTACGTTCCTCCCCCGCCGCAAGCGCCGGAAGACCCAACAGACGCGGAAGCGATGGCGGATTACGTCCAACGCCAAGCCGAGTATCAAACCGTCGTCGCTCAGATCCGCGCCGAACACCGCCAGCGGATGGAAACATTCGAACAGGCGGACAAGGAGTTCGATCGCGGCTTTATCGCTATGGTAGGATTGAGCGAATCCGGACGAACCGTTTGCCAGTACGATAACGCCTGGCTGTGGCTCATCGGAGAATAAGTGGAGATCAGCAAATGAACAATACCTGGATCGGCAAAAGCATTGGCGGTCGCTACCACATTGAAGAGCTGCTTGGGCAAGGGGGCATGTCCGCCGTGTATAAGGCGACAGACCCGAATTTGAAGCGCGTCGTCGCAGTCAAGATGATCCACGCTCACCTGTCCAGCGATGCCGGCTTCGTGGCGCGTTTTGAAGAAGAAGCCACCGCCGTCGCCAAGCTGCGCCACCCAAACATCGTCCAGGTCTACGATTACGACCATGACGATCAAGTCTATTACATGGTGCTGGAATTTGTCCCAGGGGAGACGCTCCAGGAGCATTTGAAGCGCCTCAACGAATCGGACCGCAAATTGCCGATCAAAGAGGCGCTTAAATACGCCCAGGATATCAGCAACGCAGCGGACTACGCGCACCACCGCGGCATGATCCACCGGGATATCAAACCGGCCAACGTGATGCTCAGCGTCCAGGGGGATGCCATCCTGATGGATTTCGGCATCGCCAAGATCATCGGGGGGCAGCGCCATACTGCCACCGGAGCCGTGGTGGGGACTGCCATGTACATGTCTCCGGAGCAGATTAAGGGAGAACAACCCGACAGGCGGACCGACATTTACTCCCTCGGCGTCATGTTGTACGAGATGGTCAGCGGTCATCCTCCATACGAAGCCGACTCGGCTATGACGCTGATGATGATGCATGTCAACGATCCGATCCCGGACGTGCGCCAGCTCAACCCTGAAGTCCCTTCCGATCTCTTCGCAGTGATCAATAAGGCCCTTGCTAAAAATCCCGGAGAACGCTACCAGACTGCTGCGGAATTATCTGCAGACCTCAAGAAAGTCCAGGATCGCATCGCGGCCGGCGCAGAGGCGGATACCTTAAAACCTGGGGCTACCCGCGTTGAAGATCTGGCTGGCGCCCAAGCCACGCGTATCGAGCCGCAGACCCCTCGGAATGCGCCTGGTAGAACGTACGTCGAACAGACGCCTCCCATACCTCCCCAAGGAACAGCGGTCGAACGGCCCTCTGGAGGCTCTCGAACTTCGGTCGAACAGCCTGCCCAGACTGGGTCTGCTTCTTCGACCGGTGCAATGGCGCCGTCCCAGCCGAAGAGAAGCGGTCTGCCAATCCCGCTGCTCGCCGGCGCCGGAGTGGTGATCATTGGGTTAATCTGTTTGATTGGCGGCGGGATATATGCTTACAATCAGTTCTTCGCTGGCAGGGGGAGCTCCCCCGAAGCCACGGCAACCCAGGAGCAGGTGGCGGTGGTTCTCACGACCACCGAAGCCCCGACGCAAGAAGCAACCCTGACCCCAACCATCACCGAAACTTCCCCGCCCACTGCAACGCCCACGATCACCCTCACGCCCACCCCAACCGTGCCGGCCGGCATACCCTTCGCGCGCATTAACGACATTACCATCGACGACCAAAACCGCTACGTGGTCGATTATGAAACCTTCGAGTTCACCGAGAGCCTGCCGAACGCCATGCACGTGCACTTCTTTTTCAACACCGTACCACCGGAGCAAGCGGGAAACCCTGGCAGCGGACCCTGGTTTTTGTACGGCGGGCCGCGACCGTTCACGGGATATTCGGTTTCGCAGCGGCCGCAAGCGGCCACCCAGATGTGCATCCTCGTCGCCAACCCCGATCACTCCGTTCAGGCCAACAGCGGAAATTGTTATGACCTGCCGGAACCTTAAGAGCAGGGTAATCGATCAGCCCCCGGTGTTGAATGAGCAGACCTTCACAGGCTTCTCAAAGACCGGGGGCTGGGTGCTTCGAAAAGTTATTGGCGCTAGGGCCGCACGTGATTTTCTCCCACGATCACCCATTTATACGTCGTCAGTTCGCGCAAACCCATTGGCCCGCGCGCGTGCAGGCGTTGGGTTGAGATCGCTACTTCCGCGCCCAGACCCAGTTGGCCGCCATCGGTGAAACGCGTCGAAGCGTTGACGTAAACCGCCGCAGAATCGACCTCCCGCACGAAGCGCTCGGCGTTGGCCTGTGTTTGGGTCAGTATGCCGTCCGAATGTCCCGTGCTGTGTGCTTCGATATGCGCCAGCGCTTCATCCAGACCAGCGACGACTTTCAACCCAAGCACCAAAGAAAGCCATTCTGTGGAGAAGCTTTCCGGCCCGGCAGGCGAGATCTGCGCAGCGTTCGATTTTCCGTTTTCCGTGAGCAGCGCATATGCAGTCGGGTCCGCTACGAAAGTTACCCCATCATGCGAAAGCCGGTCGACGACACGCGGCAGCAATTCTCCGGCAACCCGTTCATTCACCAGGACCGTGTCCAGTGCGTTGCACACCGTGGGACGCTGGACCTTAGCGTTCTGGATCACCGCAACGGCGGCCTCGAGATCGGCCGATTCATCGACGTACAGATGGCAGACGCCGATGCCACCCGTGATCACCGGGATGCGGCTGTTCTCCCGGCAGTATTGGTGCAGTGCAGCGCCGCCGCGCGGGATCAGCATATCGACGTAGTCATGCATCGCCAACAGCTCGGCCACCCGGGCGCGATCCGGGTCATCGATGAACTGGATCGCCTCTTCCGGCAGACTGGTCTCAACCAGGGCGCGCCGGATTACGGCGATCAGCGCCCGGTTGGAATTGAGCGTCTCGCTTCCGCCGCGCAGGATGGCTGCGTTGCCGGTTTTTAACGCCAGACCGGCGACGTCTACGGTCACGTTGGGACGCGCTTCATAAATCACCCCTAAAACGCCCAGGGGGACCCGTTGCTTGCGGACTTGCAGCCCGTTGGGCAGCGTCTTTTCATCGAAGCGCTCGCCTACCGGGTCCGGGAGCGAGATCACGTTTCTCAAATCGGCGACCACCCCCTCTAATCTCGCCTCGGTCAGCGTCAGGCGGTCCAATAACGACCCGGAGGTACCGTTCGCCTGCGCCTGGGAGACATCCTGCGAATTAGCTTCCAGGATCTTATCGCTGGCGGCGAGCAGCTCGTCGGCCAGGCAGGACAGCAATGCATCCTTTTGTTCGCTGGCTGCGCGCGCCATCGCTCTGGATGCTCGCCTTGCATTGATTCCAATCGATTGCATCATAGCAGCACCATATCATTCCTGTGAATTAATTCGTCGCCATACCCGTAGCCGAGGATCTCTTCGATCTCGTCGGACTGGCGTCCGAGGATCTGACGGGTATCCTCCGCCGCGTAATTGACCAATCCCCGGGCGACTTCCTCGTTCACGGGATTGACCACCCGGATCGTGTCCCCTCGCTCGAAATGCCCTTCCACGCCGACGACGCCAACCGGAAGCAGGCTGCCGCCTCTTCGCAATGCTCTCACGGCGCCCTCATCAACGCAAACCTTGCCTACCGCCTGTCCCCCGGCGAAGATGTAGCGTTTGCGGCTCTCGTGGATCGAGGTTACCGGCAGAAAACGCGTCCCCAGCGCCTCGCCCCTGGCTAACCGGGCGATCACCTCAGTTTCGCCTCCGCGGGCAATGACTACTGTCGAACCCGAACGGCGCGCCAGGTCTGCGGCCTGCAGCTTGGTGCTCATTCCCCCCGTTCCCAGGCCGTTAGCCACCCCGCCCGCCGCTTTCCAGAGCGATTCGGGGATGGCGCTGTCGCTCACCTCAGCGACCAGCTCTGCGTTCGGGTCCCTGCGCGGGTCAGCGGTGAACAATCCGGGTTGGTCGGTGAGCATTAACAGCAAATCCGCTTCGATCAGATTGGCGACCAGGGCGGAAAGGTTGTCGTTATCCCCGAAGCGGATCTCCTCCGTGGCGACCGTGTCGTTTTCATTGACGATAGGCACCACTCGTTGGGTGATCAAGGCGCTGATCGTATTGCGAGAGTTGAGATAACCATGGCGGTCGCTCAGATCGGCGCGGGTTAACAACACCTGTGCGACGGTGAGACCATAGAGGCCAAACAACTGTTCGTAAAAAGCCATTAACCTTGGCTGGCCGATCGCCGCCAACATCTGTTTGGCCGGGATGTCCTTGGGTAAGCGGGGGAAATCCAACAGCTCCCGGCCGACCGCGATCGCTCCTGAAGAGACGACCACGAGCTCCTTACCCTGGGCGTGGAGCTGCGCCATCTGGCGGATTAGATCGACCATGCGCGGTGGGGATAGGTGTGGGGTCCCAGCCGTCAGGGTCGAGGTGCCGAATTTAACAACGATCCGCTGATAGGACATGCATGCTCCACGTAATGTCAATGAAAAAGTTTATCACAGGCCCGCCTTGAAACCACCGGCTTTCCCTTGTCTAGGAGCCGGGCATCATTCTTTGATATACTACCTGAGTTCGGCCGGAATCAATCCAAAGCAGGCCAGGCCCTTATCCTTAATAACGCACCCCAATAGGAGTTATTACATCTGATTTCCTTGAACCTCAAGCCCTGCGGAGGCTCATCGGGGAGGCGTATCGGGGACGCGCACGTCACGAGCAGGCAGATTTTCAACATTCAAATGGAAGGACCAATGCAGATGACACAAAATTCGTGGGGTGAACATCCATGAAGCTCGCTTTTCTCAACCCGCAAGGCAACTTCGATCCAAAGGACAGCTACTGGACCGAGCACCCGGATTTCGGCGGGCAGCTGGTCTACGTCAAGCAAGTCGCCCTGGCGATGGCCGAGCTAGGACACCAAGTCGATATCGTCACGCGTCAGATCGACGACTCGGATTGGCCGGAGTTTGCCGGCCGTTTTGACCGTTACCCCGAATCGGAAAGTGTGCGCATTGTGCGCCTGCCCGCCGGACCGCCAGGCTTTCTCCGTAAAGAGTTGCTCTGGCCCCACCTGGTGCGAGATTGGGTGCCGAATCTGCTTTCTTTTTACAACAAGGACGGAGGTTTACCTCAAGCCTTCACTGCCCATTACGGTGATGGCGGGATCTGCGGTGTGTTGATCGAAGCGCAGACCGGAATACCCTTCACGTTCACCGGTCACTCGCTTGGAGCCCAGAAAATGGATAAGCTGGGCGTAACCGCCGACAACCTGGCTGAGATCGACGAACGGTATCATTTTTCCTGTCGGATCGTGGCGGAACGCCTGAGCATCAACCGGTCAGCAGTAAACATCACCAGCACACAGCAGGAACGTTTCGAGCAGTACAGTCACATCGCATACCGCAGCGCCGTTGATGTCACCGACGACCGTCGTTTTGCTGTCATCCCACCGGGTGTCAACCTGAGCATCTTCGGCGTCGAGGCCCGGGCGAGGGATGAAAATAAGGTCAAGGAGCACGTCCGCGCACGCCTGTCTCGAGATATCCATCCCAACCGGCTCGAACTGCCTGTGGTGGTAGCCTCAAGCCGGCTGGACCCCAAGAAAAACCATCTGGGCTTGGTGCAGGCATTTGCAGGCAGTGCCCTCTTGCGCTCCAAGGCCAACCTGGTGTTCATCACAGGCGCGCTGGACAACCCGCTGGCGGGCGATAGCGGCGCCAGCCAGACGGAACGGCAGGTGCTGAATCAGATCCGCAAAGTCGTGGAAGAGAATGAACTGGCGGGAGCGATCAGCGCCTTTGCGGTTCAGGGCCAGCCCTCCCTGGCGGCAGCTTACCGTTATTTTGCCGGGTGCGGCTCTGTATTCGCGCTGACCGCGCTCTACGAACCCTTCGGTTTAGCCCCGCTGGAGGCCGCCGCAGCCGGATTGCCTGTGGTCGTCACTCAGAATGGCGGGCCGAGCGAGAGTTTGCGCGAAGGCAACGTGGAATACGGAGTGCTGGTCGATCCAGAAGATCCGGAAGACATCGCGCGGGGTCTTAACCGGCTATTATCGGATAAGAAGACCTGGGAACAGTTCGCCCAGCGAGGCCGCCAGCGCGTATTGGATCGATACACTTGGGAAAGAACGGCCCAGGGGTATCTGGAAGTGATCGAAGCTATCGTTGCCAACCCGGATGCGCGCCGGAGCGCCCAGCTGCTGCCTATCCATCCATATTTTCAGAGCCCGGAGCCGGTCAACGAGGTTACTTTGGAGCAGCTGAGCAGTCTGTATTTTCATGGCGAAGGAGCGGATTGAGATGGACATCCCTGACGGCGATATCGACCTGCTCGCCATTGGTGAGACCCTGGTTGATTTTATCTCCGAAGAGGAGACGGATAACCTGCTTAACGCCTACAGCTTTCGAAAATACCTGGGAGGCTCTCCGGCCAACATCGGTACGTACATTTCCAAGCTGGGTGGTTGCGCGGCTGTCGTTTCCAAGACCGGCATCGGCGCCATGGGCCAGTTCTTGAAAGCCGAGCTGCGCAGAGCAGGCGTCGTCACCGACTACCTGATTATGGATCACCGGGTGCATACCAGCGTGATTTTCGTTTCCCGGACCACCCGCACCCCGGACTTTGAGGCGTTTCGCAGCGGGGATTTTCAACTCGAGCCGAAAGAAATTGAACGTGAGGCGGTTCAGCGTGCCAGGATCGTGCACGCCTCGACATTTGCCCTCTCACGCGAGCCCTGCCGTTCGGCAGTCGAACGCGCGTTTCAACTTGCGATCGAGCATGAAAAGATCATCTCCCTGGATCCCAATTACAGCCCGGTGATCTGGCCCGACTATCGGGAAGCGATGGAGGTGATCGAACATATGCTGAGTCTTACTACGATCACCAAGCCTTCGCTAGATGATTCTCGCCGCATTTTCGGCCGGGAAATGGCACCGGAAACTTACATCGAGAAATTCCACGAACTGGGCCCGGCGATCGTCGTGCTGACTATGGGTGCAGAAGGAATACTGCTCTCCGAGGGCGGCGCAATCACCCACATCCCGGCGCGCCCCGTGAAGATCGTCGACGCCACAGCTGCCGGCGATTCCTTCTGGGCGGGTTTTCTGACCGCGTTGCTCGACGGAAATCCATTGAAACGCTGCGCCTTGTTCGCACGTGAGATCGTCGAACGCAAGCTGACTACCGTGGGACCGCTTTCTGGAACCCTCGACAAGCAAATCATCTACGCCGAGATCGGCGCACTGGAGTAAACTTTGAAAACCAATTTAGCTAGGCTCTCAAGAGTATCGTTAACTTTCTTAGGACTATTCGCCCTGGTGGGACTTGCTTGCCAGGCTTTGAGCGGCGCTGTAACGCCCACGGAGGCACCGACCAGCTCCCCATCAAAATCATCGCCAACCCTGACTCCTACTCCTTTACCACCGTCTCCCGTACAGGCTGGCGAGGAAAATCCGGACGAACCTGTTTTCATCCGCGGATCGATCCCCTACACTTCGCCGTTCTTTCTCAACACGATCTCCGCACCGTTTGTCCTGCTGGAGGATGAGGCCGGATTCGTCGCCCGGAATTTAGAATTTCAGTTCCCCCTGGTCGGTCAAACCATCGGGCCTGTGGAAGTTCATCCCAACGGCGATCTGACCTATACCCTGGCTCTGCCCAGCGTTCCTCAAGGCACCCTGGTGGATGTGGACAATAACGGTACAACGGATACCGGCGTGCAGGTTTTCGCGGTGGCTTATTGGTCCAACACATGGGGCGGGCCGTTTCTGGAAGAACGCGATGGGACGGGTTGGTCTACGGCTTATACCTCGACGCTCACCGATCCCGAGCGGGACGACGAGATCACCGGCGGCGTGTTGATCGTTTGGGCTCCAGACGAAGAACAGGCCTTTCCCACAGACTTTGGAGATGATGGGTTGTTGTTCACCGAGGACGATCCCACCGAGTCAATACCACCCGGCTATTCCATGGTCGATCTGAACCAGTCGCCTTTTAAGTTCGAAAAACAGGCTGAACTGGATATCGTGCTCAATGAGGGCGATATCGCCGTCAATGATTACGCCGATTTGGATTACAGCGACGCGTTTACAGCGCTATTCGAAAAGGTATCCCGAGAATATCCCTTTACCCAGGAAAAGAACATCGATTGGGCTCAGCTTCAAGAGGAATTCTCCCAACGGGTCGCAGATGCCCAGGACGACGAAGATTTCTACCGGGCCATTCGTGATTTTACCTTCGCCATCCCTGATGCCCATGTGGGCGTTGGTGTCAACCCGCAGGTCTTCTTCGAGGAAGCCGGAGGCGGTTTCGGGCTGGTGCTCGCAGAGCTGACGGACGGCAGGGTGATAGTGACGCAGGTATTGCCGGATACACCGGCCTCTCAAGAGGGTATCCAGGTGGGCGCCGAGATCGTCACCTGGGAGGGAGAACCCACGGTGGACGCCATCAGTTCGGTTACCCCTCTTCTAGGCCCGTTCTCCACAGAGCACCACGCCCGCCTGGCGAAGGTAGACTTTCTCACCCGTGTACCCCCAGGCACGCGCGTTTCTCTCAGCTATCAAAACCCTGGCGATTCCAGACCCACCGAAACCAATCTCTCGGCTGTGGTCGAGTACGAATCCCTGTTTGCTTCTTTATCTGGGTTTTCCTTCGACGAGCTGCACTTGCCGGAAGATGGCCAGGTTCTCGACGACTCGGGGTTTGGCTATATACGCATCACGACTTTCTCGGACGATTACAATCTGATGGCGCAGCTTTGGGAGCGGTTCATCAATGACCTGAACGACAACGAAGTTCCCGCGCTGATCCTGGATTTGCGGACGAATTCCGGAGGCAACAGCGGGCTGGCGCTGGATTTCGCTGGTTTTTTCTTTGATGAAGAAATCCCCCTTTGGCGATCGGCCTATTACAACGAACACAGCCAAAAGTTTGAATACCAGGATTACCCTGCCAAGATCAGGCCAGCGCCAACCCAATTCACCGGACCCATCGCGGTTCTGGTCAGCCCCGATTGCATCAGCGCCTGTGAAGGCTTCGCCTACGCACTCACTCAGGATGGGCGCGCCACTATCGTCGGAAACTATCCCACGGCCGGCGCTTTCGGCGAGGTGGGACGGGGGCAGTATGATCTGCCGGGGGATTTATCAGCGCAGTTCCCCACCGGCAGGTCTGAAACCATAAACGGCGATTTGATCATCGAAGGAAAAGGGGTGCAGCTGGACATCACCGTACCCGTCACGGAAGAGAGTGCGTTAGGAATTGAAGACACGGTGCTCAACGCTGCTATCGATGCGTTGAGCAAAGAAATCAACCCTTGAACTCGACAGTTATTCTTCCGCAGATAGAAGCAGCGCGCCTGCAGGTGGTAAGGTCAACGAATAGTCTTCGCCTGCGTTGGCGGGAGGGTAACGCTCACCGGAGAGCAGGTCTATCAGGCCCATCGCTTCGAACGGAAAATCTTGGACGGTGAACGTTTGCTCTTCAAGGGAGAAGTTATAGACAGCCAGGATGGCCTGATCGCCGGTTGAACGGACAAAACCCCAGGGTCCTTGTCCGGATACCTCTAGATCGACGATTTCAAGATCTCCGCTGCTGAGTGCCGGGTACTCCCCTCGCAGCATCAGCGCCAGCCGGTAAGCGTTCAACAACGAGTCCGGATCAGCCTGCTCTTCCTCTACCGATATCCCATCATCCGGGCGATTCCAGCGGTCTTGAGGTTGGAACCAGCTGGTCTGGTCCGGACCGGATTCGCCAGTGTACCAGTCCATCGGTTCGCGGCGGTAGTTATCCCAATATGGCGGGCCGCCTTTCGTACCCGGCATACCGATCTCCTCCCCATAATAGACCATCACCGGACCAGGCAATCCTGCTGATAATGCCGCGGCCAGGCGCAACCGCGCCGGGTCGCCGCTGACTTCACTGGCAATGCGGTTGGTATCGTGATTGCTCAAGAAGCGAGTCACGATAGCTTTTGGCGGGTATTTTTCTACTTCCTCGGCTAAAAGTGCGCTCAACAATGAAGGAAAGCCTTTCCCCGCCAACAAACCATCCCCGTTGAAGTCCTGGTTGCCCTGAAGAAGTCCGTACAAGGGAAAGTCGAACAAGGCGTCGAACTGATCCTCGTAAAAACTGCTCAGGTTGGTGGGCGTATCCACCCAAACCTCACCTAATAACAGCGCCTCGGGGTTGGCAGCTTTGATGGCTCGTCTAAAGGAGACAAAGAACTCTTTCGGAGGGAAAGTCGCATTGTCTACCCGGAATCCGTCAACCCCGTCGCGAAGATCGCCGTCACCATCCAGATCCAACCAGAATTTCGCCGCATCGATTAGATATTCAACCACCTCAGGTTGATAATGGTTAAACCGCGGCATTTCCCGGTTGTCGGCGAACCCGGCATATTGGGTATGAGCATCATTTGTCCATACAAACCAATCGCTCTTCTCCGCATCCGGATTCCCATAAGCCTCTTGGAAAAGTGGATTCTGGTCGGAGAGATGGGAAGGGACGAAATCCAAGATCACGCGCATGCCTATTGTATGGGCGCTTTCAACGAGGTTTCGCAGATCCTCTAAGGTCCCATATTGTGGATTGACGTCGAAAAAATCGGTTACATCATAACCGTGCTCCGAAGGAGAGGGATATACCGGCATCAACCAGATCACGGAAACCCCTAGGGCGCTCAGATAGTCGAGATGTTCCGTGATCCCTTGAAGATCGCCGATCCCATCGCCATCAGAGTCGGCGTAGGAACGTACGAAAATTTCATAGAGCACGCCCTGTTTAAACCAGTCCGGGGTTTCGTAAGTAGGCGGTGTCGGGGTAACCGTAAAAACCGGCGTATTGGTCGCCGGAAAGATTGTGGGAGACAGTCGCGTCGCGGTCTGAGTAGGTGGCGTGGTCCTGAACGCCGGCGCTGGCATCGCCGCTGGACTGCAGGCGCTTGCCAAGACGATGAGAATAATAACGCAAGGTGCAATCCGTTTGTTCAATTTCAAATCAACCCGGCTTTCCTGAAAGAACTTCAATTCAAGGGCCAGACAACGTACAACGGCTCATCCGAGAGCGACAAGATCAAACTGGGGGGTACTTCATTACCCAAGATGTCGAATATCGCCCTGGGTGTTTCTGCCAGTTGTAGCTCTCGCGCGCTGCCATCTATGGACCACATCACCCAGATGCGCAGCTCCGGGGTGCGGAATTCATAAGCCTTGATCTCCGGATACTCGAGCACCTCACCAGCAGCCTCGACGCCTGCCAATAGACCACCGTTGAATTGTAGCGCCTGGAAAGCCCTATTCGGTTGTCCGTCCGTCCCGACCAATTGTGACCCCCTCCAACCGCTCAAAGAATACCAGATATTCGCGCGCAATCCATCGGCTAGCGCGGCAGCATTTGCCACAGACAGGTAACTGGCTTTGGTGTGTTCAAAATCTTCCGTTTGGCAAACTGGCTCTTTGCCGTCCCGGCCGCATAACAGGGCAGTCTCCGTGTTCATCAGGAATTTATCCGGATACCCGTAAGATTCCAGTACCGCGTGAAGGTAGTTAGCCTTGGCATTAAGCACCGGTCCGGTTGTATCCCAGGCGCTGTACCAGTTCGGATTGCTGTAGTTCCCAGGAGTACCCTGATAATAATCATAGGCATGAAAACTTACCCCGTCAAAGAATTCTCCACCGCCTCCTTCGAGAATACCTTGCAGAAACAATCCAGAACGGCAATCTTTACGAACACCTGACCCCGACTCCGTTTCTGGCGGGTTGAGCGGATCACAGTCCAAAAGTAAACCGCCAACCAGGACCCTTGCCTCGGGGTTGATTGATTTAATTTGGGGATAGGCTTGTTTGAGCATTCCAGCGTAATAGCCTCCCCCGTAGTTTGCATCATTCGGATCTCCCCAGCACCCGAAGGGAGATCGAGGCCTGAGAATCGCGGGATCGACATCCGGCTCATTGCCCAGCTCCCAATACTTAACGTTGTAGGGTGGCTGGCTGTAGCGCGCAACTGCCTCGGAAACAAACGAAGCAAATGCAGCTAACTTCTCGTTCGAAATCGGCCCGCAGAATGAACCCGGGAAAGCCTGGGCCCATTGTGGAGTCCCCCGGATGATCAGAATAGCTTCCTGGTTTTGTGCGCTGATCGCTTGTAATTTTTCTTCCAGTTCGCTCGCCAGGGACCAATCGCGCACCCCTTCTTGAGCCTCCAGCTCGTGCCAGAGCAAGCCGTTGACCCGGATCCATTGTACATTTGCCAGCCCAACAATCGGAAGTCCCGCGGTCGTTCTGATCTCAATCCCTTGAATGGGCTCGGGAGCCACAGGCGACAGCACCGCGGAAGCGCTTCTGCTGGGCGGTCTGTTCTGATCCGTATTTACTTGTTGGCTCGAATCGATTTGGGTCGGTGTGAGAGGCGCCACCGTCGGCTGAGCTAGGCCCTGACAGCCGCTGAGAACCATTAACGATAAAAAAGCTAAGGTAAATAACAGCTTACGTCTGCTCATCACTGACTTTTTAGCAGTTGTCTCAATGGGGGAAAAATTCGGCGGTTTTGGACGGATCAAACGTCGCTCACTGTTTAGATCTCCGCTTTGTAGCCAGCTGCTCAATATGGTCGAATCCCTGGTCAATCAACGATTCCAATTCGGCTGCGGTCTCTTGGAAAGCGGTGTTCGAACCCCCAATAGGATCGCGAATATCGTGGTTCGAACCAACCATTTCGGAGAGCAAATAAATCCGATCTGCGAGTTCCGGGAATTCAACTTGCAGGGCTTCTTTATGGCTCTGCTCCATCGTCAATACCAGATCGTATTTCGCCAACATGCTTTTATTGACCTGCCTTGAGCGGTGAGCGCGGATATTCAAGCCGCGCATCGACATCATCAGCTGGGACTTCTCAGCTGCAGGCTGATCTTCCAGCGCCCAAGTGCCGGCAGAATCTACCTGCCAGTCTCGCTCGATCCTCCGGCGCGAGAGCGCCTGACGGAGTAACGCCTCCGCCATCGGAGAACGGCAAATATTGGCAGTGCAGACAAACAATACAGAGGGCATCGCTACCTTGTAGTAACTTCAACTAGCCTTCTCCGCCCCCATCCATGCTGACCATCTGGTCCTCCCAGCGATGCCAGCGACCGTGCAGTTTTTCCAGGATGCGGCGGCCTTCCCCGGGAGTATCCAGTCCGAGTTTTTCCAGATCTGCATCGACCATGATGCGGACGAGATCCTTAAAAAACACGCGTGGTTCCCATCCCAATTGATTGATCGCACGGCTGGGATCGGCCTGTAAAAAATCCACTTCGTTGGGCCGGAAATAACGCGGGTCGATGCGCACGTAATCCTGCCAATCCAGGTTAACATAACCAAACGCGATTTCTAGGAACTCACGCACGGAATGCGCTTCGCCGGTGCCGATCACGAAATCTTCGGGTTGGTCGTGCTGTATCATCTTCCACATCGCGGCAATGTAATCCGGGGCATAACCCCAATCCCGCTTCGCATCCAGGTTGCCAAGATAAAGGTGTTCCTGTTTTCCGGCCAGGATGTGAGCAACCGCCCGCGTAATTTTTCGGGTTACAAATGTCTCACCGCGTCGCGGGGATTCGTGATTGAAGAGGATCCCGTTGCAGGCAAAAATCTGGTACCCATGGCGGTAGTTGCGCGTCACCCAATACGCATACGCCTTGGCGGCGGCGTACGGACTTTGTGGCTCGAACGGCGTAGTCTCGTTTTGAGGCGGTGGGGCGCTGCCAAACATCTCGCTCGAGGAGGCTTGGTAAAAACGAGCTTTGATCCCGCTCTTGCGAATGGCTTCGAGGATGCGCATCGTTCCCAGGCCGGTGACATCGCCCGTATACTCCGGTAAGTCGAAGCTCACCCGCACATGTGACTGGGCAGCCAGGTGATAGACCTCCTCTGGCTGTATGTTGTAGATCAGCTCCATCAGGTTGCCTGTGTTGGATACATCTCCATAATGCAGATGTAAATTTACCCCGTTGCGGTGATGAGGGTCGCGGTAAATGTGATCGATGCGCTTGGTATTGAAGGTGCTGGCCCGGCGGATCAATCCGTGGACTTCATACCCTTTTGAGAGCAGCAGTTCCGCCAGATAGGAACCATCCTGACCGGTAACCCCGGTGATAAAGGCTTTGATCATCTCTGTTTATTCGCTATGCAAAACCGACCGCTAAGCGGTCAAGCGTTCTCCAATTTCAATCATCTTTCTTGATTTGACCTGCTCGCAGCTCAACCGGTAACCGGCGGTCGCTCAACATCTGAATCAATACGCGCACCCGTTCGCTGCCGGGCAGGCGGGCGTCAAAGATCGCTTCATAGCCTCTGAACGGCCCATCACTAACGCGCACTTTGTCGCCCTTATGCAAGCCTTCGAACAGCTCGCCGCCGGCTTCCATGATCGCATCCACCCTTTTCTTGATCTCCTGGACAATATGATCCGGGATGGTCGCCGGTTCGCCGTCAAAATTTACCAGACCGATGGCGTGAGGCATCCACTGAAAGGTGGACAGACCAACCTCCTCCAGATCGACATTGATAAACATATACCCGGGAAAATAAGGGCGGATTTTCTTCGAACGAGGGTTCACAGGCTGGACTCGCAGCCTTGGATAGTAAACTTCGTAGCCTTTTACGCGCACCTGTCTCCAGAGCACATCTTCTTTTCTTGGTTTGCTCCTCAGTGCGTACCATTGACTCGTCATCTTTAAAACACCTCTTACTAACGTCCAATACATTCCGTGGGAGCATGGCTTCATGCCTGCAGCTCCTTCGCGCGATGATACCATACTCTCTCGGGAAGGGCTTTCCCAGTCGACAACGCTTAATTTGCCCTACCCCCCACCGATTAGATCTACTCTCACCAGGTGCAGGCCATCAAACTACCGATAAACCTGTCAGACGGACAAGCGAACGGCGCACTAGCCAGAAAGGCGGTAAGAGAACCAGGTGCACCGCCAGACTGACCCCGACCACGACTGCAAACCCCCGTAGCCCCCGGTTCAGCAGTGGAGCCAGGTTCAACGCCATCCAGGCGCCCGCGCCGGCGAAGACAGCGAGAATAACCACAAATCCAATGGAGATCCCCACCGGCAGCCAGGCTCTGCGGTCCGACCGGGAAGGCAGCATCGTGCTGCTGATGGTGAAAATCAAATAGAACCACAACCAAAAATCAGGCTGACCGGGTAATCCAGCCATCGAATCGAGGAACGTCGGCCAGCCGCCTGCGAGCCAGGATTCCCAAAGGAGAGGCAAACGCAATTGCAGTAAACCGGCATAGAGAACGAATCCGCTACCGGCGATCAATGGCGCGGTCCCTATCAATGCATCCCGAACCACATCTGTCGCTTGAGTTTCAACGTAGCCAAGACGCAAGCGCCCATCCGGGAGTGGTTGGGGGAATAGGGAAAAGCGCCCCGTTCTCACACCCAAGGCAAGGGCCATCAGAAAATGACTCAATTCGTGCAGCAGCACGCCGGGAAAGAAAAGCAGGGAGAATAAGGCCAGCGCGATCTCTGCTCGTCGGGTGAGCAAAAGGAAGATCGCTTGAATTTCAAAATGCAGCGCCCTTTGTATAAGTGTCAGGCTGAACAGCAAAGCTGCAAACCAGAAGATCCCGTCAAATTCAATCGGCATTAAGTCAAGGGGCTTCCAAGCCGCAGCAGCCTGGATTTTCTATGCGCCGGCATGATCCTTCTTTGAAAAGATGTCTTGACCCGTAACCGAAGGGATCGGTTTCAAGCTGCCGCCTGCGTGATGGCCAGGAAACTATCTGAGGTCAAACTGGCGCCGCCGACCAGCGCGCCGTCAATATCCGCCTGGTTGAAAAATTCTGCTGCGTTGTCGCCTTTGACAGACCCGCCGTACAGGACACGGGTTTCTTGGGCGACGATGTCTCCGAACATTTGCGCCAACGCCGGACGGATCATCTCTGCAATGACTGCGTTCGCGCCTTCGGAAGTGGCTGCTTTGCCTGTGCCGATGGCCCAAACCGGTTCATAAGCGATCACGATAGCGCTCCCGTTGGTCAACGCCAGCCCCGCCAACCCATCTTCCATCTGCCGGGAGATAACTTCTGCGGTACGCCCGGCTTCGTTCTCATCCAAAGTTTCTCCCACGCAAACGATTGGCGTCAGATCGTGCGCTAAAGCGGCCTGGACCCGCCGGTTGACCGTTTCATCCGTTTCACCGAAATAAGCGCGCCGTTCCGAGTGTCCGACGATCACATAACTGCATAATTCAGCGACCATCGGAGGGGAAATTTCACCGGTGAAAGCGCCGGCGGACTCCCAGTGCATATTCTGGGCGCCCAAGCCGATATCGGTGCCCTCCAGCAAAGCCGAAACCGCCAGCAGCGCCGTGGCTGGAGGACAGAGCACGTTCTCCACTCCGGAGACCGCCTGCAATCCCGGTACCATCTCTGATACCAGGTGGCGCGCTTCCGCGACCGTTTTGTGCATTTTCCAATTTCCGGCGACCATGGGTTTTCGCATGATTTACCTCACGTAAGTTTAGCTGCCGTGGACCAAGGTAGGCTAAGTGCTTGAGAAAGGAGTCCTGCTTCCCTTTCAGCTCGAGCCCACTGCTCCACGGACGGTTATTATCCGGGAAACGTATTATTTATCATCCAAAGCAGCAAGCCCTGGAAGCGTCTTACCCTCTAACATCTCCAACGAAGCGCCGCCGCCTGTGGAGATATGGGTAACTGCCTCCCCCAGGCCGGCTTCCTTGATCGCAGCCACCGAATCTCCGCCTCCAATGATCGAGACTGCGTCCGACTTTGCAACCGCTTCTGCCAACCTGACGGTGCCTTCTGCAAAGCGGGGGAACTCAAAAACGCCCATCGGCCCATTCCAAACGACAGTACCCGCATCCGCGATCACCCGGGAGAACGAGGCAATCGTCTCGGGACCCACATCGAGGATGCGCCAGCCTTCCGGCACTGGTCCCATGCTCATTACCTTGCGTTCAGCCTCAGCCGAGAAGTCATCGGCGATTACAACGTCTACGGGCAGGCGCAACCGATTTCCGCCTTCTTCGATCAACTCACGGGCGGTATCGAGAACTTCATCCTCTACCAGTGAGTCGCCGACCGGATATCCCTGGGCTTTAAAGAAGGTGTTCGCCATGCCGCCCCCGATCAACACCTGGTCGGCTTTTTCCAGCAAGTTGCGGATTACGCCGATTTTATCGCTGATCTTGGCTCCCCCCAGAATAGCAATGAAAGGATGGTCTGGATTGGCGATCGCTTGCCCCAGATAGCGGATCTCTTTTTCCATGAGAAAACCAGCAGCCGCTGGCAGATAATTTGCCACGCCCTCCGTCGAAGCGTGCGCGCGGTGGGCTGAACCAAAAGCATCGTTGACGTAGATGTCCGCCAGTGAGGCTAATTTCTTGGCGAATTCGGGATCGTTGGCTTTCTCCTCTGCATGGAAGCGGGTGTTCTCCAACAGAAGCACGTCGCCTGGCTGCAGCTTCTCAGCAGCAGTTTGCGCGGGTGGGCCAATACAATCTTCAGCGAAAGCGACCTTTTGATCGAGCAATTCACCCAGATGTTCGGCAACGGGCTTCAAAGACAACGCCGGATCGGGCTTGCCTTTTGGCCTACCCAAATGGGAACACAAAATCAGCGCGGCGCCATGGTCGAGCAAATAGGTCAGGGTTGGCAAAGCGGCCCGGATGCGGGTATCATCGCCTACTTTCCCTTCTTTAATGGGGACGTTGAAATCGACGCGCACCAAAACGCGCTTTCCTTGAACATCCACATCCTTAATCGTTTTTTTATTGAACATCAAACCTCCCAGGTCTCTCAAACGAGATAATGATCAGAAGGAATTCGCTCTTTTATCAGCCAGACAGCGAACTTGGTCCCAACAACCCTATTCGTGATCGTACCAGGCAACCCACTTAACCGAATCGTCGTCCATCACTATCGAGACAAACCAATGATAAGGGATGAGCGCGGGTCACCCGTTTCGTCCATCGAAATCAGCTGTATTGGTATATATAGGACCCTTCAGCCCTTTATTCTACCAAAGGACCTGTCCGTTCTTGGTATAGATCGATCAGTGTTTGGGCGAGTTTTGCGGAATCATGACGCCAGGGGCGATCCGCGTCGATTAAATCTGCGTGGTAAACCACGTGATCAGCTTCAAGTTCGGGGTCAATCCGAAGCCCTTGGATCGAGACAGGTAAGTTCTTGGCAACCCGATCATTGGCGATGATGAGATCGAATAGATTTCCACCGACATGATCTTCAATCGCCTGTACGTGATCCAGACAGGAATACCCGTCTGTTTCTCCAGGTTGAGTGGCGACATTGCTCACGTACACCTTCATGGCCTTGCTCGATCGAATTGCATCCGCGATATCCGGGACCAAAAGATTCGGCATAATGCTGGTGTATAAGCTGCCTGGACCGATAACGATCAGGTCAGCAGCCAGGATCGCCTGGATTGCCTGAGGAAAAGCGGTAGGCGCATTCGGTTCCAGCCATACCCGCCTGACAGTGCCGGTGCTCTCGGGAATGCGGCTCTCACCCTCTACGCGCACTTCACCAACCATGAAGGGTAAACTTACATCGGCGACCAGTTTAACGTCGTGTAAAGTTGCTGGTAGTACGCGACCGCTGACTGAAAGTACTCGTCCGGATTCGGCAACTGCCTCTTCAAAGCTGCCCGTGATCTCCGCCAGAGCGGAGATAAAGAGATTTCCAAAAGAGTGCCCATCCAATCCGGTTGCGCCGTTGGGGAAGCGATATTGAAACAGTTGAGCAAGCATGGCTTCATCATTGGACAACGCCGCCAGGCAGTTGCGGATATCTCCCGGAGGCAAAATACCCAGTGAACGCCGCAGGCGTCCAGAAGAGCCACCATCGTCGGCGACGGTGACAATGGCGGTAATATTGCTGGTATATGCTTTCAAACCCCGCAGCAGGGTAGCCAGTCCATGCCCGCCGCCTATCGCGACCACTCGAGGTCCGCGTTCCTTCCGGCGATAAACCGCCAGAACCTGCGCCATGCTGTGGCCAGGGCGGACGAAAGGAGCCATCAAGGATCGATTTATTCCCCAAATTCCCCACAAGATGATCAGCACCCCCAAACCACCAAAGATCAAAACACGAAAAATTCTTGGCAGAAATCGCAAAGAAGCTGTGGATATGATTGGCAGCCACCAGGTTTCTGGAGCGGTGCGGTAGAAGTCGAGAATCATCAACGCTAACCCGACTCCCATCAGGGTAGTGCCAAACAACGTGACAACGAGCCAGCGTTTAACCCCTATTCCGGGGATCAGCCAGCTCAATTGTCGGGATAAGAATAAACGCAGCCGGCGAGCTGACCGGCGTCCAAAATTTTCGTTCATTATTTGCCATAATATCAACCTTTCAAGGTCTCGTCAACCTGAAGACACTCATGTGGGTATGCTATACTTTGCGATATGAGCGCGCACATTGCAGTGGACGTCGGCGGCACGCGCCTGCGGGCGGCTTGCTACCGGGAAGACAGCCTGGAACCCGTCAGAATTGAAAAAACCAAGACCCAAGGAGGAGATCAACCTGCTCTTGAGAAGCTGTCATCCCTGATCCGAGATATCTGGCCTGAAGACGAAGATGTTGAAGCGATCGGGATCGCCACCCCCGGCCCGACAAATCCATTTGAAGGCGTCGTCTACACTGCTCCGAATATCGAGGGATGGAAGGATCTGCATATCACCAGTTGGTTCGAAGAGCATTTTGGCGTTCCGGTCTTGGTGGGTAATGACGCCAATTTGGCTGCATTAGGCGAATGGCAATACGGGGCAGGAAAGGGACACCATCACCTGCTTTATATGACCGTCAGCACCGGCATCGGCACCGGAATCATTGCCAACGACCAACTGCTTCTGGGCGTGCGCGGGTTAGCCGCTGAACTGGGTCACGTGACCGTCGATCCGAATGGGCCTGTGTGCGGTTGCGGGCAGAGAGGCCACCTGGAAGCCCTTGCCTCGGGTCCATCTATCGCTCACTGGGTAGAACAAGAGATCGCCAGGGGTGGTTCCTCGTCTCTTCCGGCGGGCCGTACCCTGACCGCAAAAGAGATCGCCACAGCCGCTCACGCCGGAGATGAACTTTCAAAGCAGGCCTTGGAACGAGCAGGGATGTACATCGGTATGGCCCTGGTCGACTTTGTCCATACCTTCAACCCGTCGATCCTGATAATCGGCGGAGGAGTTTCGCAAAGTGGGGGGCTGCTGATGGACCCGATCCGCGCCTGTTTGAAGGATAAGGTCATCTCCCCTCATTATCTCGACGACCTCACCTTGACGCATCCAGCCTTTGGAGATGACGCCGGGCTTATCGGTGCGCTGGCGCTGGCCCGATCCCATCATAAAGATTAATAATATGCCTGTATTGAAAAAACGCTGGCAGGTTTTGCCACGGATACCCGCTGAAACGGATCGAACGCTTGGAAACTATCCCCCTATACTTCGCCAAATTTTATATAACCGAGGTTATCCAACCCCGGAAGAAGCGGAACGCTTCATCCAGGCCCAACCCCCAGAAGGCACAGAACCACACAATCTGATCGGGGTGACCGCAGCGGCGGACCGCTTAACCAGGGCGATCCAAAGCGAAGAATCCATCGCGGTCTACGGCGATTACGATGCTGATGGTGTGACCGCGACCGCGCTGCTCGTTCAGGTACTGGAAGCCCTGGGGGCTGCAGTAAGGGGCTACATCCCCAACCGCTTCGACGAAGGCTATGGATTGAACTTCGAAGCTCTCGATTCACTCCAGCGGGAAGGCGTGCGCTTAATCGTCACTGTCGACTGCGGGATAAGGGCCATCGCAGAGATCGAACACGCCAACGACCTCGGCGTAGATCTGATCGTCAGCGACCACCACCATCCTGGCAGCGCCCTGCCTCCAGCATATGCAGTGATCAATCCCAAGCAAGCGGGAGATGAATACCCAGAAAAATACCTCGCCGGCGTCGGGCTGGCTTACAAGCTCGCGCTTGGCCTGATCGAACACCTTGAATCGCTCGGGGTTGAGGTCCCAGGTGAACTGGTCCCGGAAAATTTACTGGACCTGGTTGCGCTCGGCACAGTTGCCGATTTGGCTCCCCTGGTTGGGGAAAACCGCACGCTGGTGCGCCAGGGATTGGAATCTCTACGCACCCCGCGCCGCCAGGGGATTATGTCGCTGATGGGCGCCGCAGGTATGGACCCGCAGCGGGTGACCTCTACCCAAATCGGTTTCGTGCTTGGTCCGCGCCTTAACGCCGCCGGAAGGCTCGATACTGCCGAAGCTGCCTACCGGCTGCTGACCACCCGGGATTACATGGAGGCGGGCAAGCTCGCCCAAATGCTGGATGTACAGAACCGGGAGCGCCAGCAGATCACCCGGGAAATTCAAGCTCACGCGGAAGAACTCGCACTGGCGGAAGATCCGGAACCGTTGTTGATCTTCGCCGCCCATCCGAGCTTTAACCCTGGAGTCGTCGGGTTAGCGGCTTCCCGGCTGACAGAGGCTTATTACCGGCCCGCCATCGTTGCCCACCAGGGCGAGGAGTTCACCCGCGCCTCCTGCCGGAGCATCTCAGAATTCCACATCACCGCCGCGCTGGACGAATGCGCCGACCTGCTTGACCATCACGGAGGTCACGCAGCAGCCGCGGGATTTACGGTCCGCAACGATCGCCTGGAAGAGCTGCTGCAACGGCTGCGGTCAATTGCAGAGAGGGAATTGGCTGCACTCGACTTACAGCCGACCTTGAGTGCTGACATCGAAATTCCCCTCCGAGAACTCAAACCAGAGCTTTTGAGGCATCTCGATCAGCTGCAGCCCACCGGTTACGGGAACAGGCAACCACTTTTCGTATCGCGCGGGTTAATGGTGAAACACGCCAAAACGGTCGGCAGAGAGGGCGCCCATCTCAAACTGGCCGTATCCGACGGTTGGATCACATTCGACGCCATCGCCTTCCGGCAAGGCGACTGGATCGAAGCGATGCCTAAACATGTGGATATGGTTTACACGTTCGAACGAAATGAATTCAACGGGCGGGTAACCTTGCAACTGAACGTCAAAGACCTGCGACCGTCGGAATAGCGCACAACTCCCCCATCCTTTCCACGAACAGCCTGGAGTCAAGACGATTTGATTCAGCGCGTCAGGGTAACTTTTTGTAGACCGCGCGGCTTCTCGGTATCCAATCCTTTTTGCTGCGCCAAGTAGTAGCTGAATAACTGGGCCGGGACGATGCTCAGGATAGGCGTGGACCACTCGGCCAGTCCGCGCGGCAGGGAATACACCGCCGGAGTAAATCCTGAGGCTTCCTCCTGATCCGAAATAACCAGCAGATCAACTTTGCGTTCCTTGGTGATGAAACTCAAAAGATTAATAAAATCGGCCCGGGTCGCTCTGCCAGGGGCGACTGCCAATACGGGAAATCCCGGTTCTAGCAAGGCGATCGGACCATGTTGGAAATCCGCCGGAGAGAAAGGATATGCCAGGGTATAAGCTAACTCTTTAATCTTCAAAGCCCATTCTAAAGCAGTGGCATAGTTGTAGCCCCGACCGAGCACCACGCAGTTCTTCATCTCTTTGAAATGACCGGCAAGCTGTTCGAACATTACCCGGTGCTCGAAGACCGACAGCACCGCAGGGGGAATCTTCATCAGTTCATCGATCCGGGCCTGGACCTCCCCGTTCAAGGCTGCGGATAGTAAGGCCAGGGTCATTAACTCGGCTGTGTAAGTCTTGGTCGCAGCAACGGCAATCTCCTTGCCGGCGCTAAGCTCCAGAACGAGATCGGCAGTCTGGGCCAGGGGAGAGCCGCCGTCGTTGGTCAGGGCAAGGGTCAACGCGCCCTGCCGGCGACCTTCCGCCAAGACCTGAACGATATCCGGCGATTGTCCCGATTGGGAGATGCCCAAAACGAGTGCATGCCGCAAACGCGGCGGTTCGTCGTACATAGTGAAAAGGGAAGGCGCGGCGAAAGCAACAGGTAATCCAACCATCGAACCCAACAGGTACTGTGCATATACCCCGGCGTTGTCCGAGGTCCCCCGCGCCGCCAAAAAAACATAGTCCACCTGGCGGTCTTGAATGGTCCGGGCTGCCTGCCGAATTCGGCCAAGGTTGGAATCAATCAAACCTTGCAGAACTTGAGGTTGTTCGTAAATCTCATCGAGCATACCCATCTCACACGCTCCACGCCAACCCTTCTGTCCGGAAAACCAACCGGCCTTGGACGAAGGTAGCAACGACCTCCAAATCCTTAGACAGCAGGGTTAAATCCGCCCAATATCCCGGCGCAATCAATCCCAGGCGATCGTCTAGGCTGAGCAGGCGGGCGGGCACGCAGGTTACTGTGGCGATAGCCTTGTCAAGCGAACACCCGGTGAACTGGATAAAATTTTTCACAGCCTGGTTCAAACTCAACACACTGCCAGCCAGACGGCCATCCGCCAGTCGTGCTGAATTTTCCCCTACAGTTACGTCTTGCTCGCCCAAGCGGTAGCGCCCCTGGGGCATGCCGAGTCCGGCCATCGCATCCGTGACTAAAGAGATCCGGTCAGGGCCTACCAGGCGGTATACCATCGCAATTACCGCCGGGTGTAGGTGAATACCATCCGCAATCAAGCCCACGATTGCACCAGGCGAATCCAGCAGGGCACCGACCAAACCAGGCTCTCGGTGATCGAGTGAGGGCATGGCGTTGAACATGTGAGTACCGTATTTAATTCCGGCTTCCAAACCGGCCTGCCCTTCAACGTAGCTTGCCATCGAATGACCGGCTGCCACCAGGACCTCCTGGCTCGTAAGCTTCTCAATCATCGCGTGCGCGCCCGGCAGTTCCGGTGCCAGGGTTGCCATGTGAACGCCTCGATTGGGCATCCAATCCGCTACCAGCGTCAATTCGGGGTCACGCAAATGTGCGGAATTATGCGCGCCGCACTTTTGCGGATTGAGAAAAGGACCTTCCAGGTGCAAACCCAACGGCCTCGCACCATGGTAATGCTCAGGGATGCCTTCCTGCAGGGCATGCCGGGCTGCCTCAATGACGGAGAAAGGGGATGAAACGATCGTCGGCAGGAACGCAGTCACCCCATATTTCGGTAATTGCTCGTCAACCTGCCAGATCGAAGCCGGATCGGCCGTGAAATCGATCCCGAAGCCTCCGTTTATTTGCAGGTCTACGAACCCTGGGACCAGGTAATTCCCGCCGCCATCAAGAACTTCATCCTCGGCTGCACAGGTCACCTCATCGTCAGGTCCGGCAGCGACAATATGTTCTCCCTGCCAGCGAAGAGCCCCATTTTCAATAAAGCCAGATGGCATCAGCAGCGTTACATTGCGCAAACAAGTCACGGCTCTTCCTCGACCCACATACCCGGGATAGTGACAGGTAGCTGCCCCCGCCATGGTATCTCTCCAAAAAGCCCCTGCGCTAAGGCTTGCATAGCCGGCGGCTGCACGGAATACGTACACAGGTAGGTGCTTACTTCTGGGAACGAAACCAGATCGTACGGCATCCGCAGCGCTGCAACGATAAGGGGGATTTCCAGTGCTGCTAATCCTTTGACCAGCTCAACCTGATGAGGTTGATTTTTGGCGTCGATGGTCCCGACGATCAGCAGGTCGTATTCCCTGGCTCCTTCGGTCAATCGCGCGCGTTCCTCAGGTGAGGAGGAAAGCGGGTAGATCCACTGGTCAACCTGCGGATGGTAGCTGCGTAGATAACTGGCCAGATCCGGAGTGACGTACGAAGAGGTATCGGCCGGTGTCAAATCCTCCGGTTGGGGCAGAAACACGCCAACGCGTTGCTCCGCATCCAGGGATAACGGCAGCAAGCCCTGGTGATCGCGCACCAGGGTAAGCGCATGCTGTGCTACTTCTAATGCGAGCGCCTGGTGCTCGGAGCAGCCGACCACCGACAGGTCCGGTTGAGTTTGCGCAGCCAGCCAGGCTTTTAAGTTCAAGACGCGTGCTGCAGAAGCTCGAAGATCTCTTTCGTCCAGATCGCCTCGCCGGCAGGCTTCCACGATAGCGCGGAATACTGCGTTGAGAACTTCCTGTGGGTGCTGGAACAGCAGCAGATCGACTCCGGCCGAGATCGCAGCGATCGCTTCGCTGGCCAGTTTGTCTCCCTGTCCAATCGCCCGCATATCCAACGCATCACTCACGATGACCCCAGTAAACTTCATCTCATCCCGGAGCAAACCCCTCAACACTTGAGGGGACAGGGTAGCCGGGAGTGATGGATCGCCTGTAAGCGCCGGTAAGGCGATATGCGCGCTCATAACCAACTTTACGTCAGACGCGATCGCCGTTTCGAAGGAGAGCAACTCCACCTCGTGCAGGCGCTCACGCGCATGGTTTACCTGCGGCGTTCCGAAGTGAGAATCGCTGGCCGTGTCCCCATGACCTGGGAAATGCTTGGCGGTCGCTGCGACGCCGGCAGCTTGCAGTCCGGCGATCTGGGCCGCGGCCAGGCGGGAGACCAGCTGCGGGTCTTCTCCAAAAGAGCGGGTTCCAATGACGGGATTTTCCGGGTTGACGTTTACGTCACAGACCGGGGCATAGTTGACGTTTATGCCCATCGCTGCCAGCTCGCGGCCGAGCGCATACCCCACCTGGTAAGTCAGCTCGGTAGATCGGGTCGCTCCCAGGGCCAGGTTGCCAGGGAAGCGAGTTGCGCCCTGCTCTACCGCCATTAACTGGCCTCCTTCCTGGTCCGCGGCGATGATCAAGATTGGTTGTTTCGCTTTGATAGCAAGGTCTTGGAGGCTGGTGGTTAAAGCGCGCACCTGCTCTGGTCGATCGATGTTGGCGTGGCGGAATAACGTGATCCCACCGACCTCCCCCTGGCGGATCGCCGCGCCCATCGCTTCCGGGAAATCCTCTTTTCCGGTAAACGATCCCAGGATCTTTTGGCCTACAACACCATCAAGCGCGAGTGGACGCATCTAGCCTTTCACTGCTCCGGTGAGCCCCTGGATGAACTGACGCTGTAATGCCATGAAGAAAAGGATCATCGGAATGACTGTCATGACCACACCAGCCGCCACGCCTCGTGAATCATTGGCGAAGGCGCCTTGCAAGGCGACCAGGCCGACTTGCAAGGTCATATTCTCCCGGGTGTGCAGCATCAGGGAAGGCCAAAAGAAATTATTCCACTGTTCGACAAAAGTGATTATCGCCACGGTCGCCAGGGAGGGGCGGATCACCGGCAGCAAGATGCTCCACCAGATACGTAGTTCGCCGGCTCCATCTGTACGGGCTGCATCGATCAAGTCATCCGGCACGCTTTTGAATGCTTGCCTGAGCAGAAAGATACTTAACACGGTCGCCAGGTAAGGAAAGATGACCGATTGAATTTTGTCATAGTAATTGAAGACTTTAACTGCCAGGACAAAACTGGGGATAGAGGTCAAGACGGGCGGCACAATATAGGTTGCCAGGAGCCCATAGAAAATTGCTTCACGCCCTTTGAAGTTCATCTTGGCCAATGGATAAGCTGCCAAAGCGCAAAACAGGACGTTGAAGATCACGATCCCAAAGGTTACCATGATGCTGTTCAGATAAAATCTCCAGACTGGCAGCTGGTCCCAAACTCGCAGATAGTTGTCAACCGACGGATCCTGCGGGATAAGCTGCGGCGGAACGGAGAAGATGGCATCCTTCGGGCCCTTAAAGGAGGTGAAAATCACCCATACAAAGGGAAAAATCGTAATTACGGCGACTGAACAAAGGATCGCATAGAGCACGATACGCTCGGTGAGGCGATTGATCACTGCGGCATTGTGCGCTTTTTGGGCCTGTTCCCGGTTTCGGGATAATGCCTGAATCATGTTTCCGCCTCAGTTCCGCGTTCTAACATGCGAATGTTCATAACGGAAAATAACAATGTGATTACCAGGAGTACCATCGCAATCGCCGAAGCCATCCCTGCATGGTTCAAACGAAATGCCTGACGCCAAAGGTAAAAAACCACTGTCTCACCGCTGTGCAGGATGCCGCCGAGCCCACCGGTGAGGGTGTAAATTTCATTGAAGACTTGCAAGGCAGCTAAACTAGATATGACTGCCACGAAGGTAATTTGTGGTCTCAGCCCAGGCAGGCTGACGTACCAGTGCTTCTGCCAGGAGTTACAGCCGTCGATCAGCGCGGAGTCGTAAAGCTCCTCCGGGATGTTCTGCAGCCCGGCGAGGAAGATCATCATGTAATAACCGAGCCCCAGCCAGATGGTCAACAACATCGCGATTGGTAAGGTAAATTTTGGTTCTGCCAGCCATTGAATCGGGTTTTCGATGAAACCCATCGAGACCAACACCCCATTAATGATTCCGTTGGTATCCAACATCAAGCGCCAGGCGATGCCTACCGCAATACTCCCACTGATGACTGGGATGAAGAACATAGTCCGGAAGGCGCTGATACCGGGTAATTTCCGATTGACGACGATGGCCAGCAGGACAGATAAGATAATCAACGTCGGCGTAACCAACAAATAAATTAAGGAGCGTTTCAGTGCGCCCCAAAAGAGCGGGTCGTCGGCTAACTGCTGGTAATTTCGAAGCCCAACCCATACCGGCGGGGTAACGATGTTGTAATCGGTAAAACTGTAATAAACGACTGCGCCGATCGGGTAGAGGACGAAGATAATGATGACGATCAAAGCAGGCGCAAGGAATAAGTACGGGGTTGGGGAGAATTTCTTATTCATGAGGGCTTGGCCGGTATTATAGTTCTGCGGGCGGATGTGGAGCGCCGCCGATTGGAAGCGGCGGCGCTCCACTGCATGTTTCGAACGACGCTATGGCAGCAAGGCGTTTGCCTGTTCCACGGCATCAGATAGCGCTGTTTGCGGGTCAACGTTGTTGAAAAGCGCTTGTTGAACTGCATCCAGGACGATCTGGTTGACATCCGCCTTATTCGGGATGG
>CAYNWK010000040.1:24037-31822 GCA_964400875.1 uncultured Anaerolineaceae bacterium | reverse complement strand
TGGCGATCATGCCCAGGTCTTTCTTGGGCTGATCTTTACCTTTCGCGGCGAACTTGGCGACTGCGGCGCGCGGCGTGGCTTTGGAGGATTGCCCGCCGGTGTTGGAATACACCTCGGTATCCAGCACCAGCACGTTGACGTTGCGGCCCATCGCCAGTACGTGGTCCAGGCCGCCGTAGCCGATGTCGTAAGCCCAACCGTCACCGCCGATGATCCACACGCTCTTCTTGGATAAGACGTCCGCGATGCTCAACAGCTCACGTGCTTTAGGGTCTTCGATCTGGTTGAGTTTGTCTTTGAGGGTCTTGATGCGCTCCCGCTGTGCGGCGATGCCGGCCTCGTCCGATTGGTCGGCGTTGAGCAGGTCTGCGACCAGCTGCTCTCCAACCTGCCCGGCCAGCTTTGGCAGCAGCTCGCGCGCATATTCGATCTGCTTATCCAGGGTCAGGCGCATGCCCAAACCGAACTCGGCGTTATCTTCGAACAGTGAGTTCGACCAGGCCGGGCCGCGACCGTCATTGTTCTTTGCCCAAGGCGTTGTCGGCAGGTTCCCGCCGTAGATCGACGAGCAGCCGGTCGCGTTGGCGACGATCATGCGGTCGCCGAACAGCTGGGTGGCCAGCTTGATGTAGGGAGTCTCGCCGCAGCCGGCGCAGGCGCCGGAGAACTCGAACAGCGGTTGCAGAAGCTGGGAGTTCTTTACCGTTCCCAGGCTGAGCTGGGTGCGGTCGATCTCCGGGAGCGAAAGGAAGTAATTCCAATTGGCTTTTTCCTGCTCGCGAATCGGCGGCTGGGAGTTCATGTTAATCGCTTTGAGGCCGACCTGCTGTTTGTTCTTCGCCGGGCAGGCCTCCACGCACAGACCGCAGCCGGTGCAGTCCTCCGGAGAGACCGCCAGCGTGTAGACCATGTCGGGCAGTTCCTTCCAGCGGGCCTTCGTGGAGATAAAGGTCTCTGGCGCGCCTTCCAGCAAGGCGGGATCGTAGACTTTCTCGCGAATCACCGCGTGCGGGCAGACGAAAACGCACTTGCCGCACTGGATGCAGACCTCGGGGTCCCAAACCGGCATCTCCAGGGCGATGTTGCGTTTCTCCCAGCGGGCGGTGTCGGTGGGGTAGGTGCCGTCGTTCGGCAGCAGGCTGACCGGTAGATCGTCCCCGTTGCCGGCGATCATGACGCCCAGGACATCGCGCACGAATTCGGGCGCTTCCGCCGGGACCGGCGCTCGTTTGCTGATCGTGCTGGTCACGCTCGCGGGGATTTCGACCTGGTGCAGGTTCGCCAGGGATTGATCCACCGCGTTATAGTTGCGCTGTACGACCGCCTCGCCGCGTTTGCCGTAGGTCTTGTGGATCGCCTCTTTAATGGAGGTGATCGCCTGTTCACGGGGGAGCACACCGCTGATGGCGAAAAAGCAGGTCTGCATGATCGTGTTGATGCGCTGTCCCATGCCGGTTTCTTCGGCGACCTTGTAAGCGTCGATCACGTAGAAGCGCAGGTCTTTCTCCAGGATCGACTGTTGGGTCTGTTGCGGGATGTGGTCCCAGACCTCCTCAGGTCCGTAGCTGCTGTTGAGCAGGAAGACTGCGCCGGGTGCGGCGTACTTGAGGATGTCGAAACGTTCCAGGAAGGTGAACTGGTGGCAGCCGACGAAGTTTGCCTGGCTGATCAGGTAGGGGGCGTTGATGGGCTGCGGTCCGAAGCGCAGGTGCGAAATGGTGACTGCCCCGGATTTCTTCGAGTCGTAGACGAAATAACCTTGCGCATAGTTATTGGTTTCTTCGCCGATGATCTTGATCGAGTTCTTGTTGGCGCCGACCGTGCCGTCGGAGCCCAGCCCGAAGAAGATCGCCCGCACCGTCTCAGGATTCTCGATTGAGAAGTTCGGGTCGTACTCCAGGCTGGTGTGGGTGACGTCGTCAAAAATGCCCACGGTGAAGTGGTTCTTGGGCGCTTCTTTGGCCAGTTCGTCGAACACGCCCTTGACCATCGCCGGGGTGAACTCTTTCGAGGAGAGCCCGTAGCGGCCGCCGGTGACTTTAGGCGCAACCTGGAAAGGCGCAAGACCTGAGGCAAGCCCCTCGTTGATCGCGTTGACGATATCCAAATAAAGCGGTTCGCCGGATGCGCCGGGTTCTTTGGTGCGGTCCAGGACAGCGATAGATTGGACTGTTTCCGGCAGCGCTTTGACGAAGTGTTCAAGCGAGAATGGCCGGTACAGGCGCACCCTGACCACGCCGACTTTCTCGCCCTGGGTGTTCAGGTATTTGGCTGTCTCTGCCGCGGTGACGCCGCCGCAGCCCAAGATCACGATCACCCGTTCGGCGTCCTCGGCCCCGACGTAGTCGAACAGGTGGTAATGCCGTCCGGCGATCTCGGCAAACTTGTCCATAACGTCCTGGACGATCTGTGGGCAGGAGTCGTAATAGGGGTTGACCGTTTCACGGGCCTGGAAGAACACGTCCGGGTTCTGCGCCGTGCCGCGAATGAAGGGGTGCTCCGGCGACAGTGCCCGGGCGCGATGGGCCTGGACCAGGCTGTCGTCGATCATCGCCCGCAAGTCTTCATCGTTGAGCTGTTCGACTTTGTTGACCTCACTGGAAACCCGGAAGCCCTCGAAGAAATGCAAGAACGGTACGCGCGCTTTCAGGGTAGCCGCCTGGGAGATCAGGGCAAAGTCGTGCGCTTCCTGGTTGGAACCGGAGGACAGCAGGGCGAAACCGGTAGCGCGCGTCGCCATCACATCGGAATGATCCCCGAAGATTGAGAGCGCTTGTGCGGCCAGTGACCGGGCGGCGACGTGGAATACCGTCGAGGTCAGCTCGCCGGCGATCTTGTACATGTTCGGGATCATCAGCAGCAGGCCCTGGGAGGCGGTGAAGGTCGTAGCCAGCGCGCCGGCTTGCAAGGCGCCGTGTACCGCCCCGGCCGCGCCGCCTTCCGCCTGCAGCTCGACGACCGAGGGGACCGTGCCCCACAGGTTCGGCTTGCCGACCGCCGACCAGGCGTCGGCCAGCTCTCCCATCGAGGAGGAGGGGGTGATCGGGTAAATGGCGATCACCTCATTTAATTTGTGGGCAACGAGGGCGACTGCTTCGTTGCCGTCAACTGTGATAACCTGTCTTTTCATCGCGTGTAACTCCCTGTTTGGTTTGCTGCGCTTCCAAATTACCGGCGCGCTTGAATTTAACTCAGCCGAGCATGCAGGCTTGGGGCTGTTTTAGTAAGCGTAGCCTGCGAAAACCCTCATTGAATTATTGCTCAGTGCGTGGTGTGATCGTACCGGCGCATTGTTCAAGTTTAGTCCCTCTCGGGGCATTCTGATAGTTATATATGGCATAAAAAATACCTGTGGACTGTCATATTTCAGACCAATTTGGGTGGGTTTCTGCGCGGCTCGATTAACAACAGTTTTGCAAGCTATCTTGACCTTCTTTATCTGGACATTTACAATCAGGCTAGCTGTCTCGGCTGGTGAATACTCACATCGCAAAAAAGTTTGCCTTTGGCAGGAATTGTGCTATACTGTAGAACATGAGTGCGAACCACCATATATGGCGGGTTTGGGCCGATACCCTACACAGATGGGGGTTAAACAATTTCGTAAGCTCCTTTTTAGAAGCTGCCGGACCTTTGACGTTAATGGGCGCACAAGCTGTATATTTAACCCAACCTTTGCTAAATGGCATACTTCCTGCAGCGCATGTGCAGGCTATGGCTGACATGCTGGGTGATAGCGACCAAACACGATCCTTTGTGGATTACCTGCGCGAGAGGACTGCAATTTGACCTTGCTCGGTATCCTTGGACTGGGACTTGTCCTGTTCTTTTTCGGCTTGATTTTGCTCTTTGCTTTCCTGATCCGCAGAGGGCGGAGTCCGGCTTTGAGATCCATCCCCGCCTTTGATAGGCTGCAAAAAGCTATCGGCCGGGCTGTTGAGGCCGGTAATCGCTTGCACGTCTCCATCGGCAGCGGCGAGATCACCGGCCCCCAGGCCGCGGTTGCGCTGGTGGGTTTAACCATCCTGAACCGCATCGCCCGGGATACGACGATCAGCGACAGACCGCCAGTGGCGACCTCCGGCCAGGGATCGCTGGCGATTTTAACCCAGGATGTCATGCGCAGCTCTGCCCGGGAAATCGGCGCTGAGTATTCCCCCCTTTCCGGTCGGCTGACCGGCGTCACCCCGTTCTCTTACGCCGCTGGCGCCATGGCCGTCGTGCAGGATGAAGACGTCGGCGCAAGCATCCTGATCGGCAGCTTTGGCCCCGAAGTGGCGCTGATTAATGAAATCGGCGAACGCACCGGCGGCATGACGCTGGCAGGAACCGATAACCTTCCCGGACAGGCCGTCATTTACGCTACCGCCCAGGAACCGCTCATCGGTGAAGAAACCTTCGCCGGCGGCGCTTACCTGGATGCCGGTCCCGTGCATACCGCCAGCCTGCGCGCCGAAGATTGGCTGCGCTGGTTGATCATCGCCAGTCTGCTGCTCGGTGCGGTGGCGAAATTCTTTGGCTTCTTATGAGAGCGCCTTTTTCTGCTGTCATCGCAATTTCACTGGGCATTATTGTCCTGTTGGGCTATTTTGTGCCCATCGGTCCCTTGATCAGCCTGCGCATCGTTTTGCTCGACTGGGCGGTCATCCTGGCCGGTGTCGCTCTGCTCGTCGGCGTGGTCAACCTCTTTTACGTGCATTGGAAGAAAACCTCCGACGGCAACGTGGACAGCCTTTACAGCGCCGTCACCGTCTTTGCTTTGCTGGTCACGATTGTACTGGTTGGCTGGTTTGGGCCGACGCACGCTTTTTCCTTGTGGATCTTCGACTATATCCAGGTGCCGGTGGAAAGCAGTCTGATGGCGGTGCTGGCGATCACCCTGGCTTATGCCAGCGCCCGTTTGCTCCGCCGCCGGATTGACCTGCTTTCCGTGGTTTTCCTTGCCACGACATTGGTGATTTTACTCGCTACAGCCCCAATCTTCGGGATCGAACTTCCCGGGTTAGGCGACCTGCGCGATTGGATCGCCCAGGTACCGGCGACCGCCGGGGCGCGCGGCATCTTGCTCGGCGTAGCCCTGGGTATTATCGCCACCGGCTTGCGCGTCTTGATGGGCGCCGACCGCCCATACGGGGGATAGAAGATGGCTGAAATTCGCTGCCCCATGTGTGGGAAACCAAATGCGGATGAACTGGAGGTCTGCCAGTTCTGTGGGGCGCGCCTTAAGCCCCTGATCATCCCTCCGTCTCAAGAGCAAGGCCCACTGCCCGGTAAAGAACCGGATTCGCCGGCGGAGTCCGCAGCAGAAGGATCTGACTGGTTGCGCGGTTTTCGTGAAGAGGATCAGGCTGGCCAGGACGAAGCGCCTCAACCGGCGGATTTCGACGAAGATGAGCCGCCGCCATTCAGGGGATCGCCGCCTCGAGGGGGCATCCAGGAGCGCCTTGCCCGCGCCGGCAGCGTCCAGCCGGAACCCCCCGCAGCGGAAACCCCAGACGAGAGCGAAGAATTCGACGACGAATGGTCGATCGACGACCAGGCATTTGAGGATGAGGAATTAGAAAAAGCGGAACTCCCCGAGTGGTTGAGCAGCATTCGTTCCGGTGAGCAGCCGTCAAGCGGCGCCGAAGGCGCCGAGTTTCCGGAAGAGCCCGCTCAGGAGGCCGAGGCGGATAACGCGGATCTTTGGAACCCTCCTGCCGAGGAGCCCGGGGCCAGCCATGAGGCCTCTGAGATAGAAGTTCCCGATTGGATGCAGGGGTTAGAAGAAGAACCCGATAAGACTGAAGCGGAGGCGGAACCGGGTGAACTGCCCGATTGGTTGAGCCAACCGGCTGCTGATTTCGGCGAACCTCAGGATCTGGAAGCTCCCTGGAACGCAGAGGCTGAGCAAACAGAGAGTCCGGACCGGCAGCAGCAAACGCCGGACTGGTTGGCTGGTATATCCGCTGAGCCACGCGCTGAGGGGTTTGCGGAAACCGGTGCAGCGCAGGATACCGGCGGCGAGCAGCAAGACGCCGAACAGCTGCCCGAATGGTTGGATGAGTTCGCTGAGTCCCCGGCTGAATCGGAAGACATCTTCCCGCCGCCTCAGCCTGAAGAGACGGAAGCCGAACCGGACCTGCCCCTCGAGCTGCCGGAGGAGGCTGCCGAACTCCCCGACTGGCTGGCCGATATCTCGCCAAAAACAGGCCAGGAGGTGGATACCGGCCCCTTCGAAGGCGAGCTCGAACTCGATGAGCAGGCCGAGGTGGCGCCGTTTACCACCGGGGACGAAGAGTCGCCGGAATGGCTGGCCGGTATTACGGAAGAAGAGCTGTCCGGGCTGGAAGGCGGCTTTGACGAAGTTCCGGATTGGCTGAGCGATCTGAAGTCTCGACCGATCGAACCCGAATCCACCAGCGGCATGGTCGGTGCGCCGCGCGAGGAAGGGGAAGACACGGTCAATGCCGGCGAGGGTGAAGGCGAGGGGTACGAGTCGGAACTGCCGGATTGGTTCGAAGAAGAGGCCCAGGCTGAAGAGTTATCCAAGATAACAGCCGAGCCCGGCCTTACCCGCGCAACTCTGCCCAGCTGGTTGGAAGCGATGCGTCCGGTTGAGGACGTAGCCCCTTCACCGCCCATCAAGGATGAGACCGAAGACCACGTCGAGAGCGCCGGTCCTCTCTCCGGATTGCGCGGCGTGCTCCCGGCGGAGCCTGAGGTCGCCCGCTTGCGCAAGCCGCCAACGTATTCGTCCAGGCTGCAGGTCACGGAAACCCAGCAATCACATGCCGAGATCCTGAGTAATTTATTGAAGAGCGAGGGAAACGCCCGGCCCGTTCCGGCGCCGCCGTTGATCTCTTCTCAGCATGTCCTGCGCTGGGTGATAGCCGCCGTGCTGATCATCGTGATCTTACTGCCCCTGCTTGGCGTCGGCAGCGGCGCGCCGCTGCCAACTTTCACGAGTGAGACGGCGCAGGCGGACCGCATCATTCGCGATCTCCCCCCCGATTCACATGTCTTAGTTGCATTCGACTATGAACCCGGGCTGACCGGCGAAATGGACGCGGTCGCCGATGCGGTCATCGATCACCTCATTTTGCGGGGCTCTCTCCTGACCCTGGTCTCTTCCTCGCCGATTGGTCCGCTCGTCGCCGAAAGGTTCATGTCCACCACGCAAGCAGACCATCATTACACCGCCGGCGAACAATACATCAACCTGGGATACGTACCGGGCGGTCGCACTGGCTTGCTCAGCTTTGCCGAAAGTCCCCAGCGCACGTTGCCCTACACGCTGAACGGAAACCCCGCCTGGGGCGCCGGTACAGGCGCAGCCCTGCCGCCCTTACAGGGCATCAATGCGCTCGCCGACTTCGATATGCTCACGGTGATCACCGACAATCCCGACACCGCCCGCGCCTGGATCGAGCAGGTGCAGCCAAAGCTGGTTTCCGGCGATCAGCAAACCCCCTTGATCATGGTGATCAGCGCCCAGGCCGAACCTTTGGTGCGCCCGTATTATCAGGAATCAACCGGGCAGGTACAGGGCTTGGTGGTGGGCTTGCGTGGCGGGGCAGCTTACTCCAATCTGACCGGCCGTGAGAACCTGCCGGGTCTGTATTGGAGCGCCTTCGGGGTCGGGTTGGCCTTGGTCGCTGTCATCATCCTGATTGCCAGTATCGTCGCCATCGCTTCGTCCTTGATCGCCCCCAGGCAGAAGCAGGCGCCCGAGGAATCCGCATGAATCTGGCCGCGTTACCGCTGGGCGATTTAATTGGGGTCATCGTCGGTTTTTTCCTGACC
>CAYNWK010000040.1:15203-23937 GCA_964400875.1 uncultured Anaerolineaceae bacterium | reverse complement strand
AATTTCTCTATGGCCTTCCTGGTCGGCGTTGGCGCAGCGACGGCGATCGGTGGGGCGGTGATGGGCACGTTGATCCCGCAGGTGGATGCTTCGATTAACGCCTTCGACTGGCAAACCCTGCAGGCCAGTAACGCCAATTTTTGGTTCCAGATCTTCAACGGCGTCATTTTGCTGTTCGGAACCATCGCCACCCTGGCTTATTTCAATTTTACGGGCTCTGCCCGGCCCGGGCAAACTGGTCGCTTCCAGTCCTTGCTCGATCTCATCAGACCGATCGGACAGGTATTCATCGCGATCACTTTCGGGTTCCTGTTTGCCGGTGTGTACGCTGCCACCTTGGTGGCTCTGATCGAGAGGCTGAATTTCCTAATTGAATTTATCCGGCCTTTACTGGCCTCTTTCTTCCCAGCGTAAAGTCTATGACGAGTTCGGTTGTATCTTCCGCATCCTTGCTGGCTGTCGATATCGGCGACATCACCACCCGCGCCGCGCTGTTCGATGTGGTCAATGGCCGCTATCGTTTCCTGGCGGTGGGGACCGCCCCAACGACGGCGATGGCGCCCTTCCAGGACGTTGGCGAGGGCGTGCGCCGTGCCATGGATCGTTTGCAAGAGATCACCGGGCGCCGGTTGGTTGACCAGGATGAGCGCTTGATCATGCCCGCGCGCTCGGATGGGGCCGGCATCGACTCCTTCAGCGCTACGCTATCCTTCGGCCCGCCCATCCGGGTGGTGGCTGTCGGGTTGTTGGAGGACGTGTCTCTGGAGAGCGCCCGCCATCTCGCCACGACGACCTACGCGCGGGTGGTGGACAATATTCACCTCAACGACCGGCGTAAGCCGGAAGAGCGCATCGATGCGATCATGCGCCTCCGCCCGGACGTTATCGCCATCGCCGGCGGGATGGAAGACGGCGCTTCGCATTCTGTCCTGCAGCTGCTCGAGTCGGTCGGGTTGGCTTGCTACCTGATCCCGGATGGCGACAAGCCCGAGGTCTTGTACGCTGGCAACCAATCGCTCGCTGAGGAAGTCCAGGTCAGGTTGGGTGAGCACGCTGGCTTGCATATCGCCCCGAATGTGCGCCCGGCGCTGGAGGTTGAGCAATTGGGCCCAGCCCATTACCGGCTGGCCCAGATCCTGGGATCGGTTCGTTCCCACAAAGTGTCCGGCGTCCAAGAATTGAAGACCTGGGCGGGCGACCAGCTCTCACCGACCGCTACCGCCTTCGGACGTATCGTGCGCTTTCTGAGCATGATCTATGATCCGGCCAAAGGTGTCTTGGGTGTGGATGTCGGCGCTTCGGCGACGACGGTCGCGGCCGCCTTTGCTGGTGAACTCAGCCTGGGGGTCTATCCCCAGCTGGGTCTGGGCAAAGGCGTCTCAGGATTGCTCCGCCACAGCCAGCTAGAAGAGATCGCCCGTTGGGTCCCCCTGGAAGTCGGTTACGATTACTTGCGCGACTATTTGTATAACAAGTCGATCTACCCGGCCAGCTTGCCGGTCACGGAAGAGGACATGGCGATCGAGCAGGCCGTCGCCCGCCAGGCGATCCGCACGGCCCTCCATCTGGTCTCTCGCTCTTTCCCTGCGAGGTTCAGCCAGCCGGGGTCGGAATTGATGCCGGGATTCGAGCCGATCATGGCCACCGGCAGTGTGCTGACCCAGGCCCCCACGCCGGCCCAGGCTCTGATGATCCTCCTGGATGCGCTGCAGCCTACCGGCGTGACCACCATGGTGCTGGACCAGAACAACCTTGCCGCCATGCTTGGAACGGCAGCCGTTGAAAACCCGCTCCTGACGGTCCAGGTCTTGGAGTCGAGTACTTTTCTCAGCTTAGGCACCATTATCTCCCCCATCGCCAGCGTTCGCACCGGCACGCCGGTACTGCGCTTGCGCATGAACAATGAGACCGGCGAGGACCTCGATCTGGAGGTCAAACAAGGCTCTTTGGAGGTTATCCCGCTGCCAATGGGCAAATCGGCGCGCATCCAGCTGCAACCGCTCCACCGGGCCGATGTCGGCATGGGCAGCCCAGGCCGCGGGGGCAAGGTGCGCGTCATGGGAGGTGCGCTGGGGGTGGTGATCGACGCGCGGGGCAGGCCTTTGGAACTGCCCGCCGACTTAGGTCGGCGCCAGGAATTGATCAGGAAATGGCTGTGGACTCTGGGAGGCTGAAACTTTCAGAAATGGTATTGAACTTGCATCCATACATGCATGGAACCTCAATTTCGAATTTTCCACGGGTAGCCTGATGATCGCGCCTGTAACTCACGTCCTCCCGGTTACGACCATTCGCCGCGAACGGCTTTTGCCGGTCGTCGGTCGAGTGGTCGTGCGCCAGGGACAAAAGGTCACTCCTTCGGACGTGATCGCCGAGGCTAATTTGGTCCCCGAGCACTTCATGCTGGATATCGTTCAGGGTCTGGCCATGCCGCCGGACGAGGCGGATCGCCACATACAGCGCCGCCCCGGTGAACGGGTCAGCGAAGGCGACGTAATCGCCGGTCCGGTCGGGATCGCCCGGCGGGTGGTTCGCACGCCTCGTTCGGGGAATGTAATCCTGGCTGGGGGAGGCCGGGTGCTGATCGAGGTAGAGTCCCCGGCGTTTGAGCTGCGCGCCGGCTTTCCGGGGGAGGTGATCTCGTTGATCTCCGACCGCGGCGCGGTGATCGAAGGCAGCGGCGCGCTGGTCCAGGGCGTCTGGGGCAACGGGCACTTTGACTTCGGCCTGATGCACGTGCTCGCTCGCAAGCCGGAAGACGTGCTCACTGCGGACCAGCTGGACGTCAGCTTGCGTGGTTCGGTGATCCTGGCCGGCTATTGCGGCGAGGTCGATGTGCTGCAGGCTGCTACCGAGCTGCCGGTGCGCGGCCTGGTGCTGTCCTCCATGGCAGCCAGTTTGGTGCCCATCGCCTCTCGGATGCAGTACCCCGTCATGGTCCTGGAAGGTTTTGGCCTGCTGCCCATGAATGCGCCGGCCTATCGTTTGCTCTCGACCAGCGACCGCCGCGAGGTCGCGCTTAACGCTGTTGCCTACGACCCGTATCAGGGTTCCCGGCCCGAGTTGATCATTCCCTTACCCACTTCTGGTCCGCCTCAATTGCCAACCGACATGGTTGAGTTTGAGTCTGACCAGCGTGTGCGCATCGTCCGCGCACCCTATAAATCCCAGGTGGGCACCATCGTAAGTTTCCGTCCCGGTTTAGAGACCTTCCCGAGCGGGATCGCCGCGCCGGCTGCCGATGTCCTGTTGGAAAACGGCTCCAATGTGGTCGTTCCGCTCGTAAATCTGGAAGTACTACAGTAAAATAAATGGATTGACGCACCCGCGCTCTGGGGGAGGCGGGCACTAGGAGGAGAGTGTGCTATGGCCGAAGAAGACATCAACATGCACATGGAGGATGATGAACTGGCGCCTCCCGAGGAGTCGGGCAACCGCACCTTCATTATCGTAGCCGGAGCGCTGGGTGCGATCATGTTGGCGACGTTAATTTGCATGGGGATTTACGCGCTGGTGATTGCCCCCAACCTGAGCGATCGCCGGGCTACCCAAGTCGCCGAGATCAACGCCCAGAACACCCAGGTAGCGGAGGCAGCCCAACTCACCGCTGAAGCGGCCAGCTGGACGGCGACTCCGACGATCACGCCCACACCGGTCCCGGTAACGGACACGCCTACCCCGACCGAAGTGGTGCGTGTGCCTACCGCGGTAGCGGCGACGCCGACCGCCAACTCGCTTACCCAAACAGTTGAGGCCTTGCTGTTGACCCAGACCGCCCTGGCGGGTCCCTCTGGGACGACCACGCCGACCTCCACCGCCCTGCCTGACACCGGCTTTATCGATGACGTCGGTGTGCCCGGTTTGTTGGGCTTGACCCTTGTGCTGGTTGTGGTGATCTTCCTGGCCCGGCGGCTGCGTACTGCTGGCGCCTGAGCCCGGTTTTCGCCCGCCCGGCAGTCTTCGGGGAAGAAATTTCAGGTCGTGCTCGCTGCCACTTTTTCTCCGTACGCCAGTAGCGCTTCGACCATCTGCGGACTGCGCCCCTCAGCATAGACACGCAAGACGGGCTCGGTCCCCGAAGGACGGATTAACAGCCAGGAATCATCGGCTAACAGGTATTTGACCCCGTCCACCGCCTGTATCTCTCGCACCGATTCGCCGCCGATCTCCGGCGGCGTTTCTTCTAACAGGGATTGAACCATCTGTTTCTTCGCTACCGGGCGGCTCAGGCGCAGATCGGTGCGCTGGTAGTGCGCTGGGCCGACCTCTTGCAGCAGGTCCTCGGTGAGCGCGGACAGGGTCGCGCCTGATTGTGCCACCATTTCGACCAGTAGCAGGCCCATCAAAACCCCATCGCCCTCGGGGATGTGGCCGCGGAAAGAGATGCCCCCCGATTCTTCCCCGCCGATCAAAATGTCTTCCTTGAGCATGTGGTCGGCGATGTAATTGAAGCCTACCGGTGTTTCGTACACCGGGAGATCGTAGCGGGCGGCCAGCCGGTCGATCATCCGTGTGGTGGAGACCGTGCGCACCACCGGTCCGCGCCAGCCGCGCTGTTCCACCAGGTAGCGCAGCGATAGCGCCATGATGCGGTGCGGGTCGATAAAACTGCCGCGTTCGTCCATCGCGCCGATGCGGTCGCCGTCTCCGTCGGTAGCCAGGCCCAGCTCGCCCATGCCAGTGCCGATCGCGCCGGCCAGTGTGCCCAGATAGCGCCCGAGCGGTTCGGGGTGTACGCCGCCAAAGCCGGGGTTCATCTCGCCGCGCACTTCGTGGACCTCGCAGCCGGTACCTTTTAAGATGCCTTTGATCACGCCGCGGCCGGAGCCGTACATCGAATCGACCACGACCCTTTTTGGGTTCTCGGCGATGGTGTCGAAATCGATCAAACCGCGCAGGTGATCGTAGTAAGCTGGTAGCGGGTTGAAGCGCCTCAACAGACCGGCGTTCCGGGCCTGTTCGTAGTCCATCAAGTTCGGACCGCGGCCTCGCTCCTCGTTGTCGTTGAGGTAGACTTCCACGCGGCGGCACTGCTCGCGCAGCGCAGCTCCGCCGTAGGCGGCCTTCAGTTTAACCCCGTTGTAGCGGGGCGCGTTGTGCGAGGCGGTGATCACGATCCCGGCGATGGCGCCCATATGGTGGACGGTATAAGAGATCGCTGGGGTAGGCGCGTCGGCCTGGGTGAGGTGGACGGTAAACCCATTGCCTGCCAGCACGCGCGCCACTTCCGCGGCGTACCGGTCGGAGAGAAAGCGGGTGTCGAATCCAACCACCACCGTGTTTGGGTCTGGTGCAGCCTCCAGCGCCAGCCCGTTGTTCCACGATTCGGAGCGCACGGCGTCGGCGATGGCTTGCGAGACCAGCCGCAGGTTGTGGAAGGTGAAGGTGTCGGATATCACGGCCCGCCAACCGTCGGTGCCGAAATGGATAGGCATGGATAGTCTCCCTTTGCTTTCTTCTATGAAACCAGGATTGGACTACATTCTATCATCACAGTCCCTTGGAGACGATTTGACCTCCAGTTTTTGGGATGGCGATCGCGATAACGGGGCAGATTCGCTCGCCCTGGTCTTCCTGGAGAGTTTAGCATTCGTGCTAAAATGAGGTTATGCCGGACCGCCGTACGCAGAAATTTGAATTGCTCAAATCGACCTATCTCTTCCGCGACATAGCCGACGACCGCCTTGCCCGCCTGGTGGATGATTTCGAGCTGGTCACCCTGGACGAAGGCGAGCGTTTGTTTTCGGTTGGCGATGAGGGTGATTATTTCTACCTGGTTTTCGACGGCCGTGTGGGCGTGACCCGGCAGCTGGCTGATGGGGAGCAAGCCACTGCTCAACTGGTAACCGGCGATTTCTTCGGCGAGGAAGCCTTACTCTTCAGCCGTCCACGTTCGGCGACCGTCACCGCGCTGGACTTCACTGAGCTGCTGCGCCTGGATCGGGATGAGTTTTACTCGGTGCTGCGTGAGTTCCCCAAGCTAAAAGCGGACCTGGTCAGGACGGCTGAGAGCCGCAGGATCGTCCGCTCCAACCGCTTCGAATGGTTGAACGAAGACGAGGTGATCTACCAGGTGGCTCGCAAACACGAGGCCATCTTGGTGGTCAGCCTGCTTGGCCCGTTCTTGCTGGGCTTGGGCGCAGTTTTCGTTGCCTTTTACGTCTCCACCTTGCCCACACTCAACCCGCTGGCGATGGCTTTCTTCACTGGGATCGTCGCCCTTCCGGCGATCGCCTGGGGGATCTGGAGCTGGATCGATTGGGGTAACGATTATTACATCATTACCAGCCAACGGGTGGTGTGGATCGAGCGGGTCATATGGCTCTACGATAGCCGCGAAGAAGCTCCGCTCAACACTGTCCTGTCGGTCAACGTCACCACGACTTTCCTCGGGCGCCTGCTCGGCTTTGGCAGCGTCATCGTGCGCACCTTCACCGGGCAGATTATGTTGCGCAACCTGGGCGGGCCGGGTGAGTTTGCCGCCATGGTCGAGGTGTACTGGCACCGCGCTCAACAGCGCTCGCGCCGCGAAGAAGAAAAGGAAATGGAGGAGGAGATCCGGCGCAGTCTGGGTCTGGTGGAGGAGGGTGAGGAATTTCCCTTCGAGCCGGGCCAACCGGCCGCAGCTGCACCCCAGCGGCCGCCGAAACCGCCGCACTTTCAAAAGAACCTTGTGGACCGCCTCTTCGGCGACTTTTTCAATTTGCGCATCGAAGAAGGTAAAGTGATCACCTACCGTAAGTATTGGACGGTGTTGATCTTCGGCAAAGCGCTGTATCCTACTTTGGTCTTCCTGTTCATCTTGCTGGTCTTGTTCGTCGTCACGGTGCTGTTTTTCCTGGGACGGGTGCAGCCCGGTACGCTAACGTCTCTGTACGCCATCGGTACCGCCTTGATTGTCTTGCTTTCTCCCTGGTGGTTCTATCATTATTGGGATTGGCGCAACGACATTTACCAGGTTACGGATAAATATATTTTTGACATCGAGCGCCGCCCGCTGGGTACGGAAGTGCGGAAATCCGCGCCGTTGGAGAATGTCCTCAGCCTGGAGCACCGCCGGGTAGGTTTCCTGGGCTACTTGTTGAATTTCGGCAACGTGGTGATCAACGTCGGCGAAGCGCGCTTCATCTTTATGGGTGTATTCGATCCGGCGCGCGTCCAGCAGGATATCTTTGTCCGTATGTACGAACAGCGCCGGGAAAAAGAAAAGGCTGTAGCTCGTAAAGAGCGCGAACGCATCGCCCGCGCCTTGGGGATGTATTACCGCAACGTTGAAGACACCCAGGATATGGAAGGATATGCGGATTTCGAGTAATATTAAGGGTAGTAGGGGGTGTTTGGGCGGGCAGCGCCCGCCCAAACACCCCCTCTTTCTCGGAGAAATGGGTAGCTCTTAAGCATAGAAGAGGTGATTTAGAAATATGGCAATTCGTGAGATCGTTACGCTTCCCCATCCCACGTTGCGGGAGAAGGCGCGTAAGGTGGGAAGTATCGATGCAGATCTGCAGGTGTTGATCGACGATATGGTCGAGACGCTGCGCGCTGCGCCGGGAGTGGGCCTGGCTGCGCCGCAGGTCGATGTGTCCCAGCGGGTGATCGTGGTGGAGTTCGGCGATGAAGAGGACGAGGAGGTCCCGACCAAGCTGTATGTCGTGATCAACCCGGAGATCACCCGCGCCTCCCGGGAGGTCGTGACCGGTATAGAAGGCTGCCTTTCCATTCCGGAGGTCGTGGGTGAGGTTGAGAGGTCGAAAGAAGTAACCGTGAAAGGGCTCAACCGCCACGGGCAGCCCCTCAAGGTCAAGGCGCATGGCTGGCTGGCGCGCATCTTCCAGCACGAGGTCGATCACCTGGATGGCGTGCTTTTCGTCGATCGGACCGACAAAGTCTGGCGGGTCGAAGAAGAAGAGGCTCGCCAGGTCCCGGCCGCCGACTGAGGCAGCCTCCCCGGTCGAGCCGGGTCCGTCCCCGGCCGAGTCCTTGGAATTTACCCCTGTAACGCTTCTATACGCTCCTTCGGTCCGTTTACCCAGGATTATCGTACGTCATCACGGAATGCCACGGAGGGAATACCCCGTGGCATCTGTCTGCAACCTGACATGTACCTTACTCAGCTTTCCCTGACCAATTTCCGCAATTTTGCCCGCCTGGACGTGGAAGTACCGCGCGGCTCGGTCTTGATCGTCGGGGCGAACGCGCAGGGAAAGACGAGCCTGTTGGAGGCGATTTATTACCTGGCCACGTTTACCTCCTTCCATGCCAGCAGCGATCGCCAGCTAATTAATTTCCTGGCAGCCCGTGAGCCGCTGGCTGTGGGCCGCATCGTGGCAAATTTCTGCCGGGGCGAGCACGCCCACCGCATGGAAGTGCGCCTCATCCAGGAAGATGATGGCGTTCCCGGGAGCGCCCGGCTGCGCAAAGAGGTGCTGCTCGACGGCGCCAAATTGAAGCTCGGCGAGGCGCTCGGGCAGCTGAATGCCGTTTTGTTCTTGCCCCAGATGTTGCGGGTGATCGAGGGTTCGCCGGACGAGCGCCGGCGCTATCTCAATTTAGCCCTGGCCCAGGTGCTGCCGCGCTATTCGGAAGCCCTCTCGGCGTATTCCCGCGCGCTCGGCCAGCGCAACGCGCTGCTCAAGCAGCTTGGCGAGCGGGGAGGCGATCCCGAGCAGCTGGATTATTGGGATGACCTCTTGACGTTGAGCGGCGGGCAGATCATCTTCGCTCGCATACACGC
>CAYNWK010000040.1:0-15103 GCA_964400875.1 uncultured Anaerolineaceae bacterium | reverse complement strand
CACCGGGATGAACTTCGTTTGCTGGAAAATGGGGTCGATGTCGGCACGTTTGGCTCGCGCGGCCAGGTGCGCACGGCGATGTTGGCTCTCAAGCTCGCCGAGGTGGCCTGGATGAAGGAAAAGACCGGGCACATGCCGGTGCTGCTGTTAGACGAGGTTCTGGCGGAGTTGGATACCAACCGCCGGGAAGATTTGCTCCAGCGCCTGGCGATCAGCGATCAGACCTTGTTGACCACCACGGACCTGGATTTGTTCGCCCCGGATTTCGTGGAGCAAGCCGCCTTGTGGCGGGTGAGCAGCGGGGTGCTGTCGGTTTAGCCGGCTTCTTTTTGCAGCGGCCGCTTGGCCGGAATGCCCACCCGGCGGGGGTATTTATCCGGCGTGGCTGCCACTTTATCCACCACCACCAGGTAGCGTTGATCCTCGACGCCGGGGAGCGTCACCGGCAGCAGCTGGCGCAGCCGGCCGCCCAGCATCTGTATGGCGTATTCGGAAGCGTGCGCTTCAGCAGGACCGCTTTCCCCCTTCATCGCCAGGGCGCGGCCTTTGATCTTCACCAGGGGCAGTAAGTATTCCATCAGGATCGGCATCCCCGCCACGGCCCGGGCCAGGGCCCAATCGTAAGCCCCGCGGTGTTCCGGCAGGCTGCCCACGGTCTCCGCTCGCTCCACCAGGATCTCCACACCATCCATCTCGAGCAGGTTCACGATATGCCGGCAGAAATCGGCTTTCTTCCCTACCGACTCGACCAGCGTCAATCGCATCGCCGGGCAGACGATTTTCAAGGCCAGCCCCGGAAAACCAGCGCCCGTGCCGATGTCCACCACGCGGTTGGCCGGCGTCCCCCGTATCGCCAGCAGGCAGCTGAGCGAGTCGAGAAAATGCTTCGAGCGGATCTTTTCTGGGGTGTCGATCGCCGTCAGGTTGACGCGCTGGTTCCACTCGAGCAGCTCGCTCTCGTAGCGCTGAAGCGCAGCTAGCTGGACGCCGGACAGGCGCAGTCCGATCAGCGCCAGGACCTGTTGGCTCAATTCTTGCATGCTTAAGATTATACTCGGGGAGCTCATGCTCCTCTCCATTTCCGTGATCGTTCTTGGTGATCCAGATGCCAGTGAATTCTTGCTTGCATCCCTTGTGCGTATAGGCTAAAATTTGGATATGGCGTGGCGACACAAACTGGCTCAGCTGGTTTTCATGGTTATTGCCGTTCTGATCGTGCAGGGGATTATCCTGCCTCCCCTCGCCAACGCCGCGGCTCTGCCCGAATCGGCGTTCATCGACGGCCTCGTAGGGCGCCCGCAAAGCTACGTTCTTTCCTGCGAGTCGCGCTCGGCGGTGGATTTGGCCGCCTTTTGGGGGATATCAATTTCAGAGAGCGAGTTTCTATCTAACCTGCCACGTTCGGACAATCCCAATAAGGGTTTTGTCGGCGACCCAAACGATCCATGGGGCTACACGCCGCCCGCTTCGTACGGCGTGCATGCGCCGCCGGTGGCTGCTTTGCTGAGCCAGTATGGGCTCAGGGCGGAGGCCGGGCGCGGGCTGAAATGGCGCGATCTGCGCGCCGAGATCGCCGCCGGGCGTCCCGTGATTGTTTGGGTGATCGGCCAGATGTGGGGGGGTTCCGCCTATACCTATACGGATGCGCAGGGTAAAGACCTCAAAGTCGCCCCCTTCGAACACACCATGATCTTGATCGGTTACGACGCCTCTCGGGTTCAGGTGGTGGATGCTTATTCCGGGCGTACCTTGTACTTTCCGCTCGATTCCTTTTTAAGCTCCTGGTCCGTTTTGGGCAAGCTGGCCGTCATCGTGCGCCCCCCGAAAAAGCCGGCTCCGACACCTGAGCCGGCGCGCGCCGCGCAGCCTTCCGAAGAGGAGAGTTATACCGTCCAGCCTGGGGATTACCTGGTCGCCCTGGCGGAACGCTTTCACACAACCTGGCGGGACCTGGCCGAGCTTAACGACCTGCCGTACCCGTACACCCTATACGCTGGTATAGAATTGCGCCTGCCGGCCGGATCGAAAGCGAGCGAAGAGCAAGAGCAGGCCGCGCCGCAAGCCCCGGCGGATAAAAACGCCGCTGGAGGGGATACATCCGGTTCTGCCGGGAGGACCTACGTGGTCCAACCAGGGGATTATCTCAAGAAGATTGCTGAGCAGTTCGGATTGGATTGGTTGAGCCTCGCCGCCCTCAACGATCTCGCCTACCCGTATGTCGTCCATCCCGGGCAGGTATTGCGCCTGGAGTAAACACTGGAAATGAAACGGGAGGTTGATCAGGCTTGATCTGACCAACCTCCCGTTTTGAATTTAAACTCGCGGTATTTCTTACGGCTTTTCCGGTTGTGAAGAGGCGTTTGCCTGCGTTGCTTTGCGTCGCGCTCGCCATCGCAAACCGGCGCGCCCGACGAAGTAGAGCGGGATCAGCACGATTGCCAGCACCGGAACGACCCCCAGGCAAATCCAGATCAATGCGGTGGCCAGGAACTGCAGCGCGTTGAGCAGGAATTGCACCGCGTCTCGGGCTACCCCGACCGGCTGCCAGCCGGCGACGCTGAGCGGTTCGACCGATTCGGCCGGAATAAGCTCGACTCGGATCGAAGAGAGCCGGGCGGACTGGTCGTAGAACTGGATCTGGCCCTTGGTGACCTCGATCTGCTCGCGCACGCTGGTCAGCTGGTTGAAGACCTGCAGCACGTCCTCGGTCCGGTTGGCGTCTTCCAGGATCTTCAGCAGCTGCTCTTCGGCTGCTTCCAGGTTGCGCAGGCGGGATTGCAGGTCGGTGTATTCTTGGGTCACATCCTGGCTGTTAATATTCTTGTTCTCGGGCGGCAGGTCGCTTTGCGTCTCGATGCGCGAGAGCGCTTCGTCCAGGCGCTCGGCGGGAACACGAACCGTGATCGAGGCGCGCGGCACCTCGACGCCGCTGTTCAGCCGCTGCTGGTACAGCTCCGCCGAGACTACGAAGCCGCCCATCTCCTCCGCCATTCGACCAATGGCGTCCATCGACTCATCCGGCGCTTGGACGATGATCTCCAGGCTGGCGTTCTTGATCACGATGCGTTCTACCGGTTCGGCAGCCTGGGAGAAACCGCCGGCGCTGTCGGCCGCCGTCTCCCCCATGGCTTCACTGGGCGCTTCTACGAAACCCGTGGATGAACGTTCGCCCTCGTTCGGGAAAGGTTGGCTGGCTGGAGAGGCGGCTGATTGGCAGGCCGCCAGCAGTAAGGCCAGGATGCTGGTCAGGAAGATGAGTTTTTTGGTCATGGCGGTGTCTCCTCGATGTGATGGATTTCCCCCAATAGACGCCGGTGCTCCCCGAAAAGTTCCCGGGGCGTCTCTCTGCACTACCAGCCCGCCGCCAGGCGGCGGATATGGCGTTCGGGCAATTCGGCCGCTTCCATGCGCTCCTGGACGTTGACGAGGTCGTAGCTCACCCGGCGCTGCTCCCAGACCTGTTCGTCCGTGTCGAAGATCGCATAGGCCGCCCGCGGATCCCTGTCCCGCGGCTGGCCGACCGAGCCCGGGTTGAGGATGGCGCGCGGCGTCAGCTCCAGGCTCTGTTGGGTTTGCGGGATGATCAAATTGGCGCTATCGTTCCCGTCGCTCAGGTGGTAGATCACCGGCAGGTGGCTGTGGCCGACGAAACAATAGGGGGTTTCGAAATAGGTGAAGTTTTGGGTGGCGGTGCGGGTGTCGAGCAAGTATTCCCACACGGGATGGCGCGGGCTGCCGTGGGCCAGCGTAACGTTATCGATGGTTACCTTCCGGGGTCGCTCCTGCAGATAAGCCTTGTTTTCTTTAGTCAAATTTTTCTGCGTCCAGAGCACAGCTTTACGCGCATCCGGGTTGAAGCTGTCGATGTCGATGTCGCCCAGCGCGGCGGCGTCGTGATTACCCAGTAAGCAGATCGAATTGGGCAGCCCTCTGATTCGCTGGATGCATTCGTTCGGGTCTGGCCCGTAGCCGACGACGTCCCCCAGGCACCAGGTTGCAGCGATGTCGCCGGCGTCTTCGATTACGGCCTCCAAAGCGGTCAGGTTGGCGTGGATGTCGGAGATAACCAGGATTTTCATGGCGTTAATGTTAGCACAGAAAAATCGAATTGGTCCGGCTGATTCGACGTTGTGGCCAAATCAGGAGTGCAGTGACCTCAGGTGGACTTGATCCAGGTCTGGTACAGTCCCAAATCGCCGCTTTCGCCGTCTGAGTAGAAAGTTTCCAGGATGCGGTAACCGGTTTCGCTTGCCAGGCGAGCCAGTTCCTCCTCCGAGAAGTGGTGAACGTAGCGCAGGCCGTAGCCGCCCCGGCGCCAATCCAGCAGATAGTCCCCCGGATCTACCTGATTACTGCTCAAACCAACTTTGGCCCAGGGCTGCACTCTCCGGTGTAGGCGTGCGCTGTGCAAGAACTGCCACTCGGAGTGGATAAATTGCCCTTGCTCCGCCAGCAGGTTGTGGACTTTTCGCGTGATCTGCCGCCGCAGCGCCTCTCCGGGGATGTGGTGCAGCGCGGCAAATGCCAGCGCCTGGTCGAATTCCCCCGCGGGGAGTTGGGCGTCCCAGTCTGTTGCGGTCAGGTCCGCCTGGATGAAGCGGGCGTTGAAGCCTTGCGGGATGCTCTCCTGCGCCCGGCCGAGTAAATCTGCGCTGAAATCCACGCCTACGTAGCTGCTCCGGTGACCTCGGCGGGCCAGCGCCCGGGCTAGCTCGCCGTTGCCGCAGCCCAGGTCCAGGATGCGGGCGTCTGGATCGAGCCTGCTCAGCACGCGCGCCACGCCGGGCTGCAGCCGTTGTCGCGTCGCCGAAAACGGCTGGGCGAAGCTCTGGTAAAATTGTCGATTGAGGTTGATGAGATGGTCCGCGGTGTCGGCGTTCACGTTGCTATTATAGACGCGAGTGCAGCCGCGTTGAGGCAAAACTCCCTCGGTTAGGCTTGAACCGCTGATTACGTTGATTTAAGAGATGACTTCGCAAGATTGGTATCAGCTGCGGGAGCATACTCCCGAAAAATTATCCCTGGCCCGCCAGGTGCTTGAAGAAGTGCGCGCCGGCAGCAAAGTTGCCGACGCCGTGCGCCGACACCCCTTGCCGGACGGCAGCGGGTATATCGGCAAGCACCTCTTGGTCGCCGTTTACCGCCAGTTGACCGGCAGCGGGGAATGGGCGCCAGACCGGCGTTTGCTGGCGCGCATCCGCATGAAGCCGGTCCGCTCGCTCTCCGGCGTCGCGGTAGTCACGGTGCTGACCAAGCCGTATCCCTGCCCGGGTAAGTGCATCTTCTGCCCCACCGATGTGCGCATGCCCAAAAGCTACCTGCCCGACGAACCCGGGGCGATGCGCGGCCTGCAGTATGATTTCGATCCCTTCGACCAGACGGCTTCGCGGCTCGAAGCCTTACACGCGGTGGGACATCCAACGGATAAGATCGAGCTGTTGATCTTGGGCGGTACCTGGAGCTCTTATCGAAAGGATTACCAGGAGTGGTTTGTCAGGCGCTGTTTCGATGCCCTCAACCGGCGGGATTCCACCACGCTCGCCCAGGCCCAGCGCCGCAACGAGACCGCCCTCCATCGCAACGTCGGCTTGGTGATCGAGACGCGCCCCGATCACGTCGATCCGGACGAGCTCGCCTGGCTGCGTTATCTGGGCGTGACCAAGGTCCAGCTGGGCGTACAGAGCCTGGATGACCACATCCTGGCGCTGAACAAGCGCGGCCATTCGGTGGCCGAAACCCGCCAGGCGGTGGACCTGCTGCGTGCTGCCGGGTTCAAGATCGTGCAGCACTGGATGCCGAACCTGCTGGGAGCGACCCCGGACTCGGACAGGCAGGATTTTCTGCGGCTGTGGGATGGGTTTTGCCCCGATGAGTTGAAGATTTACCCCAACCAGCTGCTGGAGAACGCCGAATTATACGAGTACTGGCAGCGCGGCGAGTTCATCCCCTATACAACCGAGCAGCTGATCGACCTGATCGCCGATATCAAGCCATCCATCCCGCGCTACTGCCGGGTAAATCGCATCATTCGCGACATCCCCTCGACTAACGTGGTCGCCGGCAACAAGCGCACCAGTTTGCGCCAGGATGTGCACCGCGAAATGAAACGCCGCGGCACGCGCTGCCAGTGCGTGCGCTGCCGGGAGATCCGTAAGCAAAAAGTTGCCGAGGGGCAGATCACGCTCGACGAGGTGGTCTACCGGGCTGGTGGGGCGGAGGAGCGCTTTCTCTCGTACGTCACTCCCGACGACCAGCTGGCCGGATTCCTGCGCCTCTCCTTGCCGGGGCCGGGTTCACCGCAGACTGGTCTGGCGGATTTAGCTGGCGCGGCCATCATCCGCGAGGTGCACGTTTACGGCCTGTCCTTGGAATTGGGGGCTGAGCAGCGCGGGATCGCCCAGCACAGCGGCATGGGCACCGAGCTGATCGAACTGGCCGAGCAGATCGCTCGCCGGCAGGGCTATCCTCGCCTGGCAGTGATCGCTGCGGTGGGCACGCGGCGCTATTACGCCAGCCGCGGCTTCAAACGGGGTGAGTTGTATTACCTGAAAACGCTCGCTTGAGCCCGCCAGCGCCCACCCTCCGATCTCAATAAACCGATCCGGGTGTCCCAAAGTGTGAATTATTGTTGACAGTCATCTCCCTTTTTGGTATATTACTAACGCGCGTTAGTATCCAAACCATCAGGGAGAAAATCGAGGGTGATCTCGCGACGGGTTACGAGCCAGGACGTTGCAAAACGTGCTGGTGTTTCACGCACTACCGTATCCTTGGTATTGAACCGGGTCGAAGGAGTGCAAATCAGTGAAAAAACTCGTAAACGGGTGATCCGCATCGCAGACGAACTGGGCTACGTGCCCGAAGCCGCCGCACAGGCGCTGGCTAGCAGGCGTTCCCAATTCATCGGCCTGATCCTCTCCCGCAACCCCGAACATATCGCCACCGACGCTTTTCTAAGTCAGATCATCCACAGCCTGGTCGAAATGGTCCGTCAAAACGGCATGCGCTTGCTCATCGACATCGTTGAGGATACCCGCCATCGGGATTCGTATCTCGAGTTGGCCTGGGGTCGCCGCATCGACGGAATCTTGCTCTCCGGTCCTCGGGTGGATGATCAGGCCTTGATGACGTTGGAGCGAGACGGCTTTCCGACGGTCTTGATGGGCGAACTGCCCAATACGACCTTTTGTTCCGTAGATGTTGATAACCGCGCTGCAGCCGAGATGGCTGTGGCGCATTTGCTTAAATTGGGTCACCGGCGTATCGCCTGCATCACCAATGCATCTTTGGCTTACACGGCCGCGGTCGAACGCCTGGCGGGATATCGTCGCGCGCTTGCCTCGGCCAGTTTGCCCTTCGATCCCCAGCTCGTCCGCTACGGGGATTTCGGCCCGGAGAGCGGGCGCCTCCAGATGGCGGATCTGTTGACGTTGGACGACCCGCCCAGTGCGGTGTTCGTCGCCAGCGACGTGGTCGCCTTCGGCGCTATGAACGCCATCCGGGAGCATGGCATGCGTGTGCCGGACGATATCGCCGTGGTCGGCTTTGACGATGTCCCCTTTGCACGCTACGTTGACCCGCCCCTGACTTCCATTCACCTGCCGGCTGTCGACCTCACCCGGCAGGCTGTGAAGCTGTTACTGCAACTCATCCGGCGAGATGAACCCTATGAGCGCAACGTGGTTCTCGACTCGCATCTGGTTGTGCGCGCCTCATGTGGGGCGCTTGCTGCAGCAAGCTAAAGGCTGCAAACGTTGTACAAATCCGAATAAATCGCTGCAATGCAGACCAAGGAGGTGGAAGAAAAGCTCAGCCAACCAATAATCTCGTAACGCTTTACGCAGAACATTACTAATCTCAGAAAAGGAGTAGAAGATGTTTAAGAAAATGAGTTGGGTCGTCCTGACTCTCCTGATCGTCCTCTCCTTCGTCTTGGCGGCTTGCCAACCGGCAGCCACCCAGGCGCCGGAGCCGACGCAAGCAGCGGAGCAGCCGACCGAAGCAGCGATGCCCGAAGTTGACTTCGCCGTGATGCCGGGCGGCTTTTTAGAGCGCGCCATCCAAGGGGAGTTCGACGGCACCACGGTTTCGGTGGACGGGCCGTTCACCGACCCGGATGACAGGCTGTTCAACGATTCAATGGTTGCCTTCGAAGACGCCACCGGCATCGACGTTCAATACATCGGCGACAAAGAGTTCGAATCCCGGCTTTCGATCGCGGTAGACGCTGGCAATCCGCCGGATATCGCCGACTTCCCGCAGCCGGGCGCAGCCGCTAACTACGCTCGCCAGGGCCACCTGGTAGATTTGACCTCCTGGATTCCCATGGATTGGCTGCAGCAGCAGTACAACCAGTCCTGGATCGACATGACCACCCTGTCGGGCCCTGATGGCAACGACATGGTCGGCGGAGTCTTCCACCGCTTCAACGGCAAGAGCCTGGTGTGGTATCCGAAGGACGACTGGGACGCCGCTGGCTATGCCATCCCGCAAACCTGGGATGAGCTCTTGGCCTTGACCCAGCAGATCGCCGACGATGGCGACACCGCCTGGTGCATCGGCATCGAGTCGCAGGCTGCCACCGGCTGGCCGGCGACCGACTGGACCGAGGATCTGATGCTCCGCACCACCTCCTTGGAGAACTACGACGCCTGGGTGACCGGCGACTTGCCCTTCTCCTCCCCCGAGGTGAAGAACGCCATCGAAACCTGGAGCGAGATCTGGTTCAACCCGGACTATGTCTTCGGCGGCACGGACGCCATCCTCAACACCTACTTTGGCGATTCCCCGGCGCCGATGTTTGAAGATCCCCCGCAGTGCTGGATGCACCGCCAGGGTAACTTCATCACCGGTTTCTTCCCCGAAGGCGCGCAAGCTGGCGTGGATTACGATTTCTTCTACTTCCCGCCGGTGGACGAACAGTACGGCAGGCCCTTCCTGGTGGCTGGCGACATGATGTCCATGTTCACCGACCGCCCCGAAGTGCGCGCCCTGATGGAATACTTCACAACCCCGCAGTCGGCTTCCGGCTGGTTGAACGAAGGCGGCGCGCTGGCTGCACACCAGACCGCTACGCCTGAGATGTACGGCGTAGATCTGGAGCGCGGCATCGCCGCGTTGGTGGCGGATGCTACCAGCTTCCGCTTCGACGCCTCTGACTTGATGCCCGGAGAGGTTGGTTCAGGTTCCTTCTGGACCGGCATGGTGGACTACGTCAGCGGTGCGGCTGACCTGGACACCGTCTTGAAGGAGATCGACGACTCCTGGCCAAGGTAGTTAACCCTTATTAAACGAAGACTGCCAGCCCAATCAGGGCTGGCAGTCTTTCTAAGGTTGAAGGAGGACTCAAATGGCAAATTTGGATAGCTCTATCGATCGCGAGGGAGGTGTCGGCGCCAGGCTGCTTTCCTGGCTGATCCGGATTTTCGTTGCGGTGGGTATCCCTTTGCTGGCCTTCGTGGTGATCTACTACGGCTTCATCTTCCTGCGGGATAGCGAAGCCCCGCGCGCCGTGATCGCCGGTGTGGCCATCGTTTGGGGCGTCGGCGGCGTCGCCTTGCTCTACTGGGTGTTCAATAGCATCGTCGAACGCCTGCCGGATGAGTGGACCGCCCGTTTGCAGCCTTTCGTCTTTGTCGGGCCGGCGATGGCCATTCTCCTTTGGTATCTGGCTTTCCCGGTGCTGCGCACCTTTTGGCTGAGCCTGTTCGGCCGCGACGGGCCGCCCGCGGGTTTGGGCATGTTCGCCGCGCTGCAGAGCGACGCCTTCGTAGGGTTGAACAATTACGTGTCTCTGTTCACGGAACGCCTGCTGCAGCAAGCGCTGCGCAACAATGTAATGTGGATCGTCTTCGGCAGTACGATCTCCGTGGCGCTTGGCTTGCTGGTGGCAACCCTGGCCGACCGCAGCAAGTTCGAGCGTGTCTCCAAATCATTGATCTTCCTTCCAATGGCGATCTCCTTTGTCGGCGCCAGCGTGATCTGGAACTTCATTTACGATGTCCGCCCGGCTGGTTCCGCCCAGATTGGCCTGTTGAATGCTATAACGGTCACGCTGGGAGGTGCACCCCATGCCTGGGACAAATGGGTGGATATTGCCCCATGGAACAACCTCTTCCTGATCGTGATCGTCATCTGGCTGCAGTCGGGGTACTCCATGGTGTTGTTTTCAGCGGCTTTGAAGAGCATCCCCGAGGAGATCCTCGAAGCAGCCCGGATGGACGGCGCCACCGAGGTGCAGCTGTTCTTCCGCGTCATGATCCCCTATATCATGGGAACGATCATCACGGTGTGGACCACGGTGGTGATCTTCACGCTGAAGATCTTCGACGTGGTCTGGGTGATGACCGGCGGGCAGTTCGACACCCACGTGATCGCCACCCAGTTTTACCGCCAGTACTTCACTTCGCGCAATTCGGGGATTGGTTCGGCCATCGCCATCATCCTGCTGGTCACCGTCATCCCGGTGATGATCTATAACCTTAGACAGTTTAGGGAAACGGAGGCGTTCTAATGGGTAGACAAACGAGAACCAACGTCATCTTGGTCAATGTAACGCTGTTGCTCCTGGTGATCATCTGGAGCATCCCTACCCTGGGGTTGTTCGTCTCCTCGTTTCGCAACCGCTTCGACATCCAGACCTCCGGCTGGTGGAACATCTTTCCTCACCGCGAGTGGCAGACGGAGCAAACTCTCAGCGTTTCTGAGCTCGGGCTCGACCCCAGCGGTGTCATGGAAGTGGCCGGTGTTTCCGGGACCTTCGATGAGTTACGCGCGGGGTTGACTTCCCCGGCAGGGGATACCCGCGTCATCTGGGTAGGCAATCGCTCCCTGGGACGCGTTGAAATCCAGCGCCAAGCATGGACGGTCTCTTGGGATTTCTCGCTGGAAAACTATAAACAGGTTCTCGGTGGATCTTCGGTTGAGGTCACCCGGCCTGATGGGACCGTGGAAACGGTGCCTGGTCAGAACATGTCGCAGGCTTTTCTCAACAGCCTGGCCGTGTCCATTCCTTCCACTATCATCCCGATCCTGATCGCCGCCTTTGCCGCTTACGCCTTCGCCTGGATGCATTTCCCCGGACGGCGAGCCTTGTTCGTCTTGATCGTCGGCTTGCTGGTCGTCCCGCTGCAGATCGCCCTGGTGCCCATCCTGCGAGACTACAACAACCTGGGTCTCAACGGTACCTTCCTGGCCGTCTGGCTGGCCCACACCGGCTTCGGCCTGGCGCTGGCGACGTACCTGTTGTTCAACTACATCAGCACCCTGCCGCGCGAGACCATGGAATCGGCCTTCATCGACGGCGCTTCCCATTTCACCGTCTTCACCCGCCTCGTTCTGCCGCTTTCGGTGCCCGCCCTGGCCTCCTTCGCCATCTTCCAGTTCCTGTGGGTCTGGAACGATTACCTGGTAGCCCTGGTCTTCCTGGGCGTGGACCCGAGCTACAAGGTGCTCACCCAGCGGCTGGCCGACCTGACCGGCACGTTCGGAAGCGACTGGCATCTGCTCACCGCCGGCGCCTTCGTGACCATGATCCTGCCGCTGGTCGTATTCTTCTCGCTGCAGCGCTATTTCGTGCGTGGTCTGCTGGCCGGCTCGGTCAAGGGATAGAATTTACCTTCAAAGTCGCAGTGCCATCTTTTTGTCCTGGCTTGGAGAGGTGCGGTCGCTGTTTTGAAATCTTTTGCTCTTTTTGAATGGCGACCCCACCTCAGGCTGGGAAAGAGCCGCGCCTCCCTGCGCGCCTGTGGGATGCCGCAACGCCCCGATTATCGTTCCCATGTTCGAACAAAATAATCGCCCCATCGACTGGGCGCTCTGGTTCCAGTGGATCATGGCGACGACCGTGGGCTGGCTTTTGGGCCGTTTTCTCCTGCCCAACCTGGCCTTCGTGGTCATCGGCCTGGCCCTGGCGGTGCTCCAATGGCTGATCTTGCAGTATCGTCTCAAAGGGTCCCGTTGGTGGCTGATCGCCACCGCGCTGGGCTGGACCTTTGGATCGGTCTTCATCATGGTTGCACTGCCCGGGGTCGGGGACTTCACTGCCGGGGTGATCATCGGCGCCTCGACCGGTTTCTCCCAATGGCTGATCTTGCGCCAGGAGGTTTATTTCTCCGGCTGGTGGATCGTGATCAACATCGTCGCCTGGACCACCGGCCTGGCTTTTCTGCCCGGCATCCTGCTCACCGGGGTTATGCCTGGGGCGATCACCGGCCTGGCGCTGGTGTTGTTATTGCACTATCCCAAGCACATGAATGATATGGAGCGCTGACCATTAAATATCGGCGGTTAGGGTGCAGCGGTTTGTTGGTCTCCGCCAGGCGAGGGTCGATCGATGGCTGAAGAGTCCAACTATTTGTGGTGGCAAACCGGGGTGATCTACCAGATCTACCCGCGCAGCTTCAAGGACACCACCGGCAACGGCGTCGGCGATCTGCGCGGCGTCATCGAGCAGCTGCCCTACCTGACCGGAACCCTGGGCGTCCAGGCCATCTGGCTTTCCCCCTTCTACCCCTCCCCAATGGCTGATTTCGGCTACGACGTCGCCGATTACCGCGACGTGGATCCGCTCTTCGGCACGCTCGCCGATTTCGACGAGCTGGTCGTGAAAGCCCATGCCTGTGACCTGCGGGTGATCATCGATCTCGTGCCCAACCACTCCTCCGACCGGCACCCCTGGTTCCAGGAGTCGCGTTCCTCGCGCCGCTCCCCCAAGCGCGATTGGTACGTGTGGGCCGATCCCCAAGCCGACGGCTCGCCGCCCAACAACTGGCTGAGCGTCTTTGGTGGGCGCGCCTGGGAGTGGGACGAAGCCACCGGTCAGTATTACCTGCATTCATTCCTGGAGCAGCAGCCCGACCTCAACTGGCGCAACCCCGAGGTCAGGCAGGCCATGTTTGATGTGGTCCGCTTTTGGCTGGAGCGCGGCGTGGACGGCTTCCGCATCGACGTGGCTCACTACATCATGAAGGACCCGCAGATGCGCGACAACCCGCTGGCGCCCGAACCGGCCCGCTCGATCCACAAGCCCCTGGGCGACTACGATGCCCAGTTCCACCTGCATGACAAGGGCCACCCGGATGTCCACAACGTCTACCGGGAGTTCCGCCGGCTGCTGGACGAGTACAGCCATGCGCGCCCGCGCATGTCGATCGGCGAGATCCACATCTTCGACTGGCGGGAATGGGCCAAATATTACGGCGTCCGCAACGACGAGCTGCACATGCCCTTCAACTTTGCCTTGCTGAACGTGCCCTGGGAGGCTGCTGCGGTGCGCAGGGTGGTGGACGAGCTGGAAGCCGCGCTGCCGGAAGGGGCCTGGCCCAACTACGTGCTCGGCAACCATGATGAGCCCCGCATCGCCGGGCGCATCGGCCTCCGGCAGGCCCGCGTCGCCGCCATGCTGCTGCTGACCCTGCGCGGCACGCCAACCCTGTATTACGGCGAAGAGATCGGCATGACCGATGTGCCCATCCCCCGCCACGAGATGAAGGACCCCGCCGGGTTGCGCCAGGAAGGCCAGGGGCGCGACCCCTGCCGCACTCCCATGCAGTGGAGCGCGGCCGCCAATGCCGGCTTCTCGCCCCCGGAAACCCAGCGTACCTGGCTGCCTCTGGCCGAGGATTTCCGCCAGGTCAACGTCGAGGCGCAGCTCGACCAGCCTACTTCCCTCTTGAACCTTTACCGCCGTTTGCTGTTCCTGCGCCGCGAGACCCTCGCGCTGCAGGTCGGCGCCTACCGGCCGGTTGAGGCCGCGCCGGACTCCTGCTACGTTTACCTGCGGAGCCTGGAGGGAGGACCTGGCTGCCTGATCGCGTTGAATTTCTCCTCCGCGCCGCAGCGCCTGCAGCTGGACGGCCTGGGCGGGGGAGTAGTTCTGGTTTCCACCCGGCTGGACCGCTCCGAGCGGGTCGATCTGGCCGACCTGCTCCTGCGCCCGGACGAAGGCCTGATTGTCGCGCTCGACTAAATCGGGTGTGTTTGACCGGGTTCTGATCGCCAAAACACCCCGTCTCTTCATCAACCTGACGAGGGGGTATCTGTCAAGGAGCAACTATGAACTCAACTTCCCTCTGGTATAAAAACGCCATCTTTTACGAAGTCTACGTGCGTGCCTACCGAGACAGCAGCGGCGACGGCAACGGCGACCTGCGCGGCTTGACCGAAAATTTGGACTACATCCGGGAACTGGGCGTCGATTGCCTCTGGCTGCTGCCCATCTACCCCTCTCCGCTCAAGGACGACGGCTACGACATCGCCGGTTACTACGGCGTGCACCCCGATTACGGTACGCTGGAAGACTTCCAGGCCCTGCTCGACGCAGCCCACTCCCGTGGGCTGCGCGTCATCACCGACCTGGTGCTCAACCACACCTCCGACCAGCACCCCTGGTTCCAGGCGGCCCGTTCCGACCCCAATTCCCCCTACCGCGATTACTATGTCTGGAGCGACACCGATCAAAAGTACCAGGACGCCCGCATCATCTTTATCGATACCGAAGATTCGAACTGGGCCTGGGATGAACAGGCCGGTAAATACTACTGGCACCGCTTCTATTCCTCCCAGCCCGACCTCAACTTCGATAACCCCGCCGTGCGTGAAGAGATGAAGAAGATCGCCAGCTTCTGGCTGGACATGGGCGTGGATGGTTTCCGGGCCGATGCCGTGCCCTACCTTTTCGAGCGGGAGGGCACCAACTGCGAGAACCTGCCGGAGACCCACGCTTACCTCAAGGAGCTGCGCATCTTCATGGACGAGCATTACCCCGGCCGCGTCCTGCTCTGCGAGGCCAACCAGTGGCCCGAGGACGTGCGCCCTTATTTTGGCGACGGCGATGAGTTTCACATGGGCTTCCATTTCCCCCTCATGCCCCGCGTGTTCATGGCCCTGAAAAAGCAGGACATTTCCCCGGTCCAATGGATCCTCGAGCGCACTCCGCCGATCCCGGATTCCTGCCAGTGGTGTACCTTCCTGCGCAACCACGACGAGCTCACCCTGGAGATGGTCACCGAAGAGGAGCGCCAGTGGATGTGGCAGCAGTACGCCCCCGAGCCGCGCATGCGCCTCAACCTGGGCATCCGCCGCCGCCTGGCGCCCCTGCTGG
>CAYNWK010000039.1:0-32183 GCA_964400875.1 uncultured Anaerolineaceae bacterium | reverse complement strand
AAACAAAAATACCTGGCGAAATTTCGCCAGGTATTTTTTTAATGCTTAGGTGACGTTTGTTAGGCTCCAGAGACCTTCTCCTCCAGCATCTTGGTGGTCATCGATTTCGGCCGTTCGATGGGCTGACCCAAAGCACGCGACCAAACGGCATTAGCGGTAACGCCCAGAGCCCTACCGACGCCGAACATCACGGTGTAGAAGTCGTAGTTATCAACACCATAGTGCTGTTGAAGCGTGCCGCTGATGGCGTCCACATTCGGCCACGGGTTCTTGGCTTTACCCTGCTCTTTGAGTACGCCTGGGACGACCTCATAGACCGTATTGGCGATCTGGAAGATCTCATCCTCCGGCATATGCTTCCTGGCAAACTCTAGTTGAGCGCTGTAGCGTGGGTCAGGTCGGCGCAGTACAGCATGACCATAGCCGGGGATCACCTGACCACTGTTGAGCGTATCCCAAGCGTACTCGCGCACTTGTTCCTCGGTCGGGACGCCGCCAAACTCTTCGTAGATCCCCAGGAGCCAGCGCAGGCACTCCTGGTTCGCCAGGCCGTGGAGCGGTCCTGCCAGGCTGTTTAGCCCGGCAGAAAATGCGTAGTAGATATCGGATAGTGTGGAACCGGCCAGATGCGTGGCGTGGGCGCTGGCATTGCCGCTTTCGTGGTCGGAGTGCAGGATGAAATACAAACGGGAGAGATTCCTGTAATCTTCACCCTCGATCTGCATCATATAGGCAAAGTTTGCCCCCAGGTCCAGGTCCGGGTCTGGCGGGATGAACTCTCCATCTCTGTACTTCAAGGAGTAAATAAAGGCCGCGATGGTAGGCAGCTTGGCGGTCAAGTTCAGGCTGTCTTCAAGCATCGGTTCCCAGTAATCTTCGCGTGCGAGTCCTTCCTGGTAGCGGCGTGCAAAAACAGATTCTGGCTGCAACGCCAGGACGGCCGGTGAGAACAAGGACATCGGGTGGCTGTTCTTTGGCATTGCCCTGAGCACGTTGAAGACGTGCTCAGGCACCCGGCTGCGCTTCTTCCACTCCTTTTCAACTTCAAGCGCCTCTTCCTTAGTCGGCACCTCGCCAACCAGCAGCAAATAGTACAAACCGCCCACATAAGGCATCGCTTCCGGCGCAGGTTTGGGCAGCTTTTCAAGCACTTGCGGTACGGTAAAGCCGCGCAGACGAATGCCTTCCTGCGGATCGACATAGGAGATGTCGGTCACCAGGACTTTAGCCCCGCGCATTCCACCGTACACCTGGCCTAGAGTTATAGTATCGATCTGGGTATCCCCGTGCCGCTGCACGAGATCACTCACCCGATCGCGCCAGGCAGGCAATTGGGCTGCAATTTTCTCTTTTAATATCATGGGGTATCCTCCAGCATGTTAAGTAATCTAGAACTCTACCATCCCTTGCAGCACGGCAATCGAACCACTTACCGATTCAGCCGACTTCTGCAGGGCGGTTCGTTCTTCATCATTCAATTCGTATTCAATGATCTTCTCCACGCCCGCACGCCCCAATTGCACAGGTACGCCGAAGAAGATATCGTTGAGCCCGTATTCTCCTTGCATGTAAGCCGAGGCGGGCACCACCAGATGTTTGTCCTTCAAAATTGCGTCCACCATCTGAGTGATGGCAATCGAAGGCGCATAATAGGCGCTGCCGGTCTTGAGCAAGCCGACAATCTCACCGCCGCCTTTGCGTGTGCGCTGCACGATTGCCTGCAGGCGGTCAGGAGAGAGCACCTTATTCAACGGAACGCCAGCGACGTTGGAATGGCGAGTTAGCGGCACCATGTCGTCGCCATGACCGCCCAGAACGTAGCAGGCAACGTTTTCAACGCTCACATCCAGTTCCTGGGCCACGAATGCGCGCATACGGGCCGAATCCAGGATGCCGGCCTGCCCAACAATTTGAGCCGGAGGGATCCCTCCGGCGCGCATGGCCAAATAAGCCATCGTATCTAATGGGTTCGTCAACATGATGATAATGGCGTTCGGTGAATAACGCAGCGCCTCTTCGGTAGCCACCCGGACGATCTCGGCATTTTTGGACAGCAAATCTTCGCGGCTCATACCAGGTTTGCGAGGCAGCCCGGCGGTGATCACAACGATATCCGAGCCTTCAGTTGGGCCATAATCATTGCTGCCGATGATAGCGACATCCTTGCCAATCACGGGCATCGCTTCGAGCAGGTCAAGGGCCTTTCCCTGGGGCATGCCTTCGACGATATCCACTAATACGACATCAGCGATCTCCCGTTCAGCGATCCAGTGCGCCGTAGTTGAACCGGTCATGCCAGCACCAACTATTGATACTTTATTCTTCATTTTCGTTTCCTTTCACTGTTTACCTTTCCTACAATCGAAGCTCAACCCCACTTCCTTCGAACTCAAAATCCCCCTGAGGGTTATCTCAGGGGGATGCAAGTCTATGCACTGTAACCGACGTGCTCATCAAGGTAGTGCCCGGCCTCCATCGCAGCGGCCGCGCCCATGCCAGCCGAAGTGACTACCTGGCGGAAGTGAGGATCGGCGATCTCGCCGGCGGCGAAAACACCTGGGACGCTGGTATGCATACGCTGGTCGACGATGATATAGCCCTGATCGTCCATCTCCAGCTGACCATTGAATAAATCAGAATTTGGGTAATGCCCGATGAAAATGAAGACCCCTTCCACCGGCTGGTCCCGTTCTTCTCCGGTCTCCGTGTCCACAAGGCGGACTTTTTCAACGGAGCCGTTTCCGACGATCTCTTTCACTACGGTGTTCCACATATACCCGATCTTGTCGTTCTTCTGAGCGCGCTCTTGCAAGACAGCACCTGCGCGCAGCTCATCCCGCCGATGTACGATGGTGACATTATCGGCGTAGCGGGTCAGGAAAATGCCTTCTTCCAGAGCGCTATCGCCGCCGCCGACCACGATCACTTGCTTCTCCTTGAAAAACCAGCCATCACAGGTCGCGCAGTAGGATACCCCGCGTCCGGTAAATTCCTGCTCACCTGGGACTTCCAGGTGCTTGGCGCTTGCTCCTGTGGTGATGATCAAAGTATCGGCAAGGAAGAGCTTGCCGTTTGAAGTCTTGACCCGGAAAGGCTTCTCAGAAAGATCGACCTGGTCGGCCAGATCAATCTCGACGCGCGCGCCGAAACGCTCGGCTTGTTTCTGAAAAAGGTCAACCATCTCCATACCGCCGACACCCTCGGGAAAACCAGGATAGTTTTCAACGATGTACGTCAGCGACACCTGCCCGCCTAGCTCCATTCCGGTCAAGACCACCGGTTCCAGGTCGGCACGGGCGGCATACAAAGCCGCCGAAAGCCCAGCGGGACCGGATCCGAGGATCAACACCCGCACGTGCTCTTCTTGTAAATCTTTGTTGCTTGAAAGATTTGATAGATTCAATTCCATTCACTTACCTCAATCATCTATGATCGCCAGAATTTCATTTGCGTCCATGATGAGGTATACAGCGTCCGCTATCTTGAACTCAGTCCCCGTGTACTTGGGGTATAAGACTTTCTGCCCCGTGCTGACCTTGATCGCCTCGTCGGCATCGCCAATGGCGACGACTTCTCCGGTTTGAGGCTTTTCCCTGGCCGTTTCCGGGATATATGGACCGCCGCCAGCATCGGTTTCGTTCTCTTCATGAGGTCGAATGAGCACGCGGGTACCCAGAGGTTGGATCTTCACTTCACCCAATGCGGTGCGCTCCTACCGTCTGGTGAAAATTGTTCGTTTTTACTATTGTATCAGATGCGGATCGCCTGGAAAGGTTACATCATGAGGGCGTTAATGCGTTCCTAACCTGTTTCTAAACAAGATACGCTCATCCTGGGCGGAGCGCCAGCTCGGGCGCTCAATACCGGTTTTGCTTGATGGAATTACGCCGTTCACGAGACAGCTGAGGGTATTTTGGCTGGCAATCCTACCAAAACACCTCCAGGGTTCTTATCTTGCGTAAATCCCATTACTATTGAGACGAGGTCGGTAACTCAGATCCTACCTGATTTCGCCTAAGCCAACAATTCCTTTTCCGCCCGGAGCTCGGAAACGCTGACGTAATCCAACCACTCGGTGGAGTGGGTACCCTTCCCATGGGCATTCTCCTGGAAAGCTGTAGCCAGCTTTTCTGTGATTGGGCCAACACCGCCTTTACCGATCTGGCGGTGATCGATCATCCGCACGCCGACCAGCTCCGCTGCGGTACCGGTGATGAAAACCTCATCGGCGATATAAAGCTGGTCACGCGTGATCATCTCCTCGACGACGGGGATATCGAAATCCTTGGCCAAGGTGAAAACCGTATCGCGTGTGATCCCTTCCAGCACCGTCGCTTTCGGCGGGGTACAGATCACGCCATTGCGCACCATGAATAGATTCTCACCGGTGCATTCGGCGACAAATCCGGCTGGGTCAAGTATCGCAGCTTCATCATAGCCGGAACGTAGAGCCAGCGTTTTGACCAACATCGAGTTGACGTAGTTGCCCACCACTTTGGATTTCGTCAGGTTGATGTTGGGGTGCAGACGGGTGAAGGAAGAGATCATCATGTGGATGCCTCCTTTTTCCGCTTCTGCACCTAAATATGGCCCCCACTCCCAGGTCGCAACTCCCAGCCTGGGCACCGATTTGTCCATGTTTAACCCCATTGGACCCTGCATGTACATCAAGGGCCGTATGTAACATTCAGAAAAGCCGTTCGCCTGGATAGTCTGGTGAACGGCTTTACGGATATCTTCAACACTGTAGGGGAAATCGCCAATGCCTAGTATATGGATCGAGTCGAGAAACCGCTCCAGGTGATCCCGCAAGCGAAAAACAGCCGGGCCTTGTGGGGTCTTATAGCAACGAATACCCTCGAAAACGCCAATGCCGTAGTGCAACGTCGGGGTGATCAGGTGGACTGTGGCGTCTTCGTAAGGCACCAACTCACCATCCATCCAGATAATATCAGACTTCATGGATCTCTCCTTGATAGGGATTTTTCCTTGGCTGCGTACTGTATTTATTATAATCTCTTACGTTCCGCCAAATGTATGTCCCTGCCCAACAAATCCGAAATTAATAGCTTTAGGAATTACGCAGTTCTTCGGGAAATTGGGGGGCTGGGGCGGGCTGAAACCGACGAATCTCCGCCACCTGTGCATTGCTTAAATCTAAATAGTATCCAAACCGCTTCTTAACAATTTCTGAACATCTGCTCCATATACTTATAAACGCTTCAGGAGGAATAATGTCCAACCAAAAAACACTTATCACCGGAATCGTGATCGTAGCCATACTCGCTGCCGGCGGCCTGTTCTTATGGAACTGGCTGCTTGGCAGTACTGAAGCAGCCAGTGAACCTATCCAGGCTGTACCCTTGCAGTTGGAAACGAACCCCACCACCCAGACGAGAACGACCGAGGTAACTCCAGAACCCACAGGAACCAACCCCACACTTGAAACAAGTAACCAGAGCCTGCCCAGCGGCTTGCAGGTTTACGCGATCAGCCAGGATGACTCTGAAGTGCGTTTCACCATCTATGAGGAGTTATTCGGCCAGCCAAACGATGTGGTCGGCGCCAGCAATCAGGTAGCCGGGGAAATCGCCGTAAACTTGGATGATCTCAGCGGCGCACAGGTCGGTGTGATCCAGGTAAACGCTCGCACGCTGGTGACGGATGAAAACCGCCGTAACCAAACAATTCGCAACCGGATTCTTAACACCGACAGCTATGAATTTATCACTTTCACGCCTACAGAGATTATCGGGCTGGACGGGAGCGCCGCCATCGGGCAGACGGTGCAATTTCAAATCGCCGGCGACCTGACCATTCGAGACGTTACTAAATCCGTCGTGTTCGACGTAACTGCGCAGGCGAATTCCGCGGATCAATTCACAGGGACGGCAACGGCAACCATCCTGCGCAGCGACTTCAACCTGGCGATCCCGAGCGTACCTTCCGTAGCCAATGTTGGCGAGGAAGTAACCCTGGAGATCGATTTCCTGGCTAATGCAAACTAAGCATTTCAAGTAACGGAGCCTACAGCCTGGATGACTCTCTCGGCTGTTCGCTTATATATCCGTTTGATTCTCTTTATTTGTTCTTCATGTGTGGGCTGGCAGCAAAATTGTGAAATGCGTTCCCGTTCCCTTCTCGCTTTTGACGCTAATCGTCCCGCCCTGCGCTTCGACGAGCGACCTGGCAATCGCGAGACCCAGGCCTGTCTCTCCGGAATCCTGCTGGCGGGCTTGATCCCCTCGAAACGAGCGCGCGAAGATGTTGGGCAGGTCGTCAGCGGCGATCCCCGGTCCCGTGTCAGTCACGTCGAGCCGAACTTGACCGCTAACAGTCCCGGCGGAAAGCTCGACTTTGCCCCCTTCAGGCGTATAACGTAAGGCGTTGCTCATCAAGTTGCCCAAGACCTGGGCCATGCGCTCAACGTCGACTTCGATATCGGGCAGGTTCTCCGCAGCGTTAACTTCCAGGCGGATGTCTTTTTCTTCCGCCCGGACGCGGTGTGCATCAGCGGTCCGGCTAAGCAGGCGTCCGGGCGAGATCGTTTGGAAGACCAGCGGCAGTTCACCTGCGTCTGCCGAGGAGAGGACTTTCAAGTCCTCGATCAGGCGGGTGAGATGGCGGGCCTCCGTATGCATCACGTCGTAGATCTCCGGCGAGGCCTGTAGTTTTTCATCGCTCAAAGCTTCGGTATAACCCAAAATAACGCTCACCGGCGTGCGTAAGTCGTGGGCGATATCCGCGGTCATCTTACGGCGCAGCTCGTTGGATTGCGCCAGCTCAGCGCTCATCTGATTGAACGACTCAGCCAGCTCGCCGATCTCGTCTTTGGAGCGCACCTTGACCTGATGGCCCAGATTGCCCCCGGCAAGCACGCTTGTCGCCGCGGTCAGTTCCCGAAGCGAGCGCGTCATGGAAAAGGCCAATACGCCGCCCAACAGCAAAGCAATCCCCCCGGCGATCAGAGCACTTAAAAAGATCACCCGGTTAACGCCGGCCAAAAACAACCCCTCCGGCGTGTTGGCTTCCCAACGATCCAATAAAGCCGGGTTGAACAACAGCCAGCCAACATCCTCGCCATTGACAGTAAGGGGAATGCCCTGACGAAGATCTCTGGAGGTGAGCGCGGAGTTATGAAACTGTGGATCGCCGCCGAACACCACTTCACCATCCGCATTCGCGATGGTGAACAATGCGCGGCGGGTTTCCCAACGGGGTCCGGGGATCTGCTGCGGCGAGCGAGGCCCAGGTCGGAAGACCTGCTCGACCCCAGACCAGCTCCCTGTGGCTGCGTAGTAGGAAGTCAGAGCCTCGACCAGGGCCTGTTGGTTTTGATCCAGAACCAGCCGGTCGAACTCGCGGCGGGTGTACCGCTGCACCAAGATGGCTACCATGGTCGCGCCGATCAGTCCCACCACGAGAAAAGCCAGAGTCAGTTTTCCTGCTAAAGATCGCATCAGGTCGACCTACCCATCAATACTGCGGCGCGAAACGGTAACCGACCCCGTAAACCGTCTCTACGTAGCGCGGGTTGGAGTCATCCGGTTCGATTTTTGCCCGCAGATTGCGCACATGCACGTCAATCGTTCTCTCATAGCCTTCGTAAGCCGAACCCTGCAAACGGTCTAACAATTCAAGACGGGAAAATGCCCGCCCGGGAGCAGCCATTAGCGTAGCCAGCAAGTCAAATTCAGAGGGGGTCAGGTCGATCTGCACCTCACCAACCAACACCACCCGGCCAGCGCGGTCTAAGGTAATGTCGGCAGCCCGCAAAATATCCTGCTCCAGATCCTGTTTCCCTGTCCGGCGCAACACAGCTCTTACACGGGCGGTGAGCTCGCGCACGCTGAACGGCTTGGTCACATAGTCATCCGCGCCCAGCTCGAGACCCAGGACTTTATCGTTCTCCTCAAGTTTGGCAGTCAGGATTATGGTGGGCGTATCCGCTTCCCTACCGTAGGTGCGCATGAATTCATAGCCGCCCATCTCAGGCATCATCAAATCAAGGATGATCAGATCAGGTTTCTCTCGCCGCGCTCTGAACAACGCCTCCTGCCCGTTGGCTGCGGTAACGACCTCAAAGCCCTCCTGGGTGAAGTATTGCTCCAGCAGGGCGCGTAATTCGCGTTTGTCATCGACGACGAGCAGCTTTTTTGCCATAACCTCATTGACTATTTTACGTGATCCTTTGCAGAAAAGGGAATATCGGGTTATTGGCAAGGTTCACCCACCAATAACCCGAAAACTGCAGCGATTTGGATCAAGCTCCCGAATCAGAGGAGGTGTCCGGAGTCTGAACTCCAGGTCCAAACATCCCGCCGAAGCCGCCTTGGCGGCCAAAACCGCCGTGGCCGAATCCGCCATGACCAAACCCGCCGCGGCCAAATCCCGGAAGGTAGCCGTTATCGAGGCCTTCCAGCAGCCAGTCGGCGTGATCGCGGGTCAGCAGACCGTCATCGACGGCTTGTTCGATAGCTTCTCGCTTGGCTTCCACCTGGGCAGCTTCCACAGCGTCCCGCAATTCCTGCAGGTCCACGCCGGCCTGATCGGCCAGGTCCGCCAGGGTTTCGCCGGCCCACAGCCTGTTCGAGAGCTCATCGGTGGTCATCCCAAGCGCCTCAGCGGCCGCTTCCAAACCGACTCCGTTGCCGTAGCCGCGGCCGAAGCCACCTCGAAACCCGGGAACGGTGCCCGATTCAGGCTGAGGGATATCCTCTTGAGCCAACGCCGTGCCGGTAATTACCAAACCGAGAGCGCCCAAGAGCAGCAGCCCGAGGATGCCAACTGTAATAAATTTTTTCATACCTGTTACTCCTTTCAACTAGATTGAACGAATTGGGTCATTTCAGACCGACGGTCGTGGGCGCTTTGGATGAACAGCTGCCAATCGCCTGTCTTCTTGAGACATAGCAAGGATAGCAAGAGCTTGTTCAGATATTGTGAAGAAGCGATTTAGATAACATTTAGATTGCCCAGGAGAGAAGACGGTGTTTGAAAAGTTTTACTCCGCTCTACGCCCTCTCATCATGGGAGCTGGGTAGCCATTAAAAAAACAAGCAGCGCTCTTGTGAGCGCTGCTCGTTGACGGTTTAACCTTTGTTAGCGCCGCCGACCGCCGCCTCCGCGCCGGTCGCGTCCCCCTCCGCCACTGCGCCGACCACCGCCCCCACGATCGCGTTCCATGGCCTCTTCCAACGTCCAACCTTCCAGGACGGCCTGGCGAGAGAGGCGGATCTTGCCGTCGGAGTCGATGTTCGTGACCATCACCGTGATCTCATCACCAGACCGGGCGACATCCTCCACCTTGTCGATATGCTCGCTGGCCAGCTGCGAGATATGCACCATGCCGTCCGTATTGGGGAGTATCTCCACGAAGGCGCCGAAGTCTGTTGTGCGCACGACTTTGCCGGTGTAAATACGGCCCAGCTCAGCCTCCTCGGTCAAAGCAAGGATTCTTTCCCTGGCGATGCGCTCGTTTTCACCAGCCTTTGCTGCAATGAATATCGTGCCATCTTCCTGAACGTCGATGCGCGTGTCGCTTTCCTCCTGGATGCTGCGGATGGTCTTGCCGCCCGGGCCGATGATCGCGCCGATCTTTTCCACCGGTATCTGGACAGTGGTGATGCGCGGAGCGTGCGGTTTGAGGTCCGGGTTCGGTGCAGGGATCACTTCTAGAATCTTATCCAAGATGAACAGGCGGGCTTTGCGCGCTCTTTCCAGCGCTTCCGCCAGGATCTTGGAGGTGAGACCCTTTACCTTGATGTCCATCTGCAAAGCGGTAATCCCCTTATCAGTGCCAGCGACCTTGAAGTCCATGTCACCCAGGTGATCCTCCATCCCGAGGATGTCCGTCAGGATGGCGTAACGGTCGCCTTCGCCTTTGACCAATCCCATAGCAATGCCGGCAACGGGCGCTTTGATCGGCACCCCGGTATCCATCAAAGCCAGCGTCGAACCGCATACGGAGGCCATCGAAGAGGAGCCGTTTGAAGAGAGCACTTCAGATACCAGACGGAGTGTGTAAGGGAACTCTATCTCATCCGGGATTACAGGGCGCAAGGCTCGTTCCGCCAGCGCACCGTGCCCGATATCGCGGCGGGAGGCGCCGCGTAGGAAGCGTGTCTCCCCGGTCGAGAATGGCGGGAAGTTGTAATGGTGGATATAGCGCTTGCTATCCGACGGCGTCAGGTTATCCAGCTCCTGGGCTTCCCGCGGCGTTCCCAGTGTAGCCAGGGTGATCACCTGGGTCTCACCCCGGGTGAACAAACCTGAACCATGAGCGCGAGGGCTGACCTCCACCTTGCACCAGACAGGGCGAATTTCATCCAGACCCCGCCCATCCGGGCGCAGGCCGCGATCCAGAATGCGTTGGCGAACCACCGCTTTATAAGCGGCATCAAAAGCTTTGCGAACCTCCCTGGCTTTTTCTTCATCCTCGCCGGCCAGATCGGTGATCACGCGATCTTTCAACTCATCGATAGCGTCATTGCGCTCGGTCTTGCTCAGCGGCCTATCCAGAATCCCCTGCAGCTCATCCTGGACTCGTCCTTTGACTTCCGCATTGACGGCTTCATCTTCGCCGAACGGCTGGTACTCTTTCTTTTCTTTGCCGATCTCGAAGGCCATCCGCTCTTGTAAGTCGATGATCGGTTGGATCGCCTGGTGTCCGTACTCCAACGCCGCGACCATTACTTCTTCATCGACTTCTGTGGCGCCGCACTCCACCATCAAAATGGCGTCACGGGTGCCGGCCATGCGGAGGTCAAGGTCAGATTTTTCAATATCCTCGAAGGTAGGATTGACGATGAATTCTCCATCGAGCCGGCTGATGCGCACCGCGCCTACCGGACCTCCCCAGGGTATGTCCGAGATCATCAATGCGGTCGAGGCGCCGTTGACGGCCATGATGTCGATGGGGTTTTCCTCATCGGCGGAAAACGAATACAGGATGACCTGTACGTCGTTGCGCAGGTCTTTAGGAAACAAGGGTCTCAGCGACCTGTCGGTCAACCGAGCGGTCAAGATGGCCTCTTCGCCAGGTCGGCCTTCCCGGCGGAAGAACGAACCGGGGATACGCCCACCGGCGTACATGCGCTCTTCGTAGTCTACGGTCAACGGGAAGAAATCGATCCCCGGGCGAACTTCATCGCTCATCGTGGCTGCGGCGAACAACATGGTGTCACCGATACGAATGGTGACCGCGCCTCCAGCCTGTCCGGCCAGATGACCGGTTTCGATGGTGATGGGTTTATCACCCATCATGGTATTAAACTGTTTTACTTCTGGGTTCATGCCTAACTCCTTTTCATCGCCCGCCTAGTTAGGGACTGGAAACTGCCGACAACGTGCGCCCTCAGGGGACCAGCTGTTGTCACCAGGCTCCAATACCCAACCAGCAAGCGATATTTAAATGATTGCTCCGATTTTGGTGAAGATGACACGCATTACCGAACCAGAAAAGTGATTTGGACGTTCTTCATCACCCCAAAAAAATCGAGTAGATGGTGACCAAGACGCCATCTACTCGGAGGACACTTGCTTACTTACGGCGAATGCTTAGGCGGTCGGTCAACGCCTGGTAACGTTGAAAATCTTTCCGACGGATGTAAGCTAACAACCGTCGCCGGCGACCAACCAGTTTCAACAAGCCTCGGCGTGAGGATTCGTCGTGCTTGTGCTCGCGTAAGTGATCGGTGAGCTGTTTGATCCGGTTGGTCAGAATAGCAACTTGCACCTCTGGCGAACCGGTGTCCGTGCTGTGACGGGAAAATTCCTCCATCAACTGTTTCTTCTCATCTTTATCCAAAGTCATGACTTCTGCTTTCTCCTACTTCTAGATTTTGTTTTTGCAGGTCACCGTGCCGGCAGTCCTGGCAATAACGTACTGCCAAACCACCAACCGGTCTAGTCAGCGGGTCTGATTATACCAAATAAAAGCCAGAACACGCAAACGCCATGAACGGCTCACAATGCCCGACCCATCTTTATTCACTAGCCCCTTTACTCATTCAAGTGCGTAAGTCCTATAATTACTCGGCGGCCGCGCGCAGCGCCGCACGCAGGCTGACCTGCTGGTCAGGCGGAAATGATCGCAGGCTGTTGCGGATCAACCAGGCGGTGCCCGGGTTATCGCTCTTGATCATCAAGTTCTGCCGCAGAAAATACGCGGTTTCCTGAGGCGAACGGGCTGCCAGATCGCGTAGCACGGCCAATAAATCGGGCCGCAGCTGTCCCGGGGCTTCGCGCACCAGCAATCCTAACAAGCGGAATAACACCGGCAAGTTATGGACAGGCTGCGCTTGCAAAGAAGCGTGCAAGGCGCGCAATCCCAGCTGGCGGGTAAATACGTCCTCCGAGACTAACCAGGCTTCCAATTGTTGGAGATAACGTTCGGGCAGTTGTTCACGCATCCGGGAGAGACCAGCGGTCAGCAGCAGCTCGATCAGGCGGCTTTCGGTTTTCGGACCTGTCCAGCGGACCACCCGCTCCAGGATTGGCTCGGGGTTTTCCGGGTTCAATTTACCCAGCAGAGAGGCTGCCAGCGAACGAAATTCCAGGTAAGATTCTGACCAAAGCGCATCACAGAGATCGAAGCCGGCCTGTTGGTCCTGCTGAATCAGCGGATCCAGTTCGATTAAGATCCGCCGCAAGACCGGAGTCGGTACTTTGTAGGCTTCCAGCAAAGGCGGCGGCGCGCCTGTTAGTCCCGGCCTGCGAGTGCGATCGGCGTACAGCTCCAGCAGTTCGTGCAGAGCATGCACGAACGCCGCGGGCCGATCAAACAGCTCAGCCAGTTCGGCGCTCTGGATCCTCAAGCGCGCAGGGTTGATGGCGGGCATCGCAGAATGCCTAATCCCCCCGGTTCCCGAGTAAGCTGACCGCCTCCTGGACATCCGCCGCGAAAGTCAGCAGCTGGCGGTATTCTTCTGACACGAAGCCATTGAACTGTTCAAAAAAGGTATCCAATACAGCTTCCCAACCTGCGCCGACCAGGACCAAGTGCCTGGTCCGGATCGCGCCGGTTTGCAGGTGCGACCACATCTCGGCCAGCTCGGCCAGCGTGCCTATGCCGCCGGGCATGACGATGGCCGCGTCGCACTCCTCGATCAAAGCAAATAAACGCTGACGAAGGGTGGGAAAGCGCAGCTGTTCCTGCACCCAGCGGTTCGGGGAGACAGGGCGCCAGGCTTCGATCTCATCGCAGGTGACGCCGATCACACGCCCGCCAGCCTCGGCGGCGCCCCTGGAAACTGCCTCCATGGTGCCGATATAGCCTCCCGTCAGCACCGTATGACCAGCTTCACCCAGCAAGCGGCCTAAAGTCAGCGCGTCCTGATACGTTTTCTCTCCGGGTTTGGGCTGCGAGCCGCCGAATATGGTTACACGCATTGTTTTATGCTCACTTCCAGGTACGTTCGTAATTGCGGTCCAGTTTGCGCAAGATGGCTTGCTCCAGATCGATCTGCGCCAGGCTGGCGAGCTGCAAAAGATATAAGGCTACGTCGGCCAGCTCATCTCCCAGAGCCTCCCTGTTTTCGCTGTTTTCCCCCCACTGGAAGTGCTCGAGCACTTCCGCCGCTTCCAGGTTCAGCGAGATTGCCAGGTTCCTCAAAGATTGCGGCCTGGAGCTGTCCGGCTTATACCAACCTTGGGATTCGACAAAGCGATGCATAGCCTGAGTCAGTAGAGCAATATCCATAAATCTCACCGTTTAAAAGAGCTAGGACTTACGCATTTGGAGGAGGGTTGGGGGCATTTTGGCTGGCTACGCCAGCCAAAATGCCCCAAGTTCACCTAATCTGCGAATTGCTTCGGTTGATTATATTGGCACGGCCAGCGATTGGCAAGTAGCCTAAGCTGCGCATGCATGGTAAACTGTCAGATCGGAAACAATCCGGTCGGCACCCCAGTACACCGGTTTCGTCCCTCTACCTGCCTCCTATTTTACATGCGTTTATTTGGGGAACTCTGCCTAGTTTCGCTTCGCCGCCACCTGACCTACCGCACCGCGACGCTGGTGGGATTAGCCACCAATTTCTTCTTTGGCTTGATGCGAGCTGCCATCTTAGCCGCACTCTACGGCGCGCGACGCGAGGTGGCTGGAATAACCTTGCAGGGAGCGATTACGTATTCCGGCTTTACCCAGGCCGTAATCGGATATTTAAGTTTATTCAGCTGGTACGAGATCATGAAGTCCGTCTACAGTGGGGAAGTCGGCGCGGATCTGCTCAAGCCCATGGATTATTCTGCCTATTGGATGGCGCAAGACCTGGGCAGGGCCATCGTCAACCTGGTTTTGCGCGGCTTACCAATCCTGGGACTATTCGCGCTGATTTTCGATTTGGCTTATCCGGAAAGTTTGACCCAGTGGTTGGGCTTTGCGCTGGCGCTGGCGTTAGCCTGGGGAATCAGCTTCGGCTGGCGCTTTCTGATCAATCTGAGCGCCTTCTGGACGCCCGACGCCCGGGGGATCATCTATTTCTTCTTCGTCCTTTCGTGGTTCTTCTCAGGATTCTTGATGCCGCTGCGCTTCTTCCCGCACTGGGTTCAACAGTTGAGCGCCTTCACACCTTTCCCACTGATGCTCGACATCACCATGGAGATCTACCTGGGGATTCTAAAAGGCCCGGACATGGTGGAGGCACTGCTGACCCAGCTGGCATGGATTGCCGGACTGATCCTCGCCGGGCAGCTGGTCTTGCGTCTGGGGATTCGCCGCCTGGTGATCCAGGGAGGCTGAAAATGGCGACCGACCGGCCAAGTGCAGAAGGTTCGAAACTCGCAGATCAGGTGCCCGCAAGACCTTTCAGCCAAATTAACTCCCCCTTGGATACATTTGGGCTCTATCTGCGGTTATTGAGCATCCAGATCCGCAGCCAGCTGCAGTACCGGGTCGCCTACCTCTTCGAGCTGTTCACCACCGGGCTTATCACCGTGTTCGAATTTGGTTCGCTGGCCCTGGTTTTCGAGCGCTTCGGCAGCATCCAGGGATGGAGTTTGGGAGAGGTGGCTTTTCTTTACGGCCTGGTGGAGATCTCCTTCGGATTGATGGACCTGTTCTTCAGCGGGTTCGATCCGGGACGCTTCAGCCAGCATGTGCGCCTAGGCACGTTTGATCAACTGCTCCTACGCCCGGTTAGCATCACTGTCCAGGTTTTGGGCAGCGAGCTGGTGCTGCGGCGGATCGGCAGGGTGTTCGTCGGCGCGGTCATCCTCGCGTCCGCGCTGGGTATGCTTGAAATCCACTGGACGCCAGTGAAGATCGCCTTTCTACCGACAATAGTCGCCAGTATGTTCGCTTTCTTCGGCGGCCTGTTCATCATCGGCGCCACGATCACTTTTTGGACAGTCGAGTCCGTCGAGGTGATGAACATCTTTACGTACGGCGGCGGGATGTTGATCTCTTACCCGATGCACATCTACCCGGATTGGATCCGGCGGTTTTTCACCTTTGTCCTGCCGGCGATCTTCCTCAATTATTACCCCGCGCTTTTCATTCTGGATAAACCGGACCCGTTAAATTTTCCCGACTTTGCGCCGCTGCTCGCCCCGGCAGCCGGTTCCCTGGTGCTGTTAATCAGCCTGGGCTTCTGGCGGTTCGGCATCCGCCATTACAAGAGCACCGGATCGTGAAGGATCCTTCGCAACGAACGCATACTCATCCCTCTGAAACAATGGCTATGATCATCTCGGTCAAAGATTTGCACAAGCATTTCAAAATCACCAGGCACCACCGCGGCCTTGGGGGCGCGCTGCGCAACCTGTTTACACAGGAGTACCAAGAGGTTCGCGCCGTGGATGGGATCAGCTTCGAGATCGGGGCGGGTGAACTGGTTGGGTACCTGGGACCGAACGGCGCGGGCAAGTCTACAACCGTCAAGATGCTCACCGGGCTGCTTGTTCCTACCCGCGGCGAGATGAGGGTGATGAATCGGGTTCCCTGGCGAGAACGCCAGGCTTACGTAGCCCGGATCGGCGCCGTTTTCGGGCAGCGCACTACCTTATGGTGGGACCTGCCGGTGATCGAATCGCTAGACCTGCTGCAGCACTTTTACAAGATCCCACCGGCCCGCTTCCGCCGCAACCTGGACGAATTCTGTGACCTGCTGGAGCTAAACGCCTTTTTGAATACGCCGGTACGCTCGTTATCCTTAGGCCAGCGCATGCGCGCCGACATGACCGCGGCGCTGCTGCACGACCCGGAGATCCTTTTCCTGGATGAGCCTACGATAGGATTAGATGTCGTCGCCAAGGAACGCATCCGCCATTTCATCCTGCACATCAATCGCCAGCGGAACACCACCGTCCTATTGACCACTCACGATATCTCCGATGTGGAGAAGCTCTGCGAGCGGGTAATGATCATCGACCACGGCCAGCTGCTTTTCGACGGCCAGCTAGCCCCATTACGCGACCGGTTTGGCGGCGACCGCGAACTGGTGGTGGAATTCGCCCAGGAATATGACGACATCTCGATGGAGGGCGCGCAGCTTGGAGAGCACTCAGGCACCCAAGCCACTTACCAGTTCGACCGCAGGGAGATCTCCGCTTCCCAGCTCATCAGCCGCCTCTCGGCGCGCTTCAACCTGCGCGATCTAGCCGTGCGGGAACCGGACCTCGAAACGACCATCCGACGCATCTACGAAGAAAAACTACTCGAAGATTGAGCGTTGACGGCGCTCTTGCTCCCCTGCTCCAAGGAATTTCCCAACGATCGAAGAATCTTGTACAATAAGCACTGGATATGATTTTCAGTAGCGCGTATCAAGGATCGCTGCGAATGGACACTACGGCTATTCGCCTAGATTAAGCAAGAAGGAACGCTGATGAGCGACGGAACCGAAACCAGCTCCTTTGGAACCCCCGGACGGGTCAGCCACGACGCCTCGAAGTTTTACAACAGCAGGCTATACGAAGGTATTCGGGGAGAAAATGAGGTGGACTACGTCGAAAACCGGATCCCACCAGGTGAGCTCGACCGCCTGTATTGCAAATCCAGCGAAAAAATGGATGAACTCCCGGATAACAGCATTCATTTGATGGTGACCTCCCCACCCTACAATGTCACCAAAGATTACGACGAAGACCTCAGCCTGGAAGAATACCTGGATTTGCTCGAGCGGGTCTGGAAGGAAACTTACCGGGTGCTCGTGCCTGGAGGGCGGGCCTGCATCAACGTGGCTAACCTGGGGCGCAAACCCTACCTGCCCCTGCACAGCTTCATCCTGGATCAAATGGTAGCGATCGGTTTTTTAATGCGCGGGGAGATCATATGGAACAAAGCCGCCAGCGCCAGCCCCTCTACGGCCTGGGGCAGCTGGATGTCGGCGACCAATCCGGTTTTGCGAGACGTGCACGAATACATCCTGGTTTTCTCAAAAGACACCTTCAGCCGGGAGCGCAAAAACCGCCGCAACACGATTTCCCGGGATGACTTCCTGGAGTGGACCAAGAGCGTGTGGTCATTTCCGGCGGTCTCCGCCAAAAAGATCGGGCACCCGGCGCCATTCCCGGAGGAACTCCCCCATCGCCTGATCCAGCTGTACACTTTTCAGAAGGACGTGGTGCTCGACCCTTTTGCTGGCAGCGGGACCACCTGCCTGGCGGCGACGGCAGCCAGTCGCAGCTACATCGGCTATGAAGTCAACCAAGCTTACATTGAGCTGGCTGAAGCACGTTTGAGTGGTTAACTTTCATCCCAGGTCGTTGATAGTGATGCACATCATCCTCACCCACGAACAAGCCGATTTCGACGCGCTCGCCTCGCTGTTAGGCGCATATTTGCGTGACGACGCGGCGATACCGGTTCTGCCAAGGCGGATGAACCGCAACGTACAGTCCTTTCTTACCTTGTACGGGGTGGACCTCCCGTTCGTCGATCCGCGCGACCTGTCCGGGGGTCCCATCCACCAGGTCACCCTGGTGGATACCCAATCGCTGATCAGCGTCAAGGGTATGAGCTCGAAGACCCGGGTCCAGGTGATCGACCACCATCCCCGGCGAGAGGAACTGCCCGAAGATTGGGTCGTAACCACCGAAGCGACCGGCGCGACGGCTACCTTATTCGTTGAAGCGCTGACCGAACGAGATGGCCGGTTGAGCACTGTCCAGGCAACCCTGCTGCTCCTGGGTATTTACGAGGACACCGGTTCGCTGACCTACACTCGCACGACGCCGCGGGACTTGCAGGCTGCGGCCTACTTGCTGGAAAACGGCGCCAGCCTGGAAATGGCTACCGATTTTCTCAATCACCCGCTTTCCAACCAGCAGCAAGCGCTTTACGATCGATTACGCGCCAGTGCGGAAACCGTACCGGTCCACGGGCACAACATCGTGATCGCCTGCGAGGACGCCCAGGATGTTTACGAGGAACTTTCCACCGTGGCGCACAAAATGCGCGATCTATTGGACCCGGACGCGCTGTTCCTGGTGGTCACCATCCGGGGTGGGGTCCAGCTGATCGCCCGCTCAACCAGCGATAATATCGACGTCAGCCTGATCGCCGAGCATTTTGGCGGTGGAGGCCACCAGCGCGCATCTGCCAGCCTGATTAAAGACAGGCAGCGCCAGGAGATCTGCCAGGAATTGAAAGATCTCTTACCCAAATTCGTACGCCCCTCAATCACCGTGGCTCAGATCATGTCTTACGATCCGCAGCTGCTGCGCCCGGACACACCGGTCGAGGAGGCTGCCCGGCGCATTCAGCGCTACGGCTACGAGGGTTACCCTGTCGTGCGCGATGGCAAGGTGATCGGGTTGCTCACCCGGCGCGCTGTGGATCGGGCGATATCCCATAAGCTCAACCTGGAAGCCGAGCGCCTGATGGATGCCGGGGATCACACCGTGGAGCCGGGCGACTCGATTGAGGAACTGCAGCGCGTCATGACCGACACCGGCTGGGGGCAAATTCCCGTCGTGCAACCCGAGTCACAGCAAGTTATCGGGATCGTCACCCGGACTGACCTGTTGAAGACGCTCACGCAAGAGCCAAAGATCCCCGGCCGACAAAACCTGGCCGGAAAGCTGGCTACCGCGCTGCCCGCCAGCCGGCTCGCCTTGCTTAAAGAAGCTGCCAGGCTGGCGGACGAACAAAACAGCGCTCTGTACATCGTTGGCGGGTTCGTGCGCGATCTGATCCTGGAGCGTCCCAGCCTGGATCTTGACCTGGTGGTGGAAGGGGACGCCATCGAGCTGGCGCGCGCCCTCGCCGAAGAATACGGCGGGCGCGTCACGCACCATGCCCGCTTCGGCACCGCCAAATGGCACATCGACGAAATCCGCTCCCGGCTGGTTGAGAAACTGGCGAAGTCAGACCGTTCCAGCGAAACCGACGGCTGGGACCCCGGATCGCTTGAAGCGGAGGACCTGCCCGAATCGCTGGACCTGATTACCGCTCGCACCGAATTCTACGCTCACCCCACCGCCCTGCCGACCGTTGAACGCGGCAGCATCAAGCTCGATCTGCACCGCCGCGATTTCACCATCAATACGCTGGCTTTACGCCTCGACGGTCGTCATTACGGAGATTTGCACGATTATTGGGGCGGTGCGGCCGATTTAAATAACGGGTTGGTCCGGGTGCTGCATTCACTCTCCTTCGTAGACGATCCGACCCGCATGTTACGGGCGGTGCGCTTCGAACAACGGTTCGACTTCCGGATCGAGCAACGCACTTTGCAACTGCTGCTGGATGCCAGGCCTCTTCTGGATCGTGTTTCCGGTGACCGCATCCGTCACGAACTCAATTACATCCTGGAGGAACCACGCCTGTGCCGCATGATGGAACGGCTGCAGTCCCTCCAGCTTCTGAAAACCATTCATAAAGACCTGCACTGGCGCGATTGGCTTTGCGATAAAATCGAGATGGCTTCCCAAAGCGAACCCGAAAAAGCCTGGGGCATCTCGGGTGAAGAGGCTAAAGGGCTCACCCTGGCGACGCGCCTGGTTTATGCCATCTGGTTGATCGACCTGTCCCCAAGCGGCGCGCGTGGCGCGATCTCCCGCCTGAGGATTCCCCGCTCCCTGGCCGACGAAGTACTGGCTGCCCAGCGGTTGCTGCGCGAAGTAGAGGCGCTGAAAGGCTCGCCGGCGAGCGTCATCGTCAAGCGCCTCGACCAGGTTCCCCCCCTGGGTTTGTATGCCACATATCTCATTTGCGACGACGAAGAATTCAAACGAATCCTTCACCGCTATGCGTTTCATTGGAAAAATATCCAACCGACCATCGACGGGCACGATTTACGCGCCATGGAAATCCCGCCGGGCCCGGTATACCGCATCATTCTGGGTGAACTGCGCGACGCCTGGATCGACGAACGGATAACCAATCCTGTTGAGGAACAGGCCTTGATCGAAGTACTGCTGCACAAACATACCCATAAAAACCAAGGCGAATAATTTTCAAGTTGATCCAACCTTCAGCATGCGATATACTAACCCTGGTATGCAACTCAGCACCTCATCGCTCTCCTTTAAACTCTCTCACGTTCAAATCCGACAAGTCACCCAGGGGGATCTTTACGCCCTCGAGTGGGATGGGGAATACACTCATTTCCGGCGTTTATTTAGTGAGGCCTACCGCCAGGCCAGACGAGATCAGGCCGTACTCTGGGTGGCTGAATTCTCAGGAGTCGGTCTGATCGGACAGGTATTCGTCCAGCTCAACAGCCAGCGAAAAGAGCTGGCGGATGGACATTCACGCGCCTACCTTTATGCATTTCGGGTGCGGTCTCCTTACCAGGGACACGGATTAGGCACTCACCTGCTGGAATATGCCGAAACCGACCTGCGCCGGCGCGGCTACCACGCGACGACTTTGAATGTAAATCGTGATAACGACAGCGCGCGCCGCTTATATGAACGGATGGGTTACCGCATCGTCGCCCCCGAACCCGGAATCTGGTCTTACCTGGATCATAACGGCCGGCGCATGCACGTCAATGAACCTGCCTGGCGAATGGAAAAAAACCTGGTTAACGGAAGATACCGGCAGTCTTAAATCGATAGAAACTTCTGAGGGGGAATAATTCAGGGAAAATTCGTCCAAAATTGTTTTAAGGTGACCTTGCATCTGGTTGATTTCCGTGCTAGAATCAGGATGAAAGGGGGTAGTGGCGATAGAGGTGTCTCTGAAAAGTGGGCCAAACCCCACTTTTCTTTAATAATAGCGAGTCGCCAGACTGCCCTATAAGCGTTTAGAAGCTGGAGAAGGAAAGGCATGAAGAACGAGTTTAACTTGGCCTTTAATGAGGTTCTGCAGGATAAGCAGCTGCCCAGAGAAGTCGTCATGGAAGCCTTAGAGGCCGCCATGGTTTCGGCTTATCGCCGGGCTGTGAACGCCTCGAGTGCACAGCAAGTCGAAGCAAAGATCGATTCGGAAACGGGCAAAGTACATATCTACGCAGAAAAGGAAGTCGTCGATTCTGTGCAGGACTCGCGTACCGAGGTGGCCATAGAAGACGCCTTGAAGATCGATCCGGAAGCCGAGATGGGCGAAATGGTGCTGGTCGATTCGACTCCGGATGATTTTGGGCGTGTGGCAGCCCAGACTGCGCGCCAGGTCATCCAGCAGCGCATTCGCGAAGCAGAGCGAGAAGCGCAGCTTGAATACTTTAACAAACAAGAAGGCGAAATTGTCAGCGGGATCGTCCAGGCGACCACCCACCAAGCTGTGACCCTTGGTCTGGACATGAAGGCGGAAGGGATTATGCCGCGCAACCAGCAAATCGGCGGCGAACGCTTCCGGTTGCACGATCGCGTCCGCGCCTTATTATTAGAGGCGAAGGCTTCACCGCGCGGGCCTCAGCTGATCCTTTCCCGAGCGCACCGTAATTTCTTGCGGCGCTTGCTTGAAAACGAAGTGCCCGAGATCTATCACGGGCTGGTAGAGGTTCGCTCCATCGCCCGCGAGCCCGGGCATCGCTCCAAGGTCGCCGTTGCTGCGCTCCAAGCTGGCGTCGACCCGGTAGGCGCGTGTGTCGGCATTCGCGGCGTGCGCATCCAGGCAATCGTGCGCGAACTCAACGACGAAAAGATCGACGTGATTGAATGGAACCCCGATCCAGAAGCGTACATCGCCAAAGCGCTCAGCCCGGCCCGGGTGAACGGCGTCTACCTGAACGAGCACGCCCGCGGCACGAAGACTGCGACTGTGGTCGTCCCCGAGGACCAGCTAAGCCTGGCGATCGGCCGGGATGGGCAAAACGCCCGCCTGGCTGCCAAGCTCACTTCCTGGCGCATCGATATCAAGAGCCTTCCCGAAGCTGCCGCGGACGCATTGCACAAGATTCAAACCCGAGAGGATTTTGCTTACCTTTTGGAGCAGGAAGAAGAAGCCATCGTCCAGGTCGAGAACGTCCTTGCCAAGAAGAGCGAAGGCCGGCCAGTCACTCCAGAAGAGTACAACTTGTTGAGCCAATTTGTTGACCGGGTGGAGCGGACTATTATGCAAGCGCGCGCCGAAAAGCGTTCCGCAGAACTCGAACGGCGAGAGAACGCCATGGCCGAGATCCCGGAAGCGGCCTTCGACGTGCCGCTGGAAGTCCTGGGGTTCAGCGATTACGTTCTGTCTTTGCTCAACGATGAGAATTACAACACCGTTGGCGATCTGATGCTGCAGATGAAACTGGACTCTGACGAGATCCTCGAAATCAGCGGGATTGGTCCCAAGACCATGGAAGAGATCGAGGCGGCCCTGGCATTGGTTACGCTACCAGAACGGGAGCCTGAAGTTGAGGTTGAAGCAGCGCCGGAAGAAGCTGCGGTTGAAGGCGAAGTTGAAGCCGAAGAGACCGTCGAGGTTGAACCCGAAGAAGAGGTCGCTGTTGAGGCAGAAGCAGTAGAGGCCGGGGCTGTTGAAGTGGAGCAAGCCGAGGAAGTCGAAGAGGCCGAAGCTGCACCAGTCGCCGGAACTGAAGAGGTCGAGGCAGTTACAGCCGAACCGTCTACTGAAGAGGCACCCGAAGGCGAAACCAAGGCTGAGGACGAGGAGGAAGAGAAAGCGTTTGACGAGCTCTTCAAACTCCAGCCAGAAGAAATCCCCCAATTCGCGGCTGCTGATGAAGAAGAGTTCGAGGATGAAGAAGAAGACGACGACGATGAAGATAAGAGCAAAAAGAGGAAGAAAAAGAAAAAGTATATTGAAATGGAGTATGACCCAGATAAGGATGTCGTTATCGTGAAGCGGAAACGTAAGCGTGGCGGTGAAGACTGGGAAGAATGGGAGTATTAATCCGCGCTTGACGAGATGAGACTAGGTGGCTAAAAAACCAAGAAGACAGAAACATATCCCTCAGCGTACGTGCGTGGGCTGCCGCAAGGTGTTATCCAAGCGAGCGCTTATCCGCATCGTGCGCACGCCGGAAGGGATCGAGATCGATCGGACGGGAAAAATGGCCGGTCGCGGCGCGTACCTTCACGACAGACATTCCTGCTGGGAACGAGCGCTGAAGGGACCCCTCGCTCAGGCCTTAAAAATCAACCTGTCTTCCGGAGATTTGGAAAAGTTATCTGTGTTTATGGCCACTTTGCCTGAGGACGATGACGCACACGCGCGTGATGAAAAAAAACATCAGCGTGTCTAGTCTCATTTCCAGCGTCCGACCAATCGGCAAGTGGAGCGTGCTCTGATGGAAAGATAGACCCCCAGCCTAGCCCACTTGCTCATTCGAGCGCGGAAATATTATCGATAAGACCTATGGCATTTTGGGAGAGGTGTAGTTTGCTCAGTTGGGCGCTGCCCGCGCAGACACCCCAAATACCCGACAATGTGCATAGATCCAGAGAGAATCACGAAGAGGTGCCAGATGAGTGAGAACGGGCATGATAAATCCATCGAGCTGCCGGCGACATTGACGGTGCGGGAACTCGGTCAAAAAATTAAAACCAGCCCCATTGAGATCATCAAAACCTTGATGGCCAACGGGGTGATGGCGAACATCAACCAACAGATTGATTTCGATACAGCCGCCATCGTAGCTGCAGAAATGGGCTACGAGGCAACATTGAAAACCCCTGAGATTTCGGCAGAAGATGAAGAAACCGGCGAAATTCCCTATTGGCGTCGGATCATCGCCGATGAGGAGCCGGAAGACCTGATCCCCCGGCCCCCGGTGATCACCATTTTAGGCCACGTTGACCATGGAAAGACCACCTTGCTGGATGCGATCCGGCACACCAATGTTGTCGGAGGAGAGGCAGGAGGCATCACCCAACACATCGGAGCATACCAGATCGAACACAAGAACCGCACGATCACCTTCCTGGACACCCCTGGACACGCGGCTTTTACCGCGATGCGTTCCCGCGGCGCCCAAGGCGCGGACATCGTGATTTTGGTCGTTGCTGCGGACGACGGCGTGATGCCACAAACGCGTGAGGCAATCGCCCACGCGAAAGCGGCCAAAGTCCCCATTATTGTGGCGTTGAATAAAATGGACCGACCCAACGCGGACCCTGACCGTGCAAAACAACAGCTGGCCGAGAATGGGCTAATCCCCGACGAATGGGACGGCGACACGTTGGTTGTCCCGGTCTCCGCAAAGAATGAAGAAGGGCTTGACGATCTCTTAGAGGCCATCTTGCTGGTCGCCGACAACATGCAGATCAAAGCCAACCCCGAAGGACGGTCAACGGGGACCGTGATCGAGGCGGAGATCGATCGTTCCCGGGGTGTGTTAGCCACGCTGCTGGTCCAAAACGGAACGCTGCGGGTTGGAGACGTACTGCTGGTCGGAACCTCCCACGGGCGCTTGCGCGCTATGTTCGATTACCTGGGCAACCGCATCGAGGAGGCCAGCCCGGCAACCCCCATCGCAGTGATGGGTTTGAACGATGTACCCCATGCTGGCGATCGGTTTGAGGTGGTCGAATCGGACCGGGACGCCCGGTCGATTGTGGAAGACAGAAAAATTCAACAGGAAGAAGAACAAACAGAACAAAAGCAGGCTGTTACCCTGGAGAGGTTTTTTGACAGCCTGCAGTCCGGCGAAACCCAAGAGCTGCGCTTGATCGTCAAAGCAGACGTGCAAGGATCGCTCGAACCGATCGTGTCCTCGCTCAACGAGATGGAAACCGATGATGTGGAAATCAACATCTTGCTCTCCGAGACCGGGGAAATCACGGAGAGCGACATCATGTTAGCCGCGACATCCGAAGCTATCGTGCTTGGCTTCAACGTCGGGATCGATACGGCAGCTCAACGATTAGCGGATGCCGAGGGGGTTTCTATCCGCCAGTACAACATCATCTACCGGTTGACTGAGGACATCGAAAAAGCCCTCAAAGGTATGCTCGAGCCTGAGGAAAAGGAAACCGTCCTGGGGCACGCAGAAGTGCGCGCCGTGTTCCGCATCAGCCGGGTTGGCAAAATCGCCGGCTGCCGGGTGGTCGACGGTGAAATCCGGCGCAACGCGCTGATCAGGGTGCGCAGAAATGGCGACACGCTGCACGAAGGGGATATCTCATCTCTTAAACACCACCAGGATGATGTGCGCGAAGTACGCCAGGGTTTCGAATGTGGAATCGCCTTGAAAGGCTTCGATGACTTCGAAGAAGGCGACCTGCTTGAATCCTTTATCGTTGAGAAAGTACCGATTCTTTAGAATCTAGAGGTATCCCGTGGTATCCAAACAGCGCGTTCAGCGTATCGCCGAACGCATTCACGAAGATTTATCGGAGATGTTAATTCATGAGGTTAGCGATCCACGTCTGGCGGGTATTTCCGTTTCAGACGTGCGCGTAGACCGGGAGTTAGCTTTCGCCGATATTTATGTCTCGGCGCTGGAGGGGTCTGAGCGCGCCGACGAGATCATAGATGGACTGGAACACGCCAGCGGATTTTTACGCAGTGAGCTGGCCAGCCGGGTCGAGCTCCGTACGTTTCCTCAATTGCGTTTCCATTGGGACCCGTCTTTCGAGCGAGCTGAACGAATTGAACAATTAATCGCCTCCCTGCACGATGAATCCTCTCCAAAGAACTCAGAAACCCTCACAGAGGAGGACGGAGAGGACGATTTGGATGAATGATGCGATTCTCCAAATAGCCAACAAACAATTGCAGTCTGCGCAGCGTATCCTGGTCGTCTCGCACATCCGACCAGACGGCGATGCAGTGGGTTCACTGCTAGGGCTAGGTCTTTCCCTACAAGCTGCAGGAAAAGATGTACAGATGGTACTCGCCGATGGCGTACCAAAGAATTTTAACCATCTGGCCGGGGTCGAACAGGTCAGGCACAAACCGGAAGGTAGTTTTGATCTAATCGCTGTGGTCGATTGTTCGGATATGAAGCGGGTCGGTGATGCACTGAATGGGTACTCGATCCCTGATTTAAACATCGATCACCATCCCACCAATCTGGAGTTCGCCCGGCTCAATATCGTTAATCAAGATGCAGCGGCAACTGCCGAAATGTTAGCCGAATTCCTGCCAAAACTCAGTTTGCCGATGACCCAACCTGTCGCTGCCGCTCTGCTGAACGGATTAATCACGGACACACTCGGGTTTCGCACCGTAAACATGAGCCCCAAAGTGCTGCGCATTGCCGCCGACTTGATGGAAGTTGGCGTAGATTTGCCAACGATTTACCAAAAGGCCCTGCTGGATCGATCGTATGAGGCCTTGCGTTACTGGGGCGTTGGTCTGGCAAAACTAAAGCGAGAAGGTCTGTTGGTCTGGACTTCACTATCGCTAGAAGACAGGCGATCGGTTGAGTATCCAGGACGAGATGACGCCGATCTGATTAACATCTTGTCCACCATCGAAGAGGCCGGCGTTGTGGTGATTTTCATCCAACAGACCGGCGGAAAAGTCAAGGTGAGCTGGCGTTCGCAGCCGGGATATGACGTCTCGCAAATCGCATTGATGTTCGGAGGCGGGGGCCATAAAGTCGCTGCAGGTGCAGAAGTGAGCGGCGATCTTGAAGAAGTCCAGGAAAAAGTACTGAAAATCACCCGAAAATTATTCGCTGAATCAGTAAACCGGCACGGGGAAAAATCGAATGGATAAAGATCAACTAAAAAACGTTGTTTCTGGGGTACTGGTGGTAGATAAACCGATCGGTTTAACCTCCCACGATGTTGTACAAGTTATCCGCCGGGGGACGGGCATCCGGCGCGCCGGGCACACCGGTACTTTGGACCCCCGCGCTTCCGGTGTACTCGTTGTCCTGGTCGGTCCTGCTGTGCGGTTGAGCGAGTACGTATCCGCTTCAGATAAACGTTATCAAGCGACGATTCAACTGGGCAGTTCTACCGATACCTACGATTCGGAAGGTACGATCACGGACACCTCTTCTGTGGAGGATTTGGACGAGGATCAATTTAACGAGATTTTGATGCGCTTCGTCGGAGAGATCGAACAAGTTCCACCGCCTTACTCGGCCGTTAAGGTTAAGGGGCGCAAAGCTTACGAGATGGCCCGTAAAGGAGAAGAGGTTGAGCTAGAACCACGCAAGATCCAGGTTTACAGCCTGGACCTGCTCGAGTGGGCTCCGCCGGAAGTCGTCATCGATGTCTACTGCTCATCGGGCACGTATGTTCGGTCGCTGGCGAACGACCTCGGCCGTGCCCTGGGGACCGGCGCGCATCTGATTGGTCTGCGGCGCACAAAAAGCGGACGATTCACCCTTCGCGATGCAGTCCCGTTGCGCCGATTGAAAGAAGCGTTCAGCGCTGGCGACTGGTACCGCCATCTCATCCCAGCGGCCGAAGCGCTTGGAGACTGGCCAATGGTCGAATTATCCCCGGACGAAGTCGAGTTGGTGCGTCACGGGCATCGCATCGAGGCAGAACCCGGCTCGAAGGGATGGGTCCGGGGCATCAGCATGCAGGGGGACCTGGTAGCTTTGCTGGAGTTCGAAGATGAATCCCAGGAATGGCAGCCGCGCAAGGTGTTCTTCCAAACCTGATGAACAGGTCGCGTCCTGGCATTTCTCCGATCTCAGAAAACTATCCATGCAGCACTTCTGGTCACTAAATAACGTCAACCTCCACAATACCTGGTTAACGATCGGCTCATTTGACGGCGTTCACCTGGGGCATCAGTTCATCGTGCGTCAGCTCACGGAAGGGGCTCACGCACAGGGCGCGAAAGCTGTTGTGCTCACTTTCCACCCACATCCTGCGGTGGTGCTGGGTAAAAGGGAAAAAGCGCTCTACCTGACCTCACCGGAGGAAAGGGCAAATCTACTGGGGGAACTGGGAGTGGACGTGGTTATCACCCACCCCTTCAACCTGGAGATCTCCAAGACCTCAGCACGCGATTTCATCAGCCAGATCAAAGCCAGCCTGGGTCTGCGACACTTAATTATCGGTCACGATTTCGCATTGGGCCGCGACCGGGAGGGTAATGCAGAAACGTTACGCCGCCTAGGTGTAGAGTTTGATTACTCCCTGGAAGTCATCTCCCCTCTGACAACAAGAGAAGTTATCGTCTCGTCCAGCAAGATACGTTCCGCGCTGGAAGCGGGCGAGGTTGCGGAAGCAGCCCGCTTGTTGGGAAGAGCTTATCACATCAGCGGCGAAGTTGTCCACGGTGAAGGGCGCGGCCGCACGATTGGGATCCCTACGGCGAATCTGGAAATCTGGGAAGAGCGCATGCTGCCGAAAGCCGGCGTCTATGTCTGCAAGGCGCGAATTATGGAAAAAACCTGGGGGGCAGTGACTAATATAGGCGTTCGCCCAACTTTCGAAACGGACGACCCGCAGCCGACGGTCGAGGCGCACCTGTTGAAATTTGAAGGGGAGCTCTACGGGTATGAGCTCCACCTGGATTTCATCTCCCGTCTGCGTGATGAAAAACGTTTTGCTTCCGTGGATGAGCTGGTTGCGCAAATCCAAACCGATATCCACAATGCGGGGCTCGCCCTGTCTTAGCGACAGATCAGCAGGGGAAATTGTGAGACGCGCAGCACTTCATCCACCGCGCTTCCTAAAACTACCTCCTGTAAGGGCGACCGGCTGTAGCCACCGATCAATACGAAATCGATTCCCTGCTGCTCGACAGTACTCAGAATTTGTTCGGGGACTTTACCTTCTACGTAGCGGTAACTTGCCTGAATATCCCGCTGCTCCAGATAGGCGCGCGCCTGCTGCATCGTATCCTCGCTCACCCTGCCACTTTCACCAACTGTAAGGACGGTAAGCGGCATTTTCCACCGGCAGGCCAGGTAGCAACCGATGTAGAGCGCTTCTTCCCCTTTAGGGCTGCCATCATAAGCAATCAGCCCGTGGCTTAGCTGCGAGACAGTGTCTCGCACAGCCAAGATCGGCCGCGGGCAGCGACGAAAGATCATACTCAGACCGGAGCTCAACCGCGACAGCGGCTTCGGTTCTGGCAGGAAGTTCACCTTCAACACAGCCAGGTCGACCCAACGTGTCCGTTCGCAGATCTGGCTGGAAACATCCCCGGCAGTGACCAAGAACCGGGCTTCTACGCCTGCTCCAGCGTTGCGCTGCTCGAAATCAGCCTTGATCCGCTGAACTTCTACACCATCCAGATCGGCGACATCTGCGACGACGTGAAGCCCGTAAACCCGAGAGCCTTCCTGCCTGGCAACGACCAGGGCTTGTTCCAGGGCGAGCGTCCCGCCTTGATCACCATTAATCGCTACCAGGAGATCGTCAAACAAACGCTCATCGCGCTCGAGTTCCAACCCATTGTGACGTTTTTTCGCTGAGGCGGCGCCTTCCAGCTCGTCCGGCAGCAGCGCTCTGACCAATCTCTCGCTCAGACGGTTGACTACTCGTCCGGGGGTTGAGCTCTTCTGTACGGCGAGATCCTCGGCAGCGTCCTCCGTCTGGACAGCGATGCCCAAAGCCTCTTCCAGCGCGGCGCGATGCTCGGAGACCCACAAATACAGATCCGTTTCGGTACGTCCGGGAAAATCTCGCAGGATGCCCACGTCGCGGATAGCTTTGACAACCGGGCTGTAGACAGTATCGTACCAGTGGGCGACGCTCTCTTCCAAAGGAACCTCGCGCTGCTGGTTCAAGCCCATAAAGTACTGGTGGGCGTGGATATGTTCCTCCAGCGTCCTGTAGCCACCCGGGGCCGTCATGGTCAAGTCCGCTTCCGGGCGGATTTCATCCAGGTGGGTATGTTCCAGAAATTCCACGTATTCCGCTTTGACGATCAATTCATCCGGCTGTACATCGGGTGTAAGTGGAACCCTGGATTCGAACTTGGTCACATAGGCCTGAATATGGGTCGCGCCTAGCTGTAGGGCCACCGAGACGCGATGGTTGCCGTCTTCCACGAAATAAACATCGTTGATCTGATAAACTTCGACAGGCGGCAAACCGACCATTCCGGTGGTCGCGGCCCGCACGCCAGCCCAGCGGTGTTCGTCGATCTCCTCTTTGGGTAAGAAATTGCGTGTAAAATCCTTGTACCGGTCGACGCTTCCGACGATCGCATTCAAGGGAATTTCTTTCAATTTGCGCGGCTCTCGAAATTTCGCCCGGAGTTTCTGGCGTACATCCTCATAAGACAGCAGATCCACTGATCTTCCCGTCATACGGGCGACGATCTGCTCTAGGGCTGATTGGCGCCGTGCAGTACGGAAATCCTCAAGCGCTACGAAGTATTCTTTCTCATTGCGATCAGACATTCTTGCTACCTCATATGTCTGGTAGATCCGAGCAATTTTACTGGTAAACACCCATTTTCAGCAAGCATATCATAACTCGGAAAAGGGTGATTGCATCTACCCTATTATCCCGCTCGCAGTCCTCTAAAAGTGGGGGCAAATCGTCTTGCGATTGCCCTTACTCGGAGCGAGTTCCGTTTATAATTGGTGGGGTTCTTTGGTAATTATCGGTGTGAGGAGGCGCTTGAAGATGAGACAGTATCTGGATCTCCTGGGAACCATTCTCGACCACGGCGTCGAAAAAGACGATCGAACAAATACCGGAACCTTATCGATTTTCGGTCATCAAATGCGCTTCGACTTGAGTGATGGATTCCCGGCGCTGACCACAAAAAAACTCCACATCAAGTCGATTATCTACGAGCTGCTCTGGTTCCTGAATGGCGATACGAACGTCCAATATCTACAAGACCATGGCGTGCACATCTGGGATGCTTGGGCGGATGAAAACGGTGATTTGGGCCCGGTTTACGGCGCTCAGTGGCGTGCCTGGCGCGGCGCCGAAGGCGAGGTCGTGGACCAGATCAGCCAGGTTGTTCACGGCATCAAAAACAAGCCCTACTCCCGGCGGCATGTGGTCAGCGCCTGGAACCCGGCGGAAGTCGATAAGATGGCCTTGCCACCTTGCCATCTGCTCTTCCAGTTTTACGTTGCGGAAGGCCGATTATCTTGCCAGCTTTACCAGCGATCTGCCGATGTATTTTTGGGCGTACCATTCAACATCGCTTCCTATGCGCTCTTGACTATGATGATGGCGCAGGTCTGTGATCTGGCGCCGGGAGATTTTGTCCACACTTTCGGCGACGCCCACCTGTACTGCAACCATCTGGAACAAGCCCGCCTACAGCGCGCGCGCATCCCCTACCCTCTGCCCCAAATTAAGATCAGCCCGCAGGTAAAATCGATCTTCGACTTCCAATACGAGGATTTCGAATTAATCGACTACCAGGCGCACCCACACATCCGAGCAGAGGTCTCCGTTTGATCGTTTCTTTGATCGTCGCCATGGAGGCGAAAAAGGGGATCGGTTTGAAAGGGAACGTCCCGTGGCATATTTCGACCGACCTGAAGCGTTTCAAAGCGCTAACTATGGGCCATCACCTGATTATGGGGCGTAAGACTTACCAATCCATCGGGAGAGCGTTGCCCGGGAGAACTACCATCATCCTCACCCGGAACCATAATTTCACAGCGCAAGGTTGTCTCATTGCACACTCTTTAGCGGAAGCACTGGAGCTCGCCAAAAGACGAGATGAAAACGAAGCCTTCATCACCGGTGGAAGTGAGATCTACGCCCAGGCTTTGGAGGCCGCCGACCGTATTTATGTGAGCGAAGTCCACGCCGAAATAGCATCGGATGTATGGTTTCCCGCACTCGACCGGTCCGAATGGCGCTTAATAGAATCATCCTTCCACCCCGCCGGGGGGAAAGACCAGTATGCCCATACTTTTAATATCCTGGAAAGAAAGTGACTGCCACCCCACTTTCCCAGTGAAATGCGCCCATCTTCGTTAAAAAAGTTCGATCGAGCT
>CAYNWK010000038.1:0-32630 GCA_964400875.1 uncultured Anaerolineaceae bacterium | reverse complement strand
AAGGTGACATTTTCACTTAACAGTTAGGGGGTGACAAATTCATTTAACACCTACACAAGCCGAATTTGCGAGTTGACAGTCGTGAAATTTTGCGCTAAACTTACCTTATCTATTGGCTATACGAAACCAACCGCCAGCGAAGGAGACATTTATGTCCTCGAAACCTGACTCCACACTCACCGCCCACATCACCACCCAAACCCCACTTTCCCCGGCGCTCAAAGCCTGGCGAATCTACCTGGACGACCAGGGCAAATCTCCTCATACGATTAAAGCTTTTATCGCCGATTTAAGAATTCTAGCCTCCTACCTGCCCCCGGACAAGACCCTGGGCAGCATCTCCACTACAGACCTGAATAACTTCCTGGACTGGATGCAAAAGGGACGCGGCGTGCCGTGCAGTCCAAAAACGCTTGCCCGGCGGATCACGTCGATCAAGGCTTTCTTCCGCTGGCTGCACGAAAACGGGGTTCTGCTGATCGATCCGGCGGAGAAGGTGGTGCAGAAATCCGTGATCAGCCCCCTGCCGGATGTGCTCAACCCGGACGAAATCCAGGCGATCATGCAGGTTGCCGAAGATTACCGCCACGGTGAGAACCCGGACGCCCGCTATTACACCCTGGTCGCTTTACTGCTGCAAACCGGCATTAAGAAAAGCGAATGCCTGGGGATCAGTTTGAACCACATCGACCTGGAGACGCCCAATGGTCCGATCGTGTTCGTACGCTATGCCAGCCCGCAATACCGCTACAAAGAAAGGAAAATCCCCCTGCGGGAAGATTGGATCGAAGCTTTTCACGAATACAAAAATCAATACGAACTCGACGACCAGCTTTTTCCTTGGTCTCCGAGAAGGTTGGAGTACCTGCTTGAGGATTTAAGCGAAGCAGCTGGCATCGACAAGCATCTGTCCTTCGAAATGTGCCGCTGGACCTGCGCGCTGACTGATTGGTGGTCGGGTATGGAGCATGACAAGATCCGCCAGAAACTTGGCATTTCCAAGATCCAGTGGCGGGAAGTCAGCATGAAACTTCGTAAATTAGCCGGACAACAGCAGGGATAAGCGGACTGCCTCCCGGCTATCCAGCTTGAGTCTAAATGGGTGAGCGAGGCGATATCCGGGAAGCCAGACGATCTGCGATCCCGAGCATACCAGCGGCCACAGCGGACGGGCGCGCTGCGGCAGCTTCAGGTTGATCATTAAATCGGATAGTTTCAACGAGTGCGCCTCCATCCCCAGCGGTTGGAAGCGGTCCCCCGGTCGACGCCCGCGCACCGTCAACGGAATTTCCAGGCGATCGCCGTCCACCCAGGCCTGGTATGGATCGGCGTACGCCTTTACCTGCTCCAGGAGCTGCGGTTTGGCCTCGACCGTGGAGGCCTTCAACTGCCAGCCGCCCGGAAAATCGATGCTGCCAGGCACAGGTAAGTCGAGCTTGGCGCCCTCCGGCATCTGGGGCCAACCACCGCTGGGTAAATCGACTTCCCAAGCAGCTACCCAGAGTTTGCCATCTTCGATCAACAAGCGCAGTCCGGCGATCAAATCAATTTGTCCGCTTGTTGATGGCTCCCGCATGAACGCCAGGGCGCGTGCGATACTCTCAAAATCGACATCTCTCAGCGTGGGCCTTAACTCGGCGATCGCCCGGCGCAGCAGGTGACGCTGCACCCCGACAGCCTGCTTTTGAAGCGTCCTCAGGTCCAGGCCAACGTAGTCAGGACCATGTTCGAAGGCGCAGGCTTCCCAAGCAGTCTGCACGATACCTTCCAGGACAGCGTAATCACCTTCTATAACGCGCGCGCTGCGCCAGATCACCTGCCGGATGGCGGGGTTATACGTCTCCAGATCGGGGATCAGCTCGTGACGCAGGCGGTTGCGGAAAATAGTCGTATCCAGGTTAGTGCGATCAAACAACGGGACCAACCCACTCTCACGGCAGTAAGCCAGCACTTGCTCCCGCCAGATTGCCAATAATGGACGCACCAGCGGAATAGCCTCGCTCCAGGCGTTCGGCAGCGCCCGTACCGCCATTCCGCCCAAACCAGCTAGACCGGCGCCACGCAACAGATGCATCAACACAGTTTCCACTTGATCATCCGCCGTGTGACCCACAGCGACCGCCTGGGCCTGCATATGGCTCGCCTGGGCAAATAAGAAGGCATAGCGGGCTTCGCGGGCTGCTTCCTCCATCGAAAGCCCCTCCCGCACGGCTTTATGGGCTACATCGACCTTCGCCATCACAAAGGGCAGCCCGCGTTCTTCAGCAAAACCTCGAACCGCCTGTGCATCCTTGGCCGATTCCGTGCGCAAGCCGTGGTCGAGATGGGCAACAACTACCGGATAACCCAACCGGTAAAGCCCGTCCATCAAAGTTAAGCTGTCCGGCCCGCCCGAAACTCCGACCAGGACCGGAGGGTTATTCTCCAGCCGGCATTGTGCAGAGAGGGTTTTGGCCAACATTTCGAGCATAGCAGCAGGATTATAGCCCAGAGCTAAGTGAATAACCATGCCAGGTTGGGTAAAAACAACAAAAATAAAAGCTTACAACACTTGACATCGAAGTATACTTGTTAGGAAACTAGCTTTGTGCTAGACTGAACTTAACCTTTTGGCGAAATAGGAGTCTGCATGCCCGAGAAAATCCTCATCGTCGACGACGACATCGATACTCTCCGACTGGTCCGGCTTATGCTCGAGCGCCAGGGATTTGAGGTAGTCGAGGCCAGCAACGGGCGCATGACCTTGGACATTGCGCAAAGGGAGACTCCCGACCTCATCCTCCTGGATATCATGATGCCGGACATAGACGGATTTGAGGTAACTCGCCAGCTGCGTGATGATGTGCACACCGCTGAGATACCCATCATCATGTTCACGGCAAAAACCCAGGTGGACGATAAATTGATGGGTTTCGAGGTCGGTGCAGACGACTACATCACCAAACCCACCCAGCCGCGCGAGCTTTTTGCACACATTAAAGCTGTTCTTTCACGGACGATGAAGACCCGTGAGCTGACGCCGATCTCCGACAAGGGCTACTTGATCGGTATGTTAGCCGCTAAGGGAGGGCTGGGGATCACCACCCTGACCATCAATCTGGGCATCGCCATTCATAATTTGACCGAAAAAGAGGTCATCGTCGCCGAATTCAGACCTGGACAGGGCAGCCTCAGCCTGCAATTAGGCTATCTGAAGCCGGAAGGGCTAACCCGCCTGGTCGAACGGAAAACCGCAAACCTCCTGCCGCGCGACGTAGAATCGCAGCTGGTTACCCACAGTTCCGGTGTGCGCATCTTGATGAGCTCGTACAAACCCAGCAACGCAAAACTGACCAACGAAGCGAAAGCGTTCGAGAATGTCACCAACAACCTCGCCTTTATGGGCCGTTACGTCCTTCTCGACCTGGGCGCCTCGCTAAGCCCGATGACCGAAAAAGTGCTCGCCCACTGCGATGAAGTCGTTATAGCCACCGAACCCACCCCCAATACGGTCATACAAACCAAGGAGATGATCAACGATGTGCTCAACCTGGGCGTCGGTGAGGGGCGCATGAAACTCGTCCTGGTAAATAGAGTGCGTTCCAGCATGCAACTTTCCTGGACGCAGGTGCAGGAAGAGCTCGAGCAGCGGATTGCCACGGTTTTCACACCAGCGCCGGAGCTCGCTTATCAGGCAAACTCGAACAATATCCCGATGATCATCCTTCAGCCGAACAGCGTGACCGCCGAACAGTTCTACAAATTGGCTACAGAAATTACACAACACGGTCACTAATAAGTCTATGGGCAAGGTCGCTGCCACCTTACAAAAAAATATAACAACAGCAGCAACGCTAATCAGAAATTCAAATCAGGGGGTCGTGCTAACCGGAGCGGGCATTTCCACCCCTTCGGGCATTCCTGATTTTCGTTCTGCTGGCTCCGGTCTGTGGAACCGGTTTGACCCGCACGAAGTCGCCACTTTGAGCGTATTTCGCTACCAGCCGGAGAAGTTCTTCGCCTGGATGCGCTCGCTCGCGTTGGATATCCTGCAAGCGCTACCTAATCCGGCTCACTTGGCCCTGGCACAAATGGAAAAGTCCGGACAGCTGACCACTGTGATCACCCAAAATATCGATGGGCTGCATACCCGCGCCGGTTCGAAGAACGTCCTGGAGGTTCACGGTTCGCTGCAAACTCTGACCTGTATTGGATGCTACCAGCAATACGATTCGTCCGGGTTTATCGAACCTTACCTGGAATTTGGCGAGATCCCACGCTGCCCGGAATGCCATGACACTTTAAAACCGGATGTAGTGCTGTATGAAGAACAATTGCCCGCCCGAACCTGGCTCAAAGCCAGGCACTCAGTTACGAATTGCGACCTCATGCTGGTGACTGGCTCATCCCTGGAGGTCATGCCGGTCGCCGGACTACCCATGCAAGCGGTGGAGCGCGGCGCACGGCTGATCTTGATCAACGATTCACCTACTTATGTCGATGAACGCGCCGACGTGATCCTGCGCGGTAACGTCGCCGAGATTTTGCCCTTAATTGCAGCCAAGGTGATCGATGGGTGACATCAACCGGATCACGCTCTTAGAACGTTACCAGCGCCTCTCGGAGATCTCCCGCGACCTGGCTTCCATGTTGGATTTAAACGCGCTGCTCAACCGCATCGTGCAGGCTGCCGCCGACCTCAGCAACGCACAGGCGGCTTCGATTTTGCTCTACGATGAAAACAAAGGGCAGCTGTATTTTGAATCCGCCAGCAACCTGGATGAACCGCTGATGCGTGGTCTGATTGTGCCCGTTGAAAATAGCATCGCCGGCTGGATCGTCACCAACCGTAAACCGATCATTATCTCGGATACACAGCACGACCCGCGCCATTTTGGAGATATCGCTAAATCTACCAATATCACCACGACTTCCATGCTTGGCGTGCCGCTGACGGCCAAGGAAAAAGTGATCGGCGCGTTGGAAGCGATCAATAAACACTCCGGGGAATTCAACGCCGAAGATCAAGACGTTCTGATGGCGCTGGGTGGGCAGGCAGCCGTAGCCATCGAAAACGCCCGGTTGTTTCAACAATCCGATCTGATCGCCGAACTGGTCCACGAATTACGCACGCCGCTGGCTTCACTGAGCACAGCTACCCACCTGTTGCTGCGCGAGGAAGTCAGCGAAGCCCAGCGACGCCGGGTGGTCGAAATCGTCAACTCCGAGACGCATCGCCTGACCGAAATGACCTCGGCTTTTCTGGATTTAGCCCGACTTGAATCGGGACGCATCCAGTTCGTAGCCGAGATATGCCGGCTAGAACCGCTGTTAAAAGAGTGCGCAGGGATGATGCGGGATAAGGCTTCTGAAAGCGAGCTAACCCTGGATTTAGCGATTCCTCCCGATCTGCCGCCGATCAAGGGCGATCGAGACAAGATCAAACAAGTTGTACTCAACCTGTTGAGCAATGCGATCAAGTACAACCGACCCCGGGGCAGCATCCTCATATCCGCCGAATCGAAGAACGGCGAGATGATATTTTCGGTGAGCGACACCGGATTGGGGATCAGAGCAGAAGAGATCCCCTACTTATTTGAAAAATTTTTCCGGGTACGTTCGACAGAAAAAAAGACCGCAGGAACTGGGTTAGGATTGGCTATCTGTAAGCGCATCGTCGAAGCGCACGGCGGCGAGATCGAAGTGAAGAGCGAATACGGCCAGGGAACAACCTTCTCCGTTCACCTGCCCGTGCCGGCCGAAACCTGAGCGAAACTATAATCACTCAAGTCCTCCGCCGGACCCGCTCCCACAACAAACCGACGAAGCCCATCATTAACCCGAACAAAAAGATCAGGACATAACCCCCAACAGGCGGTTCTTGAGAGAGGCGGGAATTATTTTGTGGAGAGCTGGGGGCCTTTGCCCCAACAGTCTGCGGAATACCCGTCTCAAACTGGGGTTGCACCTGATTAACCGCATAATCACTGGGAAGCTCACTCCAGACGGCCCCTTCGGCAGGGACGATCCGCGATCCGTACTTACTGGCGTAGACCTGTGTAAATTCCGCGCCAAAAAACAAAATTTGGGCCGAATAATAAATCCACAACAGGATCACGACCAGCGAACCGGCAGCTCCGTAGGTCGACACCACCCCGCTCCGACCTAGATACAAGCCGATCAAAAATTCACCGATGATGAATAAAAAGGCTGTGATCCCGGCTCCGACCCATACGTCGCGCCACTCGATCTCGACATCCGGCAGCACTTTAAAGATCAACGCGAAAAGTAGCGTGATCAGACCAAGCGATACGATCCAGTTGACCACTTGCCAGAGAAAAACACTCCCAGGTAACAACTCGCTAAAATGCGTGTTGATCGTGCTCAGAGCAGCGCTCAAGAGGAAAGACGCCAGCAGCAAAAAGCCGGCGCCCAGCACCATGGTAAAAGACAAGAAACGGTCTTTAATCATCTCCAGGATGCCCTGATCCGCTTCCGCTTCTACTTCCCAAATCGTGTTAAGGGCTTCTTGCAGCTGGCCAAAGACTCCCGAGGCTCCGAAAAGCAATGTGGCTAAACCGATCACGGTAGGGAGCAGCCCGGATCCCGTGCGGGCGGAGTTTTTGAGCAGCTCGCGCAAGAACGATTCTGCGCCCGGGCCGATCGCTCTCCCGATCTCAGCCAGGACCTGAGCCTGGGCCCGGCTTGAACCAATAAAATAACCGGCGATCGCTACGGCAATAACCAGCAACGGGGCCAGGGAAAACATCGTGTAATAAGACAAGGCTGCAGCCAAACGTTGAGCCTTGTCTGTCCTCCATTCCTGGAGAGTATCACGTATCAAAGCGATCATAGCCTTAAATATTCGTTCAATCGAAAGCACGAAAGACCCACGTACCCCCCATCATCGTGCCCAACGGGACGAGATCCTTGATCCTCTCTGCATCGCAGAGCAGCGGATCTTCATCCAGCACCAGCAGATCGGCCAGGTAGCCAGGCGCCAGCTTCCCCAAGCGATCTTCTAGGCCAGCGGCATAAGCAGCTCCAGTGGTGAACCCGCGCAGGGCCTCTTCAGCCGACAACCTCTGCTGCGGATACCAGCCTTCCGGACCGGGATCGCCGTTTGCTCGGCGGCGGGTGACGGCGGCATGCAAGCCCCAGAATGGGTTGGGCGATTCTACCGGCGCGTCCGAGCCAAAAGCCATCCGGGTTCCAAAGGCATCCAGCGTGCGCCAGGCGTAGGCGTTCTCCGAACGCGCCCCCCAGTGACGGTCGGCCATAGGGTAATCCGAGGTGGCATGGATCGGCTGCATGGAGGCGATCACGTCCAGCTCCGCCAGCAGCGGCGCATCATCCGGATGGATCAACTGCACGTGTTCGATGCGATGGCGCAATGGCTCCCCAGGCTTACTTCCATCGCGCTCCCACTGTTCTCGCTCCAAATGGCGCAGCTGTCGGTAGGCGTTTAGCACCTCGTGGTTGGCGCGGTCGCCGATGGCGTGTACGGCGAGACTTAAACCGTTCGGCACTGCCTGGCGGCCGATCTCGAACAGCTCCTCCCCGTCGATCATCAGCATGCCACGATCTTCCTTTCCGGTGCCCTCGCCTTCGTAAGGCTGCAGCATCGCGGCCGTGCGCGGACCCAGAGCGCCGTCGGCGAAAGCCTTGACCGAACCGATGCGAAGCAGGTCGTCGCCGAAGCCGGTGCGCAATCCAAGAGCGACCGCTTCGGACACCAACTCGACCGGAATGCTCTTGGTAACTCGCAAGCCCAGTGCGCAGCCGGCGTGCAGCTGCTGGAGGGCTACGAAACATGCCCGCCGGTCGAAATCGTGGACCCCGGTTAGACCCAGCTGCCACAGCCTGGTCTGGGCTTCTCGTAAGGCTTCAACAAGCCTCGCAGGAGAGATCTCTGGGACCACCTCCGCCACCAAAGCCATGGCGCTTTCGAAAAGAATACCGGTAGGTTGGCCGCGTTCATCCCGCTGGATCTGGCCTCCAGGTGGATCTGAGGTCCTGGCGGCGATGCCGGCCTGCTGCAGCGCGGCGTGGTTGGCCCAGCCGGCGTGGAGCGACTTGGCAGTCAGATAAACCGGGTTTTTTGGTGCCGCAGCGTCGAGCAAGGCGGCGTCGCCAAAACCCTGGGGCCACTCGTTATGGTTCCATCCATGTCCTAACACCCATTCCCCTGCTGGCGTGTTTCCGGCACGCTCGGCGACCCGAGCCAGGCATTCATCCTGGGTGGGAGTCTCACAGTCGACTTTCTGTAAAGCCTGTGCGTAGTGCCGGAGATGAATATGGGCGTCGATCAGACCAGGGATCACTACCTTTCCGGTGAGATCAACCTTTTCAGCCTTGTCACCAAATTCCTTCAGGAGCTGCGTATCGTCCCCCAGCGCAATCACCTTCCCCTGGTAGCCTGCGCGTTCCTCGACCGCAATAGCCGTCACACTTGGCTGCTGCTCGTCCAGGGTACGTATACGAGCATTGTAAAACAAGTACATGGAGGACCCTCCCTTTAAAAGCAAACAGGCGGACCTTCACAGACCCTGCCTGCCAATCCATGAAATCCGCCTTTCAGGGTAGTGCGATGGGGCAATTATAAACCGTCCGGCGTCTCTTCTGTGAAGATGAGACCCAGGATCGCTTCAAGCTCTTCCTGAGAATAATAGTTGATCACCAACCTGCCGCCTATTCCCCGCTGTTTGAGGCTGACCTTGGTGCCGAAATACTCACGTAAGCGTTCTTCAAGCGCCTTGATCTCCGGAGCGGGGCTGGGAGCCGGCTTTGGGGATGGTCTTTCACCGCTCAAACGGCGTACGTATTCTTCCGTCTGGCGTACATTCAATCCCTTTTGAAGGACGATTTGCAGCGCGGCAGATTGCGCCTGGGGGTTGGGCAAGGTCAACAGCGCGCGGGCATGGCCTTCGCTGATCGATCCTTCCACCAGCGCTTGCTGCACGATCGGTACCAACTTCAACAGCCGCATCGTGTTGGTGACGGCGACCCGGCTTTTTCCCACCCGCTCGGCGATCTCCTCGTGCGAAAGCCCAAAATCCTCGTTCAGCTGCCGGTAGGCTTCCGCGGCTTCCAGCGGGTTCAAATCGGCGCGCTGGACGTTCTCCACCAGAGCCAGCTCCACCAGCTGCTGTTCGGAAGCCTCGCGCAAGATGACTGGAACTTCTCTCAAGCCAGCCTGGCGGGCAGCCAACAGACGCCGCTCACCGGCGATCAACGTGTAGCCCTGCCCACCTCCAATTTCAGTGACGATCAGCGGCTGGATCACCCCGTGCTCCCGGATGGATGCGGCCAGTTCAGCCAGCTGCTGCTCGTCAACGCGTGCCCGCGGCTGGCGCGGATTGGGCTGGATCGCCTCTAAAGGAATCTGCTGGACGCCGCGAACTGCAGGCTCGCCCTGCGTTGAGGTGATCAGTGCGTCCAAACCTCTACCAAGACCGGATTTCTTTGCCATATTCAACGTTGCTCACCAAATCAATCGGAATGAAAAGCCGTTAATTCTGCAATGCCGGGATTTGCACACCATCACCGGTCAGAACTTCCAACGCCAGAGCTGCATACGCCTGCGCGCCCGGTGAGTTCGGGGCGTGAACCGTGATCGGTTGGCCATATGATGGGGCTTCGGCCAGACGGACACTGCGCGGGATGAGCGACTCGAAGACCCGCTCGGGGAAGTGCCGACGCACTTCTGCGACCACATCATTGGAAAGATTCGTGCGCCCATCGTACATGGTCAGCACCACCCCGCGCACATGGAGATCGGGAAAGAGGGCTTGCCTGACCCGGTCGATCGTCTGTGTCAACTGCCCTAAGCCTTCCAGGGGCAGATATTCGCACTGAACCGGGATAACCACGCCACTGCGTCCGGCCACAAGCCCGTTCAAGGTCAGCAAGCCTAACGACGGCGGACAATCGATCAGGACGTAGTCGTAACGATCTTCTATGGAGGCGAGCGCGTTCTTCAGGCGCGTCTCCCGCGCCATCTCATTGACCAGCTCGATCTCTGCGCCTGCCAGCGCGGGCGAAGAAGGCAGCAGCGAGAGCTTCAATCGTGGGTTATGCAAGATGTGTGCAGCAGGAGCAGAGCGGCCGATCAGCGTTTCATAAACCCCACCGCGTACGCTGTTTTTATTTACCCCCAGGCAAGAAGTAGCGTTGGCTTGTGGGTCCAGGTCCACCAGGAGCACGCGCTGGCCGTAATAGGCTAAATAAGCTCCCAGATTAATGGCAGTAGTAGTTTTGCCAACCCCGCCTTTTTGATTTGCCAGTGTATATATCCGGCTCACGGATCAGAATACCTCAACCAAGTGCTCCTGGATCTCTTCAGAGGTGGGGATGCCATCCAAACTCGGGCGGGTGACCGAGATCGAAGCCAGCTGGGTGGCGAAACGGGCAGCTTCCCAGGGATCGCGCGTGGTAAACAGGCGCACAAAGAAAGCCGCCGCAAAGATATCGCCTGCCCCAACCGGGTCAACAACCTCGATCTGCGGCGCATTAAAACGGCGCACATCCCCGTGCCAGTATAAGCGCGCCCCGGACTCGTTCTCCGTTACCGCCAGCACACGGCAAGAGGCCGCCATCTCATCGATCCGATCTTCATCGTAATCGACGTCTTCAATGCTGATCACCACCGCACCGGCTTTCTCCAACACGAAGCGCGCTTCGGGCCATTCCGTTGAGAAGACTTTTCCCTGCCGATCCCAGGCGCGCAACCAGCCTTGGGGAGTCATGCAGAGTAAAGAACCGGAAAAGTGCCGCGCCAGGGTTGGCTCAACCTCCTGGGCGACCGGTCCCAGGTGAACGATAGGAGCATTCTTCCAGGGTTCCGGGACCAGGTTGAGGTTCAGGTTCGGAGCGACGTGATGCAGCGTCTGGATGCGCCCGCCGGATACTTCCAAGTTTTCGAAGGTTGTGCTTTGTTCCGCCGGCAAACTGACGATCGGGATATCCCGCAGCCGCCCCAAGGGCAGCTCTGCGCCCCAAGAGGTCACCACCCCAACACGCAGCCCCAGGGCATTCGCCATCAAGGCGGCGTAAGCGGAGGTGCCGCCGAGCTGAGGACCTTGCGGGGTGAGATCTTTGACCAGGTGCCCGATGACCAGATAATCTACCGGCTCTAAATGTGTGAGTTGGTACATACCAGCATTATACCTGAAAGATAAACGACACGACGCACCCGGGCGCGCTGCGCCTCGCTGGTGCGTCGCTGAAAATACCCCATGAAAAATTGGGTTATTGTTTGGGAATGATGGTTACTTTCCGGCGCGGATCTTCGTCAATGCTTTCAGTCGTGACCTGGTCGTTATCACGCAGCTCAATGTGTACGATGCGCCGTTCGTTGGGCGGCATTGGTTCTAACACCTGGCGGCGTCCGGTTTTGACCGCCTGGTCCGCCATCTGGCGGGCCAATTGGCGCAGCTGGTTTTCGCGGCGAACCCGGTAGCCCTCTACGTCGACCACCAGGGGCACACCGTGCCCGATCTCCTTACTGACGATCAGCGTGGTGATGTACTGCAGCGCATTAAGCGTCTCAGCGCCACGCCCGATCAGGATGCTGAGATCGTCGCCATACACGTTGACGTGGACGGGAACCCGGTTGCGAGAGTCATCGGCTTCACCAAACTCAGCCTCCACCCGGGCGCGGATGCGCATCTTCTCCAACAACTCGCTGACCGTCTCTTCTGCGATCGACAAAATAAAATCATCTGCGGTCAGCTGGCGGGCTGGTTCAGACTCCACTTCCTCTTTCGGTTCCGGTTCCTGCACCTCTTCGACATCAGGGGTTTCCGGCGCAAGATCGGCGGGTTCTTCCTCAGCGACCGGACTCTCAACTGGTTTGTCCTTAGGCGCTTTAATCGTCAGGCGGACCCGTGCGTGGCGGGTACCAAAGCCCAACAAACCGCGGCTGCCCTCATCCAGCACTTCAACATCTACTTTATCCAGGGTTAGCCCAAGGTCGAGCAGACCTTTCGCGATCGCTTCGTCCACGGTGGCAGCGATAACCTCTAAACTGGCCCGTTTCTCGTTCATTTCCACCTCTCTATAATCACAAATCCACCTTACCCCGCAGCGCTACCCCGTTTTGGTATTAGATTCCGCCAATCTAACCTCCCCATCAGTGCGTATTGCAGCACACCCACCAGGTTGCTGGTCACGAAGTAAAGAGCTAAACCGGAGGAAAATGTATAAGCAAGGTATCCCATAAACAAAGGCATATACATATTCATCGCTTTCGACATATTCGCGCCTTGATCGCCGCCAGTAGATGGCGGAGTCATCAACTTCGACTGCAAATACGTGGTGATGACGACGAATATCGCCAGTACGGGAATTCCGATCCCGGCGATCGCCAGACCAAAGTCCTTCTCTGGTAAGGCCAAGTCCATCCATAGGAAACGATTGTTCAGGGGGATCAACACAGCGGCGTCGATGAAAGGATAAACGTGCCGGGAAAGATCCAGCAATTGGACCGGGGTCACCGCCAGGGCGCGAATAATCCCTTGGTACAGCCCGATGATGATCGGAAACTGAATGATGGTTGGGAGACAGGAACCAAAAGGGTTCACACCCATTTCCTGGTACAGCTTCATTTGCTCTTGAGCGAGCTTCTCCTTATCATCTTTATATTTCTTCTGCATGTCCAGCCATTTCTTGGATTTTTGCATCTCCTGCATCGCCTGGGTGCTCTTGAGCTGCGAAGCGGTCAGAGGATAGGTCAGCAAACGGATTAATATGGTGAAAACGATGATGGAAAGACCGAAATTCTGACCCAGGACGCTGTAAATCCACAGCAGGGTGTTGACCATTGGATTGATAATTATTGTATCCCACATATCCTGTATCCATAAATAAAACTAAGCGAGAAAGGTTAGGGAACGCTACTGCTCCGCGGTAGTATACGACCAACGTATTGCGCCTTCATTGGTCAAAGCGACCAGAAGCGCATCGGCGTCAATGGGCGCGACCAGGATAGCATCTCCTGCCGCCACCGGAGAAGTATGCAGCTTACCGCCGACGGTTTGCGACCAAAGCGGAGTCGCCTCCGTATCGTAGGCGAACAACGTACCCGATTCCGTCGGGATGTATATGCTGCCATCCTGCACCAGCGGAGATCCGGTGATTGGACCGTCCATTTCAGCGCTGGTGATCCGCCAGACTTCGTCCCCATTGGAGGCGTCCATTTTATAAAAATTACCGTTCAAATCGCCAAAGTAAAGCATACCATCCACCAACTGCGGACCGGACCACACCCAACCCTCCACGGGCGTGCGCCAGATTACCGAACCGTCCTGAGAGTCGATCGCCAGCATTTCACTGTTGAACGATCCGACGTAGAGGATGCCTTCCGAGTAAGCAGGCGTGCCGACGACGGACCCACCCAGATCGCCGCTTTCCCAGAGCAAGCCGCCATTTGCGGCGTCAAAGGCATAGATCTTGTGATCCAGCGAAGGCATGTAGATACAATCGCAGCTGGGATCGGTAACCGGCTTGGCCCAGCCTTCACCATCGGTTTCGACGCGCCAAATCAGGTTTCCGGCCAAATCAACGGCGTAGAGAAACTTATCCGCGTTGGGGGCATAGATAGCGCCGTCGCCCGTTAGCGGGCTGGCGATGTACCGGTTCCGCGCACCGGCAAACTGCCAGTTTGACTGGCCGGTATCCGGGTTCAGGCTGAAAAGTACGTGATTGTAAGCGCCGATCACCAGCTGCCCGTCTTCCGTTAGCTGCGGATCGTTGTAGAAGGAGAGGCCATTATCCACTTCCTGCGGAAAAAGCCAGCGCGGACGACCATTGGAGATATCGACCGCATGCACCTGGTTGCCATAAGCCAGATAAGCAGTGTCGCCATCGACCGTCAGGCCGGGCCAGCTGGAGGCGGCAATACCTCGTGAACAGGCGCTGAGTAAGCTGCCGAGAATCAGTACAGTCAAGATGAGCAGAATGCGTTTGCGGTTCATGGTATGTTCTTTCGATGGTGAGGCGATCTTCCCGCGCTGCATCAAGCAGCGGCTGCCTGTCAGTCCAAAAATAAGGCATGCCTTCTTCAAGGGACTGGATCGTAACCTCCCGGGTTGAATGGATTGCAACGGACCACACGCCAAACCGCCATCACACTGCCTTTGATCGCGCCGTACTTATAGATTGATTGATACCCGTAGTGAGAACAAGAAGGATAAAAACGGCAAGTGTCCGGAGGCAAACCGCGCGACAGGGTGTTTTGGTACAAGCGAATCAACGCCAGCAGCACCAGGCGCGGGAAATTCTCCAGGGTCCGGGGGAGATCCCGCAATCTGGGTTCTGTAGCGTAGTCGTGTTCGAGGTGAGCTTCACTCCTCATGGAAATCTTTCAAAATGCGAGCACGCTGGAAGCAGGATTGTAGAGCTTCCTGGAGATCCTGAAAAAAGGCCTGCGACAGCGGATGGCGCGCCAAGATAACAGCATCCCAGCCTGGCTCCAACCGGGGGACGAGTGTCCGAATGGCGGCGCGCAAGCGGCGCTTGGCGCGGTTTCGCTGTACAGCATTCCCAACGGAGCGACCTGCGGCAACGGCAAAACGTGAGTGGTCAAGGTCATTCTGCTTGACGATCAACACGATCAGCGGGTGGGCAAAGGATTTTCCCTCTCGCCTCACCCGCTCGAAATCGGTAGCCTTGCTCAGGCGAAACCTGCGCTTCACCGAAATTTTGCTTGCCGCCAATACCATCCAGGGGTTCTAGCAGAGCTCGCTGCGGAGCGACTAACCTTTCCAATTCGTCTTCTTAACGTGGTTATTCTTAGTTGGCGCCAGCTGATGGCGACCCTTTTGACGACGGGACTTTAAAACTTTGCGCCCTCCGGAGGTCTTCATGCGAGCACGAAAACCATGGACGCGCGCCCGCCTGCGTTTCTTTGGTTGATACGTTCTCTTTGGCATAACACTTCCCTGAAATTAATATCTAACCCACCTCCGAGCCACACTGCTGGCGGCTCGGCTCTTGGATGGGTGACGTACGTCACAGACAAATGATGATTATAACCGATGGGTAAAGTTTGGTCAAATAATTCTATATCCGATCAAGGCAAAAGCCTGCGCCGGAAACGAATTGAATTTGGCTCCGAATCCGGCGATCATTGAGACATATCTTTGGAGGAATCTGGTGGGGAGAAAAGTTCGGCGAGACGCTCTACCCCTCCACGATCGCTGATAGCCAGCACTTCATCATCCTGCTGCAGAACCGTGATTCCCCTGGGGACAACAACCTTCCCGCCTCGAATGATAGCCGCAATGACACATTCATCTGGCAAAACCAAGTCCTTGATCGCGACCCCAACCGCTTTCGCTCCAGCGGGTATCTTTTCCTCAACCAGGGAATATTCGCCCCGCCGCAGCTTCAACAGCGTCATCATATCTCCCAAGGACATCTCCTCCGCGATTAAGTTCGAGAGGATCTCGGACTGATCGAGGGCGACGTCAACGTGGAACTTCTCATCGAACAGCCAGGCATTGCGTGGATTGTTGATCCGGGCGATGATGCGCGGCACCTGGAACCGCCGGCGCGCCAGAAAGCAGACCGCCAGGTTGTCTTCGTCGTCAGACCCACAGGCAACCAGCACCTGGGCGCGCTTGATCCCAGCCCGATCGAGCACATCCATATCGGTGGGATGCCCTTCGACGATCATCTCGGTTGGAAGCTCGCGATGCAAACGTGCGAGCACTTCCGGGCGGTTCTCCACCAAGTGAACCTGGAAATTCTGAGAAATCAACCCCGAGGCCAGCTGTGTGGCTGTGCGTCCCCCACCGGTGATCAAAACGAACATATCGATTTATCCCTTCCGATCCTCGCCAAGCCGGCGGCGCACGGTTTCGATCCCATCCAGCGTTGCGCTCAAATGTACGATATCCTCTCTCTGCAAGGTTGCATCCTGCTCGGGGAGCCTGGCGCGCCCGGCGCGAGTCAATGCAACCGGCGCGCAATCGATTTGCTGAATCAGTTCCGCCAGTTTGCGGCCTTCCCACTGACGGGGGACGGCGAATTCATAAACCTCAACTTCGCCATTTCCGGCGGAGAATACAGCTCGCATCTCGACATGGTAGAGCAGCTCCTCGATGCGCTGCGCACCCCAGGAGGAAGAACTGACCACCTGCAAGCCGAAGGTTTCGTGCAAGGTCCGCCAGCGCGGGTCGTAATTGCGCGCTACCACATACGGCACCTGGTAAACTGTGCGCGCCAGATGGCCAACCACGCAATTGAGCGTATCCGAGTTGGTCACAGCCGCAAGGCCCTCGGCCTGGCTGAGACCGGCACGCTGCAGCACATCCCGGTTGAGGGCCTCTCCCTCCACGGTCCGACCGTGATACTCCGGGTCGAGGTTAAAAAAAGCCTTGGCGTGGTTGTCGATCACGGTGACCTGGTGGCCGCGTTGAAAAAGACGAAAAGCCAGGTCCGCGCCAACCCGCCCACAACCGATGACGACGATTTGCATCATCCTTTACACTCCAAATTTTTATTCTAAAGGAATTACGCAGTTTCAGGGGAAAGTGGGGGTGATTGGGCAGTCTTTGCCCGCCCAATCACCCCCTTTCTTCTCTCAAGCGCATAAGTCCTATTCTAATTGATATGGCACGTCGGTGATGACAATACCCGGCTTGAGCAGTAATGCCAATCTCAACCAAAAGGCGGTTTGAGCATGCAGCAAGTTACTAAACCAGCTTCGCGAGACGAACTGCGGCACGACAATCGTAATCACTTCGTCCGGCTGGCGCTGCGCCGCAACCTGCTGGATATAAGCCAACAGAGGCTCGACCAAAAGGCGATAGGGAGAATCGAGGATCACCAGACGGATCCCCTCTCCCCAGGTCTCCCACTTCAACCGCACCCGCTCGGCTTCTTCTGGATCAAGCGAAATATGAACCGCGGTGATATCGTCTGAGAGCGTTTTTGCATAGCGCAAAGCAGCCAGAGAGCCCCGGTGTACGCCGCTGATCGGCATGATCACCCGGTGTCGCGCCACACGCGCCGGGGCGCCATAATTCTCTAAAGACAGGTTTCGGGCCAACCGTTGATAATGTTGGTGGACGGAGTGAAAACCATAAACCAGTACCGGGATGATGATCAGGACCAGGAACGCTCCATCGGCAAACTTCGTGATGATGAATACCATCATGACGATCACGGTGCACAGCGCCCCAAAGCCGTTGATCGCCATCTTCAACCGCCAGCCACGCTCACTGCGCAAAGTCGAGCCGCGTTCATCGACCTCTTCGCCCGGTTTGAGCTGGCCGATCTTCCACCAGCGGTGCGCCATGCCGCCTTGGGATAGGCTGAAGGACAGAAAAACGCCGATGGCATATAAAGGGATGAGTGAGCTCACCCGGGCACTAAAGATGACGATCAGGATCGCGGCGCAGATGGACAGCGCCACAATGCCGCGCGAGTACACCAGGCGGCTGCCGCGAAAGGCCAGCTGCCGGGGCAAATAGCGGTCATTGGAGAGCAAGGCGCTCAGCCGAGGGAAATCGGCGAAGGCGGTGTTCGCGGCCATGATCAGAATTACGGTGGTCGCCGCCATGGTCGCCAGATAGAGTAAGCCGCGTGAGGCGTAGATCGTGCGGGCCATTTGGGAGATCAGGGTTTCCTCTTCGGATGGAACCGCACCGATCGGTCCCGAGAGAAACGTGATCCCCAGAAACAGCGTCCCCAAAATGAGCGACATCCAGATTAAAGTGGTGCCGGCATTGCGGCTGCGCGGCTCTTTAAAAGCCGTGATACCGTTGGAAATGGCTTCAACGCCGGTGAGCGCCGCCGTGCCGCTCGAAAAAGCGTGCAAGATCAAAAACGCCCCGATCGGCCGTAAACTTTCGCCGATTTCGAGCGCCGGGGGATCGACGACCTGCCCAAGCCCACCGCTGAGATAGCGAAACAGTCCGGAGGCAACCGTAAACACCATCATCGACACAAAGAAATACGTCGGCACTGCAAAAATGACCCCCGATTCGCGCACGCCTCGCAAATTAACCAGCATGATCAAGAATACAAATCCCACCGCCAGGATCACCCGGTAATCGGCGATCGGTGGGAAGGCAGAAGTGATCTGGGCTACTCCGGAGGAAATCGATACCGCCACGGTCAGGATGTAATCGGTCAGCAGGGCTGCTCCGGCGATCTGGGCGGGAAGCGCCCCCAGGTTATCGCGCGAGACGATATAGGCCCCACCGCCGTCTGGATAGGCGTGGATGGTTTGTTCGTAAGACAAGGTCACGATCGCCAACAAGACCACGATGGCGATAGAGATGGGAAAGGAAAAGCTGAAGGCGCCTGTTCCGGCAGCCGCTAGGATAAACAATATCTCTTGGGTAGCGTAGGCCGTCGAGGAGAGCGCATCCGATGCAAAGACCGCCAACCCAACGGCCTTGCCGATAGTCTGGTGAGGGGCATCCGCGGTGGGTAAGGGCCGGCCGATCAACCAGGTACGTAAAGAGCGCCCTGGTTGTTGGGTAGCCGTCCGCCGCATAATTACCGTACCATTTCCGTCCTTATTTGATTCCATCTTTTTTCCACAGTTCGTTGGAGGTGAGCCGTGGGCAACGTGTTGCCCACGGCTCACCCCTTGTACCAATTTGATGACCACTAATTCAGAGGAAAATCGCTCAAGTCTGGTGAAGCAAGCGCAGCGCCAGGCCACCAAAAGCGAATGGCACCCAAAAAGTAACCCCCCTGTAAGCCAGGGATACGACCGCCGCGGCGCCCAGTGGAACCGTCATCGAGCCCAGCGCCAGGGTCAGCGCCCCTTCGACGAAGCCGATCCCGGAGGGGGTCGGTGAAACGATGAAGAACAAGTAAGCGATAGCAAAGCTGGCGATCAGAGCAGTCCCGGAGAGCGGGACGTTGAATGCCAGGCACATCAAATACAAGATCAGGATCAACAAAGCTTTGGTGCTCAAAGCCAAAGCGAAGGGCAGCAGTAGATTCCCGGGATTGCGACGCAATTGCGCGAACCCATCGGAAGCGTCCCGAGCAAACGTATGAGCACGATCCTCGGAAAGGTACTCCCGCTTCAAGAACGGCCTGAGACCCCAATTGATCCCTCGAGCCAGCCATGCCAGAAAACTCCCCAGCGCTTCGCCGGAGCGCATCCCGAGCACGATCAGCGTGGTCAGGAAAAGAGTGAGCGCAAGAAATACGCCGGAAGCGACCAGTTCGCCAGTGTTTAAATTGTTGCGTTTGAAAAGCACCACCAACCCAATCAACAATACGCACAAAAAGGCGACGTAATCGAATAAAACATATACCACCCCACCAACGGTGGCGCGCGCCGATGAATAGCCGTTGCGCCTGGCTTCGGTGACAAACACACTGACGCCCCCGACGCCCGCGCTGGGAGCAACCACGTTTACAAAGTTAGAGGCTGCTGCGGTCAGGAGCAGCTTTGGGATTTTCTCTTCGATGCCCAATAAACTGAAAATCGTGCGATACGAGATCGCGACGTTTACCAACCACAAGAATTGGACGCCCAAAGCCAGGATCAAATAACGCCAATCGCCATGCTTGAGCGTCTCACCGATCGCCTGCACTTCCGCGAAGCGGGTGATCGCGAAAATCACCCCCAACAGCAGCGCCAATGCGACAATGAATTTTCGCATGCGTGTGATTATACACGCAATACGTCGGGTAATCCCCTGGCTAACCCCCGATGCGGGTCTCTCCTAAAGTGACTTCGATCTCGAGCGTATTCATGCCGCGCGCAATCTTGATCTTCACCTGGTCTCCAGGAGCACTGGCAAACAACGCGTTGATGTACGAGTGTTCTTCGTCAAGCTCCACCGCCCCGATATGGGTAATGATATCTCCCTTGCGCAGTCCGGCGTTCGCCGCGGGACCGCCTGGCACTACTTCAGTGATGAAAGCGCCCCATTGGACGGGTAAATCGTACGAACGGGCCAGCCGCGGTGTGACAGCCTGCCAACGAACTCCTAAATAGGGATGGGCGACGTACCCCTGAGAGATGATCTGCTCGGCGACAACCCGGGCGGTGTTCGTCGGGATTGCAAACCCCAATCCTTCGGCTACTGCGCTGCCCAGCCCGGAGCCGCGCACGATCAAGGTATTAATCCCGATGACCTCTCCAGCCAGATTAACCAATGGCCCACCGGAGTTGCCCTGGTTGATAGCAGCGTCAGTTTGAACCAGGTCCTCCATGCGATAGCCATTGCCGGTGTCTAACGCCCTTCCCGTCGCGCTGATCACACCAACGGTGACCGAATTGACGAAATCACCCAACGGCGATCCGATGGCGATGACGGTCTCACCCGGTTTCAACGCGTCGGAATTACCCAGGTTGGCGATAGCCGGCATCTCTCCCTGGGTTTTCAATACCGCCAGATCGGAGAAGAGATCAGTGCCAACGACATCGGCGGGCAACTCCGTGCCATCGGCCAATAAAACGACAACCTGGGCTGCATTTTCTACTACATGGTTGTTCGTAAGGATATATCCGTCGGCAGAAATGATCACGCCGCTGCCGCTGACCTGCTGGTCGGGTAAGCGGCCAAATAAGGATTGTCCACCGGGAATAGTTCCCAAGATGGTCACCACGGCCGGACCAACCTGCTCAACTGCCGTGGTAATGGCAGTCTCGATCTCGGTGGTAGAGACATGAATTTGTCCACCGTCCGGTTCTATCTGTGAAACGACCGGTGAGGGCGTCGCTGCGATCGCGGCGGGCGGTTTACCTTGCAACGTGGAATAAACCGCCCAGGCTCCTGCAACGACGCCGCTCAGTGCGGAAACTCCGGCAACGAGGACCACGAAAAGCACGTAGATAATGCGCTTCCAGGACATCAACTCCTCCGGCGTCCACCCATGCCCGTGATCAACATCACGTAGTAAAGCAGCTGCAGTACAGCAGTCACTAACGCGGCCACGTAGGTCAGCGCTGCGGCATTTAACACGCGGTTGACGCCGCTGCGCTCTTCCTCGCCCATGATCAAGCCCGATTCAGCCAGCAGGCGCTTAGCCCGGGCTGAAGCGTTCAATTCAACCGGCAATGTCGCCAGCGCAAAGAGCGCTCCCCCGCTGAAGACGGCCACACCTAACCAGGACAGCTGGGTGAAGCCCAGGAAAAGGCCGATCAAGATCAAGATCCAGCCCAAGGTCGAGCCAATATTTACGGCCGGGACCAGGGCTGCCCTAAACTTAAGCGGCAGATACCCTTCTTGATCTTGCATGGCGTGGCCGAGCTCGTGGGCGGCGATCGCCAGCGAGGCGACAGAGTTGCCCTGATAAACGCCGCTCGACAGCCTCAGCACCTTATCGCGCGGGTCATAATGATCCGAGAGGTTGCCGGCAACGCTTTCGATGCGCACATCGTACAAGTTGCCATAGCGGATTAACCGCTCGGCGGCTTCCGCACCGGTTACCCGACTGCTGGCGCGCACCTGGCTCCATTTGCGGTAGGCGGAGTTGACGTACCATTGGGTCGCCAGCATCAACAAGAATGCGGGCAGCATGAAGATTAAGTAATAAGGATTGTAAAAGAAGCCTAATCCCATTTTTCACCTCGACTATCTGATCAATTAGAAGTTATACAGTTCACGGGAGAAACCGGAGTGTTTTGCACAACCCGCCAAAACCCCTCCAACGCTTCCCCAAGTGCTTGAGTCCTATCTATTTAAGAGCTACTGGTTTTGCAATAACTCCACTGCTTTGTCCAGCTGCGGGTCCAACCCGGCCTGGACATCCTCTTGGGTCATCTCAACGACGACGTCCGGTTCCAGCCCGATCTCTGAAATCGTACGTTCGTCCGGCGTCAACCAGCGCGCGATCGTCACCCGCACCGCGCCCTGATCGTTATCTAGAGGGATCCATTGTTGTACCGAACCTTTTCCAAAGGAAGTCGTGCCGACGAGCTGGCCGCGGTCACGATCCTGGATCGCCCCGGCGACGATCTCGGAAGCTGAGGCCGATCCCTCATTGATCAACACGACGAGGGGGATATCGGTCGCCATGCCGCCGCGCTGAGCCGTGTAGGTATCCCGAGTGCCATCGCCGTATTCCTCATACATCACTACGCCATCGCCGATGAATTCGGAGGCAACTTCGATAGCAGTGCGCAGTGCGCCGCCGCCGTTATTACGCAGATCGAAGATCAACCCCTTCGGGTTCTGGTCGAGCAAGTCTTTCAAGGCCTGGCGCAGTTCCGGTGTCGATTCATCGCCGAAAGTAAACAGGTGCAGATAACCGATATCACCCTCCAGCATGCGGCTTTCGACACTGGGGATGGTGATGGCTGCCCGGGTGACTTCCACATCGAAAGGCTCAGCGACGCCTTCCCGTTGGATCGTCAGGGTGACCGATGTCCCCGCAGGGCCCATCACCTTACGGATCACCAGGTTGCCGTCAACGCCAGTCATATCATCGCCATTCACGGCGATGATGGCGTCACCAGGTTTTAGACCGACTTCCTCGGCGGGTGAATTGGGCATCGGGCTTACGATGGTCAAGTACTCTTCATTCGGATCCACCCAGGCGCCAATCCCTTCATACTCGCCCTCCAGGCTGATGTTCGCCTGGTTGAACTGAAACGGATCCATATAGGAGCTATGCGGGTCGTCCAGAGAGTCCATCATGCCGCGGATTGCGCCCTGCATCAAGATTTCATTATCCAGGGGCTGGTCAACGAAGCGGTCGTGGACGATGTCCCAGGATTGCCAGAAAGGCTGAAACAGTTTCTGCAGATCTTGAGGCGTCTCCGCCTGAGCCGAAGCGCTCGCGCCGTCGCTCTGCGCGCCTGGAGTTCCCTGCGGAAGGGTTTGAGAGAGCGCTTCGGTAAGCGGCAGGCTTTCCGGGGTAGCGATCCGCCCAACGATGAAACCGCTTGAAAAGGCGCCAGCCAGCAAGATCATGGCTGCCAGGATACCGCCGGTATACCAATAGATTTTTGAATTCATAGATTATTCCTACTGTCCGTGCCCCAACTCGCGTTGAGAGATCCGTTGACTGAAAAATGTTTTCTATTTAGCATCAGCATTGATGGAGAACTGGGGAAATTCAGGCGACGCGCGCCTGAATTTCCCCATCCCCATTCCCGCGGCTAATTGCCCAAAGAACATCCCTTATACATGCAAGATTACCATACTTACATTAGAGCGAAATAAATCCTGTAATAGATTCAAGTAAAATTTCCCCCCAAAAAATACTCCCCTAATTGGAAAGTCCAGGGGCTTTACCGCAGGTTCAGCTAGCCAGGTAACGATCAAGATAACGTTTGAAAGACGCCGGATCGCTGACCTGTTCGGTGTAGGCGAGCAGCGATTCCCCATCTAAAGGGTAATTCGGGTGGCAGGAGGTCGGCTCAGCTCCGCATGGCGCTAAAACCACGGCATGGACGACCGGCGCGACCAGGTCGGCTCGATCCAGCTGCGGGACGATCTCTTCCGCTGTAACGATCACGGTCGCCGCGGCCAGGGTCAGGTCCTCATCGATGCCCTTGTTGCCGCCGATCACGGCATTGCCCTCCGGGTCTGCCCGCAAAGCATGGATCACGGCTATATCGGGTTGAATCGACGGAAAGGCCATCAGCTGCTCTCCAGTATACGGATCGGTGATTGTGCGCACGTCCGGGCGTAAACTCGGCAGATCGGTACCCAACCAGGCCCGTCCAGGCAAAAAGCCGATGCCTGCCAGGGCCGCCCGCAAACCCAAGGCGAGGCTGGCTTCGGTCTCTTCCACGACCTCGATTGCCCCGCGGTTGGCGAGATAAGTAAACATCGGCGCCAGGCCAAAGATCTCCAACCCAAAGTAACAGGTGCGCACCCGATCAACCAGGCCGGCTCCGACCAACAGGTCGCTTTCCAGGCCGGCGGTGAAAGCCAGCAAGGTGAGCCCGTCGGGTTCCCCTTCATCCTGGAATCTGCGCAGCAGGGCTTTAACGAACGCCAGCGGTCGGCGGTAAAGTGTCACTCCACCAAGCGCCAGGGTGCAGCCGGAAGGCACCAGTGCAGCCACCTGCTCCAGGGAGAGACGTTTATCGATCACTATCTTCTTCCTGCAGGTCATCAGGGATGGACAGCTTCTTGAGCTCGGCCACCCGCCTGGATAGCTCCCGCAAATCGTTTTCCTCATCCTCCCATGGATTACGGGCGCGCCTTGCTGCCCGGCGCATCATTTCGATCTGTCCTATCGAACTGCGTTTGCGCAGCGAGAGGTAGATGAGTGCGTTGACGCCGATGACGATAATTAAGGTGAGGAAAATTACCAGTGCAGCTCTACCGGTATCCATCAGATATCTCCACAGTACAGCGAGAGTGAACCTCACCCTTCATCGATCAATTCACAGACTGTCGAACAGCCCACAATTCCGGAACTGCGTCGGGCAAAGCGAGCAAGCCGGGGATGGTATAGTCGGCAGCCGGATGAGGAACGCCCTCGCGAACCAGCACGGTGGTGATCCCGAATTTTCGCGCACCTGCCAAGTTGACTGGAGAATCATCCAGCAGCATACAGCGATCAGCCTGGCGCGCGTTGGCCAGCGCCAGCGCTTTCCGGTACGCCTTCGGTTCCGGTTTGCAAGCGAAATCGATCGCCCGGACGTCAATGATGCCCTCAAAGAGTTGATCCAGCGCTAAAACCCGCAGCACCCGGCGAGCGTGATAGGCGTCTGCATTGGTGAAGATCCACTTGGTCTGGGGCAGCCCCTCCAGCAAAGCGCGCACCCGAGGGTCCGGCTGGAGGAATTCACCCAGTGGCAGGTCGTGGACGAAAGCAAGGTAATCGTCCGCTTCCACCTGGTGGTGGCGCTGTAAGCCGCGCAGCGTCGTGCCGTAGGTTTCGAAGTAATAGCGGCGCAGTTCCGGGATTTGATCCTCAGGCAAATTCAAGCGCGCCTGCATATACAGGCTCATGCGCGCTTTGATCGCCTCCCACAAGCCAGTATCATGAGGGTAGAGAGTGTCGTCCAAATCAAAGAACAGGATTTCAAATGGCATGGGAAAAGTATACCTGAAATGTGGGAGCTTCTGGTGGATCCGCTGACTGCCGGCTTCCGAGGGTATAATGTGATTACAAAATTCGTTATGCCAATTCACGTCCTGTCCCCCGAAGTTGCTTCCCAAATCGCCGCCGGAGAAGTAGTCGAAAGACCGGCCTCGGTGGTTAAAGAGCTGCTGGAGAACGCGCTCGACGCAGGCGCCAGCGTTATCGAAATCGCGGTCAAAAGCGCCGGAAAGCGGCTGATCGAGGTCGCCGACGACGGCAGCGGTATCCCCGCGGATGATCTGCCGTTGGCCGTATCCCGCCACACCACCAGCAAATTGAGCGAAGCGGCCGACTTGTTCCGCATCGCTACCCTTGGTTTCCGCGGCGAAGCCCTGGCCTCGATCGGCTCGGTCTCGCGCCTGACCATCACATCCCGCCGGGCTGAAGCGGAGAGCGGGGCGCGCCTGCGCGTCGACGCCGGTCAGAGCCAGGCACTCCAACCTGTCGGGGCACCCCAGGGGACTACCGTGCAGGTGCAGGACCTGTTCTACAACGTCCCTGCGCGGCTGAAATTTCTCAAGACCGACACAACCGAACGCCGTCAAATCGACGAGCTGGTCACCCGTTACGCGCTGTCCTACCCGGACGTGCGATTTCAGCTCACCCAGGACGACCGTTCCGTCTTACAGACCAGCGGAAATGGCGACCGCCGTGAAGTGCTGGCCGCGCTCTACGACGTTGACACCGCCCGCCAAATGCTCTCTGTATTGGCCGAATACGAAGGCATCAGCCTGACTGGGTTCATCAGCCCGACGAACCTGACGCGGTCGAACCGGCGAGAGATCGCTTTCTTCGTCAACGGCCGCTGGGTACAGGACTCCACGCTGACCGCTGCACTGGTGCGGGCCTATCATACGATGTTGATGGTCGGTCGCTTCCCGATGGCGGCTTTGTTCATCGAGCTGCCCCCAGAGAGCGTGGACGTCAATGTGCATCCCGCCAAGGCCGAGGTGCGCTTCAGGGACCGCGATAAAGTCTTCAGCGCGGTACAGCGCGCCGTGCGGCGCGCCTTGCTGGCGCACACGCCGGTTCCAGGCGTGGAAGCGCCAGACTCTTGGGCACAATGGCGCTGGGAACAACAAGGCGCTCGGCAATCTCCCGATCCGGCCTGGGATTGGGCTGCCCAGGCGCGTGAGGCTGCCACGGAAACCACTCAGAGCGGTTCTGCCGCAACCAATTTGCCGGTCCAGGGCGTCCCCTTGCTCCGCCTGGTTGGCCAGGTTGCAGCGACGTACCTGATCGCCGAAGGCCCGGACGGGCTCTACCTGGTGGATCAGCACGCCGCGCACGAACGGGTTTTGTTCGAGCGGTTTCTTGCACAAAAGGAAACCAATATCCCCGCGCAGCAATTGCTGGAGCCGGTGGCCGTTGATCTGCCGCCAGCCAGCGCCCGAGCCCTGGCCGATCAGCTGCCTGCTTTGCAGCGACTGGGTTTTCAAGTTGAGGAATTCGGCAGTAAATCATTCCTCGTGCGGGCGATCCCCGGTTTGCTCTCCGGAATGGACCCCGCTGCAGCGCTGCACGTGCTCGTCGAAGATTTCGAAGAGGACGAGACCCCTCTGCAAAATGAAGTCGAAGCCCGCATCATCGCCCGAGTGTGCAAACGCGCCGCGGTGAAAGCCGGACAGACCTTATCCACCGAGGAGCAACGCACACTCCTGGAAGACCTAGAGGCCTGCGATTCGCCCCGCACCTGCCCGCACGGCCGTCCCACGATGATCCACCTGTCCGTGGATCTGCTCGAACGCCAGTTCGGCCGTAAAGGAGCCCGGTAAGCGCGCCGGCTTTACCCAGTTCAAACACCACAGGGAGTAAGGACCATGGCAATGATTCCCAGCCTGATTTTGCGGCAGCTCTATACTTTTGGCAGCCTGGCGAACACCGCAAACGGGGTGCGCTTTTCAATTAAAAACCGCCTGAGCGATGCCCAGCTCACCGGGATCTCCGCAGTAAAGATCGATGGGGACCTGGTGCCGCTCAACGCGCTCGAGCTGGACCTCGGCGAAGCCGGGGCCATGTCCCCAGGCCAGGTCTCTGCGGAAGTGCCGGTAGATTTTCCACTGCGCAAAACGGTTGATATCCTCGCCGGGATCGATCCGTTGAAAGATGGTAAACATCAGATCGAGATCGAGTTTACCGCCAAGCCTTTCGGAAAACTAAAACTTAAAGTCGAAGATGCCATCTCCGCTCCGGACGAATCCTTATTACGCATCCCGCGCAGCGCCAGCGACGATTATTCGGAAGCGATCATCCACCAGCGCCAGCAATTTGTCGAGGAATTCACCGGTATAAAGCTACAACACCTGGCCAGCTATACGTTGAACCCGCAAACAACCAAAGGGAACATCGAGCATTTCACCGGCGCCGCCCAGGTGCCCTTAGGTTTCGCCGGCCCGCTGCGCATCAACGGCGAACACGCCCAGGGAGATTTCCTCATTCCCCTGGCAACCACGGAAGGAACCTTAGTAGCATCCTACAACCGGGGGATGAAGCTCCTGAACGTATGCGGCGGGGTCAAGTGTACAGTCGTGGGGGACGCTATGCAGCGCGCCCCGGTATTCGTCTTCGAAGATGCCCGCCAGGCGCGTGAGTTCATCAAGTGGGTCGAAGCTAACTTACCAAAGATCCGTGAAGAAGCCGAGTCGACCTCCAGCGTCGCCAAGCTCCAGTACATCGATTCGTACCTGGCCAACAAATTCGCCTACCTGCGTTTCAATTTCACCACCGGGGACGCGGCCGGGCAGAACATGGTTGGTCGAGCAACCTTCGCCGCCTGCAGCTGGATCATTGATAAGTACCCGGATATCCAGCACTTCTACCTCGAATCCAACTTAGCGACCGACAAAAAGGCTTCTCAAATCAACATCATGCGCACTCGCGGCAAGCGAGTGACCGCGGAAGCGGTCATCCGTCGAGATGCATTGATCCAGCACATGCGGGTCGAACCTGAAGCGCTGGCTTACCACTACGGAATCTCCAACATCGGGTCGATCCTCTCCGGCGCCAACAACAATGGGCTGCACTCCGCGAACGCAATCACGGCGATCTTTATCGCCACCGGCCAGGATGTTGCCAATGTTTCGGAATCTTCCGCCGGGGTGTTATACGCCGAGCTGACCGGTGAGAAGGATTTGTACATTTCGATCACGATTCCATCCCTGATCGTGGCGACCTACGGCGGCGGCACAAACCTCCCCACCCAGCGAGAGTGCCTGGAGCTATTGGATGCTTACGGCAAGGGCAAGGTCAACAAGCTGGCCGAGATCGTCGCCGGGGCGGTGCTGGCCGGAGAGATTTCCCTGGGCGCGGCCATCTCTTCTTCCGACTGGGTCTCCAGCCATGAAGAATACGGCCGCAACCGGTGATCTAAACGAACTGCGCAGCTCTGGAAGAAGCTATGCAGTTTAGGAATAACTCGAGAACGATTTATTATCCGGAGGCTTAGATACCATGGCAATCTCACTTCTGGACGACAGCCTGACCGTCGAAATATGTTACGAAGATACGGATTCCGAGTTCGAGGACAACATCTGCATCAAATTTACAGAAGATTGTCCCCGAGAGGAAAAAATCTTCCTGGCAGACGAAACCAATATCTACCTGACCATCCAACAGGCGCGCGAACTTGCCGACGCCCTGATCAATGCAGCGTCCCATAGCACGCTGTCTTCCAGCGGGTATTGATTAAGATGTCGCACAGTGGGGTGAGAAATTAGGGTTTTAGCGGGACCCTCTCAAGCGTCTCACATCCCCCACCCGGAGGGTAAGCCCCTCAGCATCCAGGTGTTCCAGCAGGGCCAGCGCATACCGACGGCTGGTGTTGAAGTGATCGCGCACCGCGGCCGCTGAAAGTTCACCCTTCTCTTCTAAAAGGCGACGGATCTGTACAACCATCTCTGCGTAATCTTCCTTGCGAAAAACCACTTCTGGAGAAACTTCAACCAGCCGATCCAGGTCCAACAACGCCCGATACACTTGCTCGCCAACCGCGGCCTGCGACTCCTTGACCGTCGGAGGCGTGTAAGGCGACTGGGCGAAACGCGCCAGTAACGCTTCGATCGCCTTTTCTTGCTCTGCTTTGAAGCGGATGGCATGACCCGGCCTATGCACGAGAGGGCCGGTCTCTTCCACATCGCCCTGCTGGGCAAGACGCTTGATAACAGCGTTGAACAAGCGAGGGGCAAGCCGCAAGCGGCTTTTTAGCTCTTCCCTGGGCATACCCAAACGCAGGGGATTTTCAGCCTGGTATCGCTCAATTTCATCGACTGCGCGGTCGGCCAGTTGCCCCCAGTATGCCTGGCTGGTCACCAGCGCCTGCCCTCCCGCCGGATTATTAGGTTCTAACTCGCCTTCCAATATCACCAATTGACCGTTTTCTGTCAGCTCTGCAACCGCCTGGGCCGCCGGAGTGGAATCCAGGCTGGAGCGGGCGATTGCCTCGTCCAGGCGCGCAGCGCCAAGCGCCAGCAATGATTGCAGCAGCACCTCCCCAGGAGTGCCTTGAGCCAGGGCGCTCAAGCGTTCGAGCACCGGCTCGGAAAATCGCTTATGCCTCCTGCGGGGATGCGGGTCGACCACGACCCCACCGCCCAGCGTTTCGCCCGGGGAGGGACGGCGCAGAATATAGCGATCGCCGCGCAGGGCAATAATCGGCTCGCGTGGCTCGAGCTGCAGCCAACCTTCCTCTCCGGGGTGCAGCTGCTCCGCCCCCAATAAGCGCACTCGGGCGATCACCTCGGTTGCGCCGATGAACAGCTTGGCTTCGGTGTTGTGGCGCAGCGGTTGGCTGGCGTCTGCTAGATGGCGAAATTTCACGTCCACCCGCCGGGTGGGCTTAAACTGACCAGGATGAGCGACCACATCGCCGCGCTGAATCTGATCCACGTTGACGCCCGATATGTTCACCGCTGTGCGGCTGCCCGGCACAGCGCGTTCCACTTTGCGCTGGTGCGTTTGTAACCCGCGCACGCGGCCACGCAAACCACGCGGCAGGATCTCAAGCTCATCGCCGACGTTCAAGGCGCCCTCGGTAAGCGTGCCGGTTACCACAGTACCGAACCCAGCGACGGTAAAAACCCGGTCGACGGGCAATCGCGGCCGGTTTAAATCAGGCCGCTGAGGCCGCTCAGCCAGGCTGGCGCTCAACGCCTCTTGCAGCTCGGAGAGCCCGATTTTCTTCCGGGCGGATACGCGAACGATCGGCGCGCCCTCCAAGACAGTCCCGGTCAAGACGCTGCGTAAGTCCTCTTCCACCAGGTCCAACCAGCCGGAATCCTGGACCATGTCGATCTTGGTTAAGGCAACGACGCCTCCCTGGATCTGAAGCAGGTCCAAGATGGCAAGATGTTCACGGGTCTGGGGCATAACCCCCTCATCTGCAGCAACCACGAAAAGCGCCGCGTCAATGCCCCCAACCCCGGCTAGCATGTTTTCGATGAAGTCGCGGTGTCCGGGCACATCAATAATGCCCAGCTCCTCCCCGCCGGGCAGCGTGATCCAGGCGAAGCCGAGATCGATGGTCATCTCGCGCTCACGTTCTTCTTTCAAGCGATCGGGGTGGGTGCCAGTCAGCGCTTCGATCAGGGTTGATTTACCGTGATCGACGTGACCGGCCGTACCAATAACGTGCATCTCGACTTTGAAGACTAACGAACCTGTCCGAGGGTACGCTCGTAAGCCGCTACCCAATCGTGGGTCAGGGCTAGCAAACTCTGCAATCGTTTCTCAGATTGCTCGCTCATCTGGGCGATCAGGTCGTGGGCCTCTTGCCAGCTATCTTCCAGGTTGGTGATGCGCTCGAAGATTTTCTCCAGCTGGCGGCCGATCTCGTTGCGTTGTTCTTCCTGAGTGAGCGTGTAGTTCGTCCAACGCTTCTGGTCATCGGCTTTGAAGGTAACCCATTCCTGGCGAAATCGTTCTTCGCCCAGGCGCTGCATTTCGGTGATCTCATTGATGCGCCGCTCGACACGTTCGGCAAGCTCTTCCATGGCTTCCTTGGCTCGCTGGATGGAGCGGTGGGTTGCATCCATAGCCTGGAGCTGAGTCTCGACATCGGTCGCTTGCTTTTCCACGGTTTCGAAGCGCGCTTCCCAATCCTTCCAGGCCCGCTCGCGCTCCACCTGGAGGAGAGCTTGCTTTTCCAAAAATTCGGCCTGGGCATCCTTGCGTTCGCTCTCTACGGTCAGGAGCTCGTTTAGGCGGGTCTCAACTTTCCGATAATTAGAGGTCGCCAGTTCCGTTTTGCCGCGCACTTCATCCACGCGTTTGCGCAGCGCCGAGACCTCACCCTGGAGATCGACCAGCCGTTTCGAATCCTGGCGGCGACCGTCTTCCAGCAAGCGGTAGGTGCGAGTATATTCTTCTTCGTTGCGGTGAATGTCGGTGAGCTTTTGGCGCAGTTCATCGATCCCCCGGTTCAGTCGGTTCTCTTCTTCAACCCGGGCCGCCAGACCGCGCCGCAGCCCATCGATGGGTTCCAATTCCTTGCGTACTTCGGAGACGGAGTTATCGACCGCGCGCATTTCCACCCGGCGGACTTTTTCCATCTCCTCTTCACGCTTTTTAGCTTGCTTGTCAATCTCCTCAATTTGCTGCTTGAGCTCGACACGGCTTTGAAGCAGGTTATCGTCGAAGCGGTCCATGCGCTCGAACAACGCGCTGAAGCGAGTCAGTTCGCTGCCAAGATCCTTGATCTGTTTGTTCGCGGCGATCAAATTACCTTCCAGGGCGATGATGCGGTCTTCCTGCTTGGCAATCGTATCTTTATCCCGGCGGCGCTCGTCATCCAGCCACTCGAGTTGTTTAAGAACCTGATCAGTTTCCATAATCCTATACACCTCCTACTTATTCGAGGTCAGCATCTTCCGTCGTAAATACTTTGGCGGTCATACCAATTGGAGTTACGCAATTCGCCGGGAAGGTATGGATGTTTGGGCGGGCTTTGCCCGCCAAATATCCCTTTTCTTTCCTCAAGGGCGAAGGTCCTTACCAATTTTAACGTGTGAACGCGCCACAAAATATATTTCTACCATAACTACGGGAGAAGAACCATTCGGAATTTCCCCTGGAATGGGGGTGATTTGCTCAAGGAGCCAGGCGTTCGAAGACCTGAGGCAAGTTCGCCACGATCGGCAAGAACCACTGGGGAAACAACCCGACGAGCAGCAGCGCCAGGATGCCAAGACCCAAATACGCCCGCTGGAGCCAGCTTTCGGACCACCCCCAAGCCTCTTCGGGACCCATCACCAGCACAGCCAGGGTGCGTAACCCGCCTAACAGAAAACCAAAAGCGCCGATTAGAGACCAGAAAGCGATCGACGGAGAGATTTGAGCCAGCTGCTCCCAAATACGCAAGCGCAAGGGAAATCCGGCCAGGAGCGGCAGCCCGGCGATGGAAAATTGCGCCAGGATTAACCCAGCTGCAGCCAAAGGCAAACGGCGGGCCAAACCCTGCACATGAAGATAATCCAGCTGTTCAGCTTGACCACCCAATATGATCAAGGCTAAAGCCCACACCCCCAAACTCAGCCCACGCGGCAACAAACCGGCAAAAAATATACCTACAAACGTATCCGTGGCTGCACCTTGCGCCAGGCTGATAGTTAAGAGGGAGACGCCAA
>CAYNWK010000037.1:0-32977 GCA_964400875.1 uncultured Anaerolineaceae bacterium | reverse complement strand
TAACCACACTCACCCGGCGATCCTGTATCCCTTCGAATAGTGGTGCAGGGTGGATTAAATAACGACAGGACAGGCGAAAAGCCTGTCCTGTCGTTGGTTAGTCAGGGATTTACGGCAGTTCTAGCGCGTCTGCAAACACCACCCGCTCACGGAAGCGCGGCAGATCGAACAAGCCAGCGCCGGGAGTTGGTTGATCCGTATCTTGCTGGCCCGGCACGACCACAGTCGTATCGTCGTCCCCGGGGAACAGTTCCAGCTCCCGCACCAACACGCGCAGGGGGCTGGGTGGCGGGGAGGGCAAAGCCAGCTTCCCCTTCCACGTCGATAACTCCGGGGACGATCCAGGCTGGAGCTCCAAGGCTGCCGGTTCGCCAAATTCCGCCCAGCCGAGTTCGTCTGCCGGGTCCGCCACGCGCGGGTCACGCCTTGCGAAGGTCACCAGCATGACCGTCGGTCGTTCGAACCGGAAGCCAACCGGACCGCGCACCGTGATGGTGATGGTCTCGTTCGCCTGCACGTCGTTCAGGTCGTATTCCACCCGGCGGTCGGGCGCCAGCTGTACGTAGTCCGCCAGCACCACCCGTGAGAAGTGTGCGCTGTCCAAACCATCGGCCGAGAACACCGAGTGTGGTTGGAAGCGGGCCAGCGCCAGACGAACGAAGGGGAAATACGAGGGCGTCTGCCCGGGCAAATTCTCGGGTTTGAAAGAGATGTCGCAGAACCACAGCCCACGATCGGGATCGTATTGAGGCGCGAATCCCGCCACGTGCATAACCCGCCCATCGGTGATGTTTGTCCGCTTGAGCTCTGCCAGCGGCAGGTGGTCTCCCGGTTCATCCATGTTGTTCAGGTGCTCCATCCGCAGCGGCTCCACGTTCGCGGCTTCCCACAGCGGGTCGTTGCCCCATTGGCTGGTGTATGGCTTCAGCGCCTCCGCCAGTTCTGAGAGCGGGTCGACTTCCTCAGGCCGGATGACCACCCCCAGCAGTTCTCTTACGCCGGAAGAGAACCACGGCCGCTCCAGGTACACCCGCACCCAGCCCCCTTCCCGGGAGTGCGTGACAACATTACCGCCAGCAGCTTCGCCCCACGGGAAGATCGGCAGCACGTGCACCGGGCCTACCGCTTGGGGTCGGGCGGAGTTTGCGATGTCCACTTCGATCATCGCATCCAGCGCCGCCTGCGATCCTACCTCGGCTGGCGTTGGGCGCATCAATTCCTCGGGCGTTGCCAGCACCGCCGGATCCATGTACTCCCGGTAGCGCGTGGTGCCGGGGGCCTGGTAGGTAACGATGTGGCGTTTGGTATCGCCCAGCTCGTGCTTGATCGCCTCGATCTGCGGCCCGCCAATGCTGACCGTATCACTGCTCCCATCCTCCAGCAGGATCTCTTTAACGTACATCTGCTTGCGGACCTCGTCGCTGGTCGGGTTATTGGCCGGGTCGCTCGGGTTGTCCACAGGGTCGGCCCACTCGGCGAGCAGGTCCAGCTTGCCGGTGCTCTTCCCATCCACGGCGATGTCCCCCGTGAGGCTGGTGTAGGTCTTTCCCAATTCCTTGTCCGAATTCAACGTGGTGATGTCCGGGATCGCCAGCGGCTGCTGCACGGCATGCACCAGCGCGAGCGTGCGGAAGGGCTGGTACAGCCAGTTCCGGCCTTTCACCGCCATCGTCCGCAAGTTGGCCAGGTCCGGTGTGCCGGTCTCCTCGGTCCACTGCCACACGCCCATCTTATCGAGGTCATCCTCGAGGAAGTACGAGCTGATCTGCACGTTCGCCGTCACCCCCTGGTGCAGCTCGACGGTCAGCACGCGCTTTACCGGATCCCAGCTGGGGGTCTGCGGTCCGGCTTCTTTGTCTTTTAAGCCTCGCAAGCGGATGCGCAGCGGCGCCGGGTTGGGCCACGCGCCTTCAAAGGGGATCTTGTTGACGATCGTGCCGTCCGGTTCGATCACCTCGTCGAAGGAGGTCATCCCCGGAAGGCCGAGGAACAGCACACCCCGGGCGAAGGGGTCGGGCAGGTAGGTTACGGTGAACTGCTCGTTGGTCTGGAGCCAGACCCTCCCCAACACGATCGGATCGCCGTTTTCATCCAGTTCGGGTTGGTTGGTGTTGGGGTCGAGCCGGAACTGCACTACCTCCATTGCGCCTGGAACCGGCTCCAAATCGCCGGTGGTCAGGTTCAGCTGCTCCATCAGGGTGCCCGCCTCGCGCGCCGCCAGTTCGTAGGCGGCCTGGTTGGAGAGTATCTGGCTCGGGCCGTCGAACAGCCCGTGCTGTTCTGCCATGATCTGCGCAGTTTTCGGCGGGACGATGTGCCGCTCGCTCGTCAGCCCGGCGATGGTAGGCGCATCCTGGTGGATGGACGAGCGCACGACGATCCGCTCCAGTGATTCGCCTTCCTTAGGCGACTCCCGCAGCACGACCGGCGGAGGGCTCACCGGGTCGAAGCGCCTGTATTCCTGCTCGTCGCTCCGTTCGGTCTGCGCCGCCTGGAATTCTGCATCTCCCGGTTCGAAGATGCTGTTGCCTGCCAGGTCTACCACCCGGGCGCGCAGGCGGTAGCCATGCCCGAAGCGCAGCCGCGGCAGAGAACCGGTCACAGTTTGAAAGCTGGTGGACAGCGGGAAGATCGTGACGGCGGGGTTGGTGGGATAGGCCGTCTTGTTCACCAGCTCATCGCCTGCGTTTTGGGGCGTTTCATACTCATCCAGGATGATCCGGCCCGGACGAGGGGCTACGAGGCTCCAGCCGTCCCAGCTGATCAGCGTTTCTCCCACCCGCATTTCTATATCGGTTGGGCCGGGGTTCAGCTTGCTCGTCGCGCCCAGCACGACAAAGCCTTCGTCTTGCCACCCGGTTTCCACCAGCCCATTGCCGAAATCATAGGTGCCCACCCGCTGGCAGAGCGAGCGCCACTGGTTGGTCTGGTCGTCGAGGACGTCGATGCGGTAACCGCGGGTCACGTCCTCCGCAAAAAGCTCGTCGGTTGGAGCCGGGGAAGGCTCCGGCGCGGCCAGCGGGAGTATGGGCGAGGCGTCCAGGTTGGCCGCAAATTGATTGAAGGCGTACGATTGGAGGGTCATCTGGTGGACTTTTTCCGCCCGGTTCGGCTTCACCACCGAAAGGCCGCCGTTCCGCAACGACGGCAGGCCGGTCTCCTCGGGGCTGTTTGCGGGGCGCAAGTTGGGATTCGCCAGCAGCCGCAGGTTGCTGGCCAGGTTGACGAGTTTAACAACCCCGCCCGTCGCGTCCACCTGGATGACCTTGAACTTATCCGCCTCGTTCAGCCGCAGCAGCCCGTTGCTGATCTCCGGGTCTGTTGGGCGCGGCCTGGCCTGGAAAAGATCTTCTCCCAGGTCATAGTGCATTTTCATGGACACCATGGTTGTCGCTGCCAATTGCATGGGGATGTTTACGTTCACCTGTACGGTGGATGTCCCCGCCGGGAGCGGCTCCTCCAATGTAACCGTCAGGTCCACCACCAGCCCCATGGACTTGAGCAGGAGCGGGTAATCCCCCAGCGCCGAGACCATTTTGTGGAAATCGTAGGTCTCCTCGATTTCCTGCTGGGTAGGCATCGGTTCGGGGATTTCGGTATAGGGCTTGTGGAAGTCCACCACCGCGCTCATCGAGTTCTTGGCTTGCGCTGGGGAAACCGCAGCAAAGGGAATCTGGAGGAGCATTCCAAGCCAGCGCAGGATGCGGACCACGATGCGAATAGGCAGGAGCAGACAGCCTGTCAGACAGCCAAAGCATCCCTCCGGGCCCCCGGGTTCTTCACCCGGCGGCTCGCCGGGCTCCGGAAGTTCGGGCGGCGGGTGGCCCTCGAGGAACACAGGGTCCTGCGGCGGCGGCTCGGGCAGCGGCGGTTCCGGCTCGTAAGGTCGCCCAACGGCATCCAGGATCGGGTGGTTCGACAGGATGCCTGCTGTTGGCAGCTCTGTGCCCTGCCCGTAGGCGGCGTCGATGGCGATGTCCTGGTACACGCCCTTCAAGGCTTCGTGGGCGATGGAAAGCTGGTCACCCTTGATATCCTTGCCGCTCAGGTCTTCGAAGACGAAAGGGAGGACCGGGGTGTTAGCGTTGAAAAGCGCCCCCCACAGGTCCGAGCGCAAAGGTGAGAAGTCGGGTGTGGCATTGAGCGTTTGCCCGCTGCCGAAAGCCACCTGGACGCTCGCCTGCTGAATGGCGGCGGGCCAATCCAGGAAGTCGGGGTAATCTCCCAGCTTTTCAAGTACTTGCGGAGTATCCGACCACAAGCGCGGCGAGACATAGACCGACAGGTGCAGCTGAGTGCCGGCTTGCAGTGGGCCATCGCTGCCCTTGGGCAGCGCCGTCCAGATAAGGGTCTGTTTTCGCATGGTGAGCCTCCGCCTTTAGTAATCCGCAAACGCGGCGCAGTACAGCGTCCAGTCGCTTGGCGCGACCAGCTGGTGGAAGGTTGGATCGGAGCCGGCAAACTCTTTCTCCATCTTGACGCTGACCGAGGTGCTGAAGAAGAGGATCTCGATCTTCACGGTCAGGCTGGCTTGCCCCCACATGGTACCGCTGTGTGCGCCGCCGTTCTTGGAAGTGTAGGTCAGCGCCAGGTAGAATTCCAGGGAAACGGTGATGATGCCGAGCACGGAGAGCGAGCCGTTAGCCCGGAAGTACCCGGTCAGCTCGAAGCTGGCGCCCGCCTTCTGGAAGTAAAACCCACCCATCATCGAGGCGGCTCCGCTGGCAACGCCCAGGTTGATGGCCGCGCTGGCGCCAAACTCGAGGGCCGCCTCGACCATGGTCACGCCGTCGATGCCGATGTCGATCCCGAAGAATCCGCCCCCACCAAAGATAGAGACCGTCAAGATGAAGGGCTGCTGTCGCTGGCAGAAGGCGAAGTGGAAGTTGAGCTTCTTGCTGGTAAGCAGCGGCAGGAACACGCCGGCTGACAAGCTGATGTTCTGCAAGCTGAACACGCCGACGGCTACCGTCGGTATGCCCAGGGTATAGCCGACGTTGATCCCTTCCGGCGAGATCGCCAGATCGGGCGGGTCGCTGAATCCGTCCAGGGGGATCACTTCCAGCAGCTTGTTGACGAACGCCAGGATGCCCTTGAATTCGAAGTTGTCCAGGTCTACGGAGACATCTGGCTTCTGGTCTTTCACCGCGGTAAAGGTGAGCGCTTTGAAATGCAGCGCGACCAGTTCCAGGCTGGGCAGCAGGTTAACGGTGAAGTCTGTCAGCTTGCCCTCCAGCCGGTAGGTCGGCGCCGTGCCGTCCAGGGGTGTCTCGACGACGGATTCGATGGAGAAGATGCTCCCGTTAGGCTGGAACAGCTCGTAGTTGCGCAACCCGTTGCCCGATGTAGACCAGGCGTAAGTCGTCTTGATGGTGTCTACGCCGTTGACCTTCTCAACCACGCTCTTCAAACCGGGGATGTTTGGGCCCGCGGTGTAGGCGTGCCCGAAATCCGCGACGTTGTTGATGATGAAGCCCAGGGGAATCCCGCCCAGCAGCTTGACATCCTGGAAGATCTTTTCGACGACGAACCCGCCGTCCAGCATGGAGGTTGTCACCGGGGAGTTGCCGGGATCTTCATAGGTGTATTCAGTCGAGTCAACCGGTCCTAGTGAGCGGGAGAGCGCCGTGATTTTGATGTCCGGGGCGACCAGCCCACCTCCCTTATCTACCTGGAAGTTCAGCGGAACGTCGTTGCGCAGTTGGACGTACACCTCTCCCTTGTTGCCGATCTGGGTAATTCCCCCGGTTGATTTGTAGGTGTCTTCGTATTCGATCTCGTAGAGTTTGGGCGTGCCCAGCATGCGGGTGATCGCGGGCACATCCACGCTGCCGTATTCCATCGCCGGCAAGAAGCGCGGGCCCGGCGTGGTGCTCGATTTCTTCAGCGCTGCGAAGGAAAGCTTCTCGGTATCGAGGGTCGTGTCGCCGTTCTTCAGCGAGGGAGCGTAGGCGATCGCCTGGCCTTTGACCTCCCGCAGGCGGCGGGGATCGTTCTGCGGTGCGAGGTAGTGGTTGATGAGGCTCTCGATCTTGGTCTCGTTCTTGGGAGCATACTTGGTCTCGTCGCTGTTGATGTTCAGGCTGACGAAGATCAGCGGCGCAGTGAACTCAGCAGGGCGGTCTTCCCAGTCATACCCGACCAGGTGGAAGGGAAAATCCACCGATTCGCCGGTCGCGAGGGTCACTCTTGGCCAGAACGCCTCCTGCCCTTCACCGATAGCATCGCTGGCGTCCAGCTGCGGATCGTCCAGGTTGGGCGTCACCCGCGTTTTGATGAGGACCTTGCGGAAGGGGATATCCCTGTGCGTGTAGGTCAGCTCGCGTTGGCGCACGATGACGTACATGCGTTGGAACAGGTAGGCGGTGTAGCCGGGGGGATCCTCTCGATAATAGAATTTTCGCTCGGTGATTTTCACTAACGAGGCCCGGTGTCCGAAGGGGAAGAGGAACCCTGCGTATACCACCCGTACGTACTGGTCGCGGGCCATCGCGGCTTGATGGATCCACTCCTCAACCGTCAGGACATCCGCAGGGGATACCTTGATCTCGTCCAGCACGGGCCAGTCCCCGTGCACCTTCATCCACGCGCCCAGGGTAGATAAGTAAAACTGGTCGGCGTCCACTGGCTCGGGCCTGTAGCTCCCACGTGCGCTGTTTAGGTAATAGTTCGAGGTCAGGTGCACCAGCTCGTTGCGGTCGCGCCCGGACAGGGACATACGGAAGGGCTCGATGCTGTGCTCCTGAAGTTCGGCGCTTTTAAAGTCGGGCGACCAGATCGCCCGCATCTCGATATCCCCGCCTCTGGCAGTTGTATTCAGACGCGTGTGCCAGAGTTCGGTCCGGTTGTTGTGATCTATTGGGACGGTGGAGTGCTCCCACCACCCATCTTCGCCGGGCGACAGGATCAGGCGGTAGGGCGCTTCGATTGCGGTGACATTTTGCTTGGGGAAGCCGATCATCGGCGGGCGTGGCGCCGCGCTGGGGTTGAATAAGAATAGGGGGTTGCATCCCGGCGGGGTCCAGCGCATCAAGGGCGAGACGCTGGGCGGCAGTTTCTGCATCGCCTCCAATAAGCCCGCCATGGTATAGGGAATCACCTCGCCTTGCGGGATGGTGAAGACCAGCCGGCTTGGACCGGACAGGGCAGCCTGGATGCTGCCAGGAGAGGGGACCCCTGGAGGGTGCTGTAATTTCCCTTCCCAATCCTGCTGCGGCGGCAGGGTGAAGGTAGCGGCGTCCTCATACACCGCCTCTTCGGCCATGTGCTGCGGTTGGAAGTAGACCGCCAGGAAGGAATTTGACGCGCCAAGGACCCGGCCGGGCTGCCCTCCTGCCGGGGAGACGAAGTCCACGTTGACGAACTCGAAAACCAGTTCGAGCAGGTCTCGGGGACGGAGTACTTTCACGACAAATGTTTGAGGCATCGAGGCGCTCCTTATCAAGTCAGCACCGAATGGGGAAAGCATGGCTTGTGAAAGAACCTGGTGGAAAACCGGTTGAATATTCGTATGATAACCGCGGTGTGGTAAAAGAGTGGGGTGTCAGGAGGACGCGAGTGGGGATTCTATCCCCTGTTCTTGGAAAGAGTATGCGTGAACCGCCTTGCTGTTGCGCTGGCTGAGCTGCACGGGGAACGCGTTCCTGCTCATCAAACAGCCCCTTTTAGTCCTAAGATTATTATTGCCTATTTTAAAGTGCGGGTCAAATTAATTACAGATATCACATGGTTAAGGGAATGAAAAGAAAGACCCGCCGTTCAGGCGGGTTTTTCACGTCTATGCCTTACACTTAGCTGGTGCGGACTACAGGCGCTAAACTTCCACGCAGGCAACGCCGGTTGCCACGCCGTTTTCGAAGAACGTTGTACAGGTGAACGCCAGATCGATTTGAACAATCCCGGCCTCATCCAAAACCTGGATATAGGCAGCCGTCCAATTCGTAGAATCCTCCTGGATGCCGACAACGATCCAATTCCCGTTGGGACACCCGGCCTCTTTCGGGGTCGGCGAGGGCGCGAACTCCGGAGAGGTCGGATCGTGGGCCTCGACCAGCACCGTCGCCCGGCCGTTCTCGTCCGCAACGGCAGTTACGGCCTGCTCAACTTCAACGGAGATAGGGTTGCGACCTGGCGCCTGATTGCCTCCTTTGTTCTGGCAAATCGCGGTAACCGAACCCACAGCAGTCAAATTTACCTGAGCAGCATCATTCCCCAGACCGACGAGAACGCCAGTAAAATCCAGCGAACTGCCAATATCAAAAGTGATTGAATTGAAATGGAATTTTCCTGCGAAGGCAGCTGGTACGAAAGTTAGGAGCAAGATCAAGATCGCAGAAACAGAAATAAGAAAACGCCTACTCCCTCTCATTGTGAATCTCCTTTGTGTATTTTCCCTCCCACCGGGTCCTTTCGGAGAGGCTATTCTGATTTCGACAATTATACTCGAATTACTATCATTCCGAGCAGCTTATTTTGGGATTTTTTTAGTCAGGGAAGAACGCTGTGGGTTTTGCCCGCCAAACCCCTCTATATCTGTGCCTAATTTCGAGGGAGCGGTGGGTTATCTTCCATTTTTTGGACTTCCAGCTCGGCCCCCAGACGCTCGAAGATTTGCCTGGCTTCTTCCCATTTAGCCATTCCGGCAGAACGATCTCCGCTGGTTAGCTCAAATCTTGCCCAGGCGCGCAGCGTGCGGGCCCTCTCTTCATCCCGACCGGCCTCTCTGAAAATTTCCTCGCTCCTGGCGAAGCAGGCAGCTACCTCGTACTCAGTTTGTCCACCCTCAGCCTCGTCGTCCAGCAGGATAAGCCCGCTATGCTGCCACGCCACTAACCCGATCATACGCCATGCCAGGGCAATATCCTCCTGCGATTCGTTCTCGAGGCCTATTTCGAGCGCCTGGCGGGCCAAAGGCAGCGCCTCGCTCCACTTCTCTTGAGCCAGCGAGGCTTCTGCGAGATGGCTGTAGGTAGCAGAGAGCACATAAGATCCGGCCTCGCCTGCCAGATCGATCACCCGGCGCAGATCGTCTTCCGCCGAGCGGGAGTTTCCCAGTTTCATCTTGGCGCCGCCCAGGTTGCTGAGGTAGACCACTTCCCCATTGCGGTTGTCGATCTCCTGCGCGATCTCAAGGGCCTCTTGATAATGTACAATCGCCGTGCGGTAATCGCCGCGCGATTCGGCAATGACCCCCAGGTTATTCAACAAAGGCATCGCCCGGCGGCTGTTGCCCAAATTGCGAAAGATTTCCAACGCCTTTTCGAAATGCTTGGCTGCTTCTGCATACGAACCTGAGGTGGTATATACAACTCCCAGGAGGTTGAGGCTGTGAGCGGTCTGGCCAGCATCACCGAGCTGTTCGCTGAGCTTAGCGACCTCCAGAGCCAGTTCGAGCGCCTCATCCATCTCCCCCAACATAAACAAGCCCCAAGCCTTCATCCACAACGCTTTTGCGAGGGGGAGCGGGAGGTTGGCCTGTCGAGCGATTTTCTCTTCCTGGAGCGCGCTTTCAAGCGCTTCACGATGGTCACCCCGCTGTGCCTGCGCTTCGGAGATGCCATGCCAGGCGGCTGCCCGATCTGTGTCTTCCCCGGCTGCCCCCGCAGCCTCGAGCATGGCCTTAAAGGCTTCCACCGCTTCCGAATGGCGCCCCATCCAGTTCAACACCTCGCCCAAACCGCCGTAAATTTTTCGTACCAGCGGTGTACCCGTGCCTGCCTCAACAATTTCAACAGCCTGGGAATACAACGCGAACGCCTCTTCGATAGCATAGGCGCGGGCAGCGCGCTCTCCCGCCTCAACTAAATACGGCAGCGCGCGTTTTTGCGATTCCGCCGCCAGGAAATGCTGGGCGATCGTATAAACTTGATCCGGACCTTGATTTTCCCACCATTCAGCGATACGCAGGTGGATCCTTCGCCGATCTTTGCGCAACAACGAGCCATATGCCGCCTCTTGGGCCAGAACGTGATGGAAAGCGTAGACTCGCTGAGGAACTCGTCCGGCCTCCTGGATCTGTCCCCGCCTGATTAAATCGATCAGCGTCTCCTCCAGGTGCCCATTCGGCTGGGTTACCGCTTGCAAGGTATCGTAGCGAAACTGTCTTCCAATAACCGCAGCAGTTTGTAGAATCCGCTTAGGTCCCTCGCCTAACTGGTCAAGGCGTGTTGTCAGGACTCCTGCCAGCGTATCCGGGACATTAATATCCTGGATCGAATGGTCGGCAGAGCTTTGAGTACTTTCACTTGGGCTGGCGTACACCAGGGATCGGATCACTTCTTCGATAAAAAAGGGGTTCCCTTCCGCCTTGGTCAGGATCAGGTCGGTTACTTTCTCCGGTAAGGCAGCCTCCTGCACGAGCTTTGCGACCAGCTCGCGTGATATGGTTGAGCTCAGCGGGACCAGGGAAATTGTGGTGTATCGGTGGGGAAACTCTCTATCGATGAACTCGTGAAACTTCCAGGAATCTTCATGCTTGTCGGGTCGGAAAAGAGCGAGGATCACCAGCCCAGCTTGATCGGTCAGCTGCGCCACTCTTTCGAGCAGTTGAATCGAGGTTGCGTCTGCCCAGTGCAGATCGTCAAAAACCAGTACCAGGGGTTTCTGCCTGGTCAGATGTTGGATGAAAGTCCGAACCGCTCGAAAAATTGAATCCTGGAGCTGTTGCGGTTCCAGCTGGTTGATCGTCTCTGCGTCAGAGCCTTTAAGCGGCAGTCCCAAAACCGTGGCGATATAAGGCGTGATCTCGGCGGCTCTTGCTGGCATCACCTTGCTAATTTCGTGTTCGAGCTGAGCGTAGCTCTCTTCGTTCGATTGCGAGGCAGGAAGGCCAAAGTAATCGTTGAGCAGACCTCGAAAGGCTTCAAAAGGGATTGACTTTTCGTAGGAAAGGGAGCGCGCCTCGATCCAGTTGAGGTCTTTGAACTCACCTCCGTCCAAGAATGGTGAGCGGCGCAACTCCGAAACCAGCCGGGATTTACCCAACCCCGCTTCGCCGATCAGCGACACAATGTGTCCTTTGCCCTGGCTGAGCCCAAGCAACACTTGTTGTAGCGTTTCAAGATCCGCTTCGCGGCCTAATAAGGGGGTTTCCAGGCCTGCAATGCCGCGCAGGCGTCCGGGGTCCTGCTTGCGGCCGATCACCTGGTAAGACTGAACAGGCTGAACGTGGCCCTTAACCTCGATTTTGCCGATGTCTCTCAGATGAAACAATGGAGCAATCAGCTTATAGGTATGCTCGGAGATCTGGACGGTGCCCGGTTGCGCAGTTTGCTCCATGCGCGCGGCCAGGTTGACCGCGTCCCCCATCGCCGTATATTCGACCCGCAGGTCCGACCCAACTTCCCCGATTACAACCGGTCCCGTGTTGATGCCGATGCGTACATCCAGGGATAAACCAAATTTCTCTTTGATCGCTGCGTTATAAACTTGGATTCCTTCCAGGATATCCAGACCAGCCAGCACGGCGCGTTCCGGGTCGTCCTCATGCGCGATGGGCGCGCCGAAAAAAGCCAGGATCGCGTCGCCCATCAGCCTTCCGACCATCCCCTCGTACCGGTAGACTGGCGCGATCAGATACTCAAAAGCGCCGTTGACGATCTCTGTCCAATCCTCGGGATCCATCTGCACGGCCGCGGCTGTTGAACCAACGATGTCACAAAAGAGGATGGTGACGATCCGCCGTTCGCCATGCATTCCCCCGCTTGCCCTGGCTGCCTCGAACTTGGAGAGCAAGTCCTTGGGGATATATTTCTGCAGTTCGGAGAGAGCAGTCGATCCGGGGGCCTGGCGCGGCGATGGCTCGGCGGCGCGCGCGGCTGGCTCACTGAGCTGCTGCCCGCAGTTGAAGCAAAACTTAGCCTCGGCCGGAACCGTGGTTTCACAGTTGGGGCAGCGCCTCTCGAGGGGGAAACCACAGTTCATACAGAACCGGGCTTCATCCGGATTCGTGGTCTGGCAATTCGGGCAGTTCAACGTTTAGACCTTGAACTATCAAGACATCGGTCGGAACCGATATAGAAGTAATCTTCCAGTTAATACCGGTAATTATAAATTGGAGTCTGCAGTTCACGAAGGAACTGGTTTTAATTAACCCCCTGACGAATGCTCCTTCAGGTACTTCTCCGGGTGCTGGTCGAAGGCTTGCTTGCAGCCCGCAGAGCAAAAGTAAACCAGCTCGCCCTCGTATTCGGACATGTATTTTGCCGTAGGGATATCCACGATCATGTTGCAAACCGGATCGACCGCCTCGCCGGACGGCGCTTCTACCTCGAGGTATTCTTCAGGGTTTTGGGAGAACTTGGTTTTACAACCCGCACAGCAGAAATAATACATTGCGCCGTCGTAATCGTAGGTAAAATTCGCTTCGCTAATCTCCACGTTCATGCCGCAAACCGGATCTACGGCTGCCGCGCCAGTTCCCTCTACGGCTGGGGCAGAATGTATGTACTCTTCGAACAATAGCATGGATTCCGGCGCGGCGAGCTCCTCGACGGGAGCCGCCACCTCGGCATTCCGGCGTCTCTGGACGATCTCGGCCATAATGCTGAGGGCGATCTCGTCACCCCGCCGGGCCTGGATGTCGAGACCGGCCGGGGCTTTAAGCAGCCACAGCTGTTCGGCGCTTAGGCCTTGGGCGGTCAGGTATTCTCGCACCGCCTGGGCCCTCTTGGGGCTGGCGACCAGGCCCACGTAATCCGGCCGGGCCGGCAGGATCTTCTCCAGGGCCAGCTCATCGTAATTGCCGTGCGTGGTCACGACCACGTAGGTATGGGGTTGAATCTGCTCGGCCAGATCATCCAGGCTGGTCACGATCTCGTCCGCGTGGGACATGCCGCCGTGCTCGTTGTCCAGGTCGACGGCGATAACGTGGTAGTTCATCGCCTGGCCCAGGTGCACAAGGGCTTGCGCCACAGGCAAGTTGCCGACCACGAGCAGGCGAGGTTTGGGGAGGTGGGGTTCGATCATGATCTCCAGTGTCCCTCCACTGAAACAGGTCATGGGCAGGTCGATCAGGCCCGATCGAGAAGTATGATCTGCCGGTGAAGTTGACAAGCGGATCAGGCGGCATTCGTCCAGGGTGAGCGCCTTGCGCGCTTCGGCGATGACCGAGGGCTGCGCGCAGCTCCCGCCGATCCACCCGTACATCACCCCATCTGCAGTGACGATCGCCCGATCCCCCGGCACCCCGGAGGTGGGCTTTTCCACGTAAATTACGGTCGCGGTCGCAAAGGGGACCCCGGCCTGCACCAGCTCGTTTGCCTTGGCAAAAAATTCGTCATACATCGGTATTCGGTCCTGGGTATTGTTAATGGGTGGTTCAACCGGCATCCCGTGTCGATCTCCAGCACGGGATGCCGGTCATCGAGTGAACTTCAATCGTTTACCCCGGCCTCGCGCAGGGCTTTCCAGACCCGCTCGGGTGTGATGGGGATCTCGATATGGCGCACGCCCAGATGCCACAGGGCATCCACCACGGCGTTGGCGATGGCAGGCGGCGCGCCGACCGTGGGCGACTCGCCCACACCCTTGGCCCCGATGGGATGGTGGGGGGAAGGCGTGATGGTGTGCCCGGTCTCCCACTTCGGCGACTCAACCGCCGTGGGCAGCAGATAGTCGCTTAACGTGCCGGTGAGGCACTGCCCGTACTCGTCGTAGCGCATCTCCTCGTACATGGCCGGCGCCAGACCCATGGTCAAACCACCGTGCACCTGTCCTTCCACCACGAGCGGGTTGATGATATTGCCGCAATCATCGATAGCTACGAAGCGGCGGATGCTTACCTGGCCTGTGCCTTTGTCGATATCGACAACGCAGATATAGCTGCCAAAGGGGAAGGTCAGGTTGGGCGGATTGTAGTAATCCGTCGCTTCCAAACCGGCTTCCAATTCCGGCGGGTGGTTGGTATAGGCCGCAAAGGCGATCTCCTGGATGGTCTTGGCCTGTTCGGGCGAGCCCTTCACCTGCCACTTATTGACGTCCCATTCCAGGTCGTCCTCGCTCACTTCCAGCAGATATGCAGCGATCTTGCGCGCTTTGGCTCTGATCTTGCGGGCAGCCATGGCCGCCGCGGCGCCGGCAGTTGGCGTCGAACGGCTGGCGTAGGTGCCCAAACCGTACGGCGCGGTATCCGTGTCGCCTTCTTCGACCTCGATATCCGCGGCTGGCAGCCCGAGCTCCTCCGCGATGATCTGGGCATAGGTGGTCTCATGCCCCTGTCCTTGCGACTTCGTGCCGAAGCGCGCGATGGCTTTCCCGGTTGGGTGGATGCGGATTTCAGCCGAGTCGAACATCTTGATACCCAGGATATCGAAATCTTGGGAGGGACCCGCGCCGACAACTTCGGTGAAGCTGGAAATGCCGATGCCCATTAACTCACCCCGCGCCCGCTTTTCGGCCTGCTCCTTGCGAAGCTCCTGGTAGCCGATCGCGTCCATCGCTTTTTGCAAGGCAGCCGGGTAGTTGCCGCTGTCGTACTCCCACCCGGTGGGCGATTTGTAGGGGAACTGCGTTGGCTGGATAAAGTTCTGCATGCGGAACTCGGCGGCATCCTGCCCCAGCTCGTGGGCCATGATGTTGGTCAGCCGCTCGATCAGCTGGACCGCTTCCGTCACCCGGAAGGAGCAGCGGTAGGCGATGCCCCCCGGCGGCTTGTTGGTATAAACGGCGTCCATGCTGATGTGGGCGGCCTGCAGGTCGTAGGACCCGGTGCAGATGCTGAACATGCCTGCCGGGAATTTTGAAGGATTGGCTTGTGCGTCCGTACAGCCATGGTCGGCCAGCCCGCGCACGCGCAAGCCCAACAGCTTGCCATCGGCGTCGGCGGCCAGTTCCCCTTCTAGATGGTAGTCGCGGGCAAAGCTGTCCGCCTGCAAGTTCTCGCTGCGATCTTCGATCCATTTCACCGGCTTGCCGAGCAGCAAGCTGGCGACGGCGCAAACCACGTAGCCGGGATAGACCGGCACTTTTCCGCCAAAACCGCCGCCGATATCGGGGGAGATCACCTGGATCTTCTGCTCTGGCAGTCCCGTGACCAGCGCGAACACCGTGCGGATGGCGTGAGGCGCCTGGGTGGTCATGTAAAGCTGCATCTTCTCGGTGGCAGAATTGTAATTGGCGACCATGCCGCAGGTCTCGATGGAAGCCACGTGAATCCGCGGGATATGCATGTATTGCTTGACGACGTGCGCCGCGTTGGCAAATACCTGGTCGGTGCCTTCGGCGTCCCCAGCCTCCCAATGCCAAATGCGGTTGGTCTTCAGCTCCTTGTCCTCGCGCACGATGACCTTGTCCTCCAGCGCTTCGAACGGATCGATGACCGGATCTAGCGGTTCGTAGTCCACCACGATCTTCTCCACGGCATCCGCGGCAATATACCGGTCCGTGGCGATGACCGCGCAGATTTCTTGAGCGTAATAGATCACTTTTTCCGTCGGTAAGACCATCTGGGTATCCGACATTAACGTGGGCATCCAATGCAGGTTATGGGCTTCGAGGTCCTTGCCGGTCACGACTGCGACCACGCCTGCCATCTCCAGGGCTGCGCTGGCGTCGATATTGCGTATCCTGGCATGCGCATAGGGGCTGCGTACGATATCCATATGCAGCATGTTCGGGAGCTTGATATCGTCGATATAGTTTCCTCTGCCCTGGAGGAAGCGGGGATCTTCCTTGCGCTTCATGCGATGACCCATGCCGCTGATCTCCGCAGGCGTGGTGATGCGGATCTCCTGGCTCGTCGGGATTGTTTTTGAAGCGCCTTCGGGGACTGCGTGTTTAGACTCAAAGCGATCGTCAAATTGCTTAGGCTTAGAAGGATCGTGGTAGTTCATGCGGGCATCTCCTCTGGCGCATTCAGCTTCTCAGCAGCATATTGCACCGCTTCGACGATCTTGTTGTACCCGGTACAGCGGCAAAGGTTGCCGGATATCGCCCAACGGATCTCTTCCTCCGTTGGATCCGGGTTCCTGGCGAGCAAATACTTGGCGCTCATGATCATGCCTGGCGTGCAAAAACCGCATTGCAAGCCATGCTTCTCCCAAAAGCCTTCCTGCAAAGGGTGCAGCTGGCCGTTCTGGGCTACGCCTTCAATGGTCTCGACTTCGCCGCCATTAGCCTGGACGGCGAAAACCGTGCAGCTCTTGACAGTCCGGCCGTTCAGGATGACCGTGCAGGCGCCGCAATTGGTCGTATCGCAGCCGATGTGGGTGCCCGTCAGGCCGAGCTCTTCGCGCAGGAAATGGACCAACAGCGTGCGCGCCTCCACCTCGCGGGTGAACGGCGCCTGGTTCACGGTTACCGTAATCTCGTGCATACTCATGTCTACCCTCCACTGGCTCGTTGTGCCGCGCGCCGGATGGCTCGCTTGGTCAGGACGCGCGTCAGGTCGCGTTTATATTCCACCGATCCGCGCAGGTCGGCGGAAGGATCGCACTCGGCCGCTGCTGCTTTCCCGGCTGCTTCGAGCGCCTCCTCGGTAAGCTCTTTACCGATAAGAGCCTGTTCCGCATTCTTCGCCCTCATGGGCACAATGCTGACGTTGGTAAGGGCTATGCGGGCGGCGGTGCAGAGGTTGCCGTCCATGGTGAGTTGGGCGGCCACGGCCGAGACGGCGTAATCGCCCACCTTGCGTTCCATTTTCTCGTAGGCTCCGCCCGAATGCTGCGCCGGAGCTGGGATGCGGATCTCGGTCAAAATCTCGGTGGGTTCCAGCGCGCTCTGGAATAAGTCGACGAAGAAGTCGTCGATCGGGATGGTGCGGGAGCCGTTCGACCCCCGCGCCACGACCTGGGCGTTGTAAGCCAGCATGACGGCCGGATGGTCGTTGGCAGGGTCGGCGTGGGCCAGGTTGCCCCCCACCGTGGAGCGGTTGCGCACTACAGGATCGGCGATCACTCTGGCAGCGTCCGCCAGCATGGCGTATTTCTTTCCTACCAGCTCAGACTCGTCCAACATAGCCTCGCGCGTCATGGCGCCGATAGCCAGGTGCCCGTTGGGCTCCCGGATGTACGACAGGTTCTCCAAGCCGTTAAGATCGACCAGCACCTTGGGCAAGGATAAGCGGAAGCGCATCGCCGGGATCAGGCTTTGCCCGCCCGCCAGCACCTTGGCGTCGCCCTGGTATTGATCCAGGGTAGCGAGCGCTTCCTCCAGGTTAGGCGGTGCGAAATAATCAAACTTGCCGGGGATCATGATATCGTTTCTCCTTTTTGAGCCATCACTACCTCAGAATCAGGTACAGGATCAGGATCACCAGCACAACCAACAGGCCGATGACGACCGGACGATACTGAGCCGGGACCAATTCTCCCAATACATCCATAAATACATTTCTGGCGATAGTCGATTGCGATGGGGGTGTGAAAGTAGCGCTCTCCATTGCTTCTGACTGCTCCGGTGCAGGCTCATCCGGAGCTTTCGTGTCGAGGGCTTGTTCCTTGGTGGCCTTGGGCGCCGCCTGCACCTTGAGGTACTCATTCAACCCTTCCAGGCTCTGGCGGATGATCGACTTTGTGGAGGCTTCCAGCAGGCGGTGGCCGACGCTGGCGATCCGCCCGCCGATCTGCACGCTCCCCTGGTAGGCCATGTGGGTGGTCTCCCCCTGCCCGGTGAGCTTGAGACCCCCATTGGCTTTGACGAAGCCGGGCGCGCCGTTCCCATCCACCTGCAGGTTGTAGCTTTCCGAAGGCGTGATATCGGAGAGCTTAATCACCCCCGTAAATTTACCCTGCACGGGTCCGACTTTGACGTTGAGCATGCCCACGTACTCATTCTCACCGATCTCTTTGAAATCTTCGCCGCCCGGCATAATCGAAGCCAAAACCTCCGGGTCCTGCAAAGCCTGCCAGGTGAGCTCCTGGGGCGCATCGAACGTGTATTCTCCGTTTACATCCATAGGCAACTTCTCCTATTCTACGGTTTTCTGATAACTGGATGGCTCGAACGGCGAGGCCCCAGCTTCCCCAGGTGATCCGACAAGGCTCTCAGGCTTTGCAGGTTGTGGATGGGTAAGAAATCATCGATGAACGGCATGGCGGCTGCCATCCCGGCGACCCGCGGCTGGTATCCCTCGTTACCCAACAAGGGATTCAACCAGATCAGCCGGTAGCATCGGCGCTTCAAGGCGTGCATTTCTTTCTTTAAAAGAGACACGTCCCCGCGCTCCCAGCCGTCGCTGATCAGCACAACCACCGCTCCCCGGTGAAGTACACGCCGGCCCCACTGCCGGTTGAAGGATTTTAAACTTTCGCCAATACGCGTCCCTCCCGACCAGTCCACCACCTCGCTCCCGGCCTGTTCGATGGCTCGATCGATGTTCCTCAGCTTGAGCTGGGCCGTCAGGCGGGTGAGGCGGGTACCGAAAACAAAACTCTCGACGTTTTGGAAACTCTGGGAAACACTGTAAAAGAACTGGAGCAGCAAGCGGGTGTATTGCTCCATCGAACCGCTGATATCCGCAATCAGCACGATGGGGCGTTGTTTGATCTTCCGTTTTTGCCAATGTAAATTCCAGATAACCCCCTGGTGCTTGGCTGCGGAACGCAGGACGCGCCTCAGATGAAGTTTATTCCCGCCCGGGTCTACCGTATAGCGGTGCGTCCGTCGCAAACCGAGCTGCCAGTCCATCTCCAGGATCAGCTGCTTGACGTTATCCAGCTCCTCGGGCGACATCTCCGAAAAACGCTTGCGCTGCAAGACCTCTGCGGCGCTGAAAGTACCCGATTTGTCGGCGACTTCGATCTCGGGATCGGTTTCACGAGCCCCGGAGGCCAGCATGCTCAGCGGCTGCGGATTTTTGTTGGTCCTGGGGGTATGCCGGGGGGCAATGGGCGCTTTTTGGCCTCTAGACCCGCCCGAGGCGGCGAGCCGGTTCCAAAAGCGGTTGAATAGGACTTCGAAAAGTTCCAGGTGCTCTTTTCTGGACACCAGGAACCCCCGGGCGGCGAAGTAGACCTGCCTTCTATCCCCGATGTCCACGAGTGTGAGCGCTTCCGTAAAGTTCATGGTTTGCTCTGGCGACACGGGCAAACCAGCCTGCCTGAGCAGGTTGCTGAAGGTCAGAATATTCCTCAGGAAATGATTGTTAGCCTGGCTCACCGAACATCCCGTAGCTACAGAAGTCACGCAATTCGCCGGGAAATTGAGGTGTTTGGACGTCTTGTGCCCAAACAATATCTCCTCCCCTAAACGCGCAAGTCCTAACTTATTTAACCTTACGTATCTTGAGCGATTAAGGATTGGATCATCGCCCTGTTTACTTTGTCCACGTCGTCCTGATATTTCAGAATAAGGCCCAGCGTGGTTTCGATCACCGCCGCGTCCAACGCGCGCACCTGGAGGTGACCGAGCGCCTCCGCCCAGTCCAGGGTCTCGGCAACCCCCGGGAGCTTATACAGCTCTTGTCGGCGCAGGCCCTGGACGAAACTGACGATCTGCTCGATCAGCCGTTCGGATATCCCCGGAATTTTGAGGCGGACGATCTCCATTTCTTTGTCCGGTGAGGGGTAATCGATCCAGAAATACACGCAGCGCCGTTTCAAGGCGTCGTGGATCTCCCGGGTTCGGTTAGAGGTGATCACGATAATGGGCTTGTGTTCTGCTCGCAGGGTGCCGATCTCGGGGACCGTGATCTGGTAATCGGAGAGCAGCTCGAGAAGGAAGCTCTCGAATTCCTCGTCAGCCCGGTCCAGCTCATCGATCAGCAGTACCGGGGAGCTTTCATGACTGTGGGCGATGGCTTGCAGCAAGGGGCGTTTATGCAGGAACTTTTCGGTGAAGATATCATCCAGGGGCGGCTCGTTGCCATTCCCCCGTAATTGCCGCGCCTGCAGCTCGAGCAGCTGGCGCGGGTAGTTCCACTCGTAGACGGCCTGGTTGATATCCAGGCCTTCGTAACACTGCAAACGGATCAGGGGCGTCTTGAAAGCCGCGCTGAGCACTTTGGCGACTTCGGTTTTTCCCACCCCCGGTTCCCCTTCCAGGAAAATTGCTTTCCCCATTTTCAAAGCCAGGAAGAGGTTGGTGCTCAAACCGATGCTGGAAATATAATGATTATCCGCGAGTAATTTTGAAACGGCTTCGACTGAATCGGGGGAAGCGATCTTTTTTCCAACCTTCACCTTGTGAATAATTCCCACCAATCACCTGGTTTCGTGGTCTGCCAGGCAGCTCAAGCGGATATTAACTTCGGCTGACAGCGTTGATTCGTATCGTTGCGGTAGTCTGCGGTGTGAGCTGTTTTGAGCAACCTCGTGGGGCAACCTTATTGTATCCTGCCCACTGGCGTTGTCAACAAGGTTATTATAATCTTAATTATCCTATTAATAATCAGATTTACACGCTTTGGTGAGGAGGGGGGTGAATGGGCGGGCTAAGCCCGCCCAATCACCCCCCTCACCACCTCGCCGAGGCCCACCGGCAGATCCCAGCGATAGGTGAGACCGCATACGGTCGCTGTTAGCGGCGGACTCCTCCCGCCCCCGCGCTTCAAAAGCTAACGGGTAAACTCGCTACCAGAGTTCGCTGCAAGCCAGATCGTCGCAGGCGGTCAGCGAGCGCTGCAGAAAAGTCAGCCAGACCTCGGTCCACTCTGCATTGATGCCGCCCCGGCACCATTCCGTCGCCACGTAAACGCCCATCGGAACGCACAGCCGGTAGTCCTCCCAGAGCTGCTCCCAGTCGTAGCACCGCACGCCGTTACCCATGAGGCTGCGGTGATAGTGGCGCAGGACAGGTCCCTCGAGGCGTCTGCGGGTCTCGACATCCCAATAGAGCACCATGGCATAGGCCAGGTCGTACACGCCCAGCCAGGTAGTCAGGCTCCAGTCGAAGGGCTGCCGGTCGACGATGTAGATCGGCCAGACCCCGTCCAGCGGGACCAGGACGTTCCGGGAGTTGACGTCCCCGTGGATCAGGGTGTAACCGTTCTCGTCGCGCGCCCGGGCGACCAGCGCGTCCGGGTGCCGGGCGTAAAGATTGCGGATCGCCGCAGGCCAATGCGCCTTTAACTCACCCGAGAAATGATCGAGGATGTGCCCGGCGCCAGGTTCGGCGATCTCGACGAACCGCCGGATGTGCTCCGGGGTGTGGAGCGGCGCGGCAGCTTCCTCCAGCCTGGATGCGCCCCACCAGTGAGCGTGCATCGCCGCCAGACCTTCCACCAGGGCCATCCCATATTCCAAAGTGGGCCGTTTTTCGGACGCCACAACGTGAGTCTCCGAGACGTCCTCCAGCAGCAGATGATAGCGCAGCAATTCCTGCGAGAAGGCCGCGTCGTAGCAGCGGAGTAGCGGCGCGCCCTCAACGCCGACGTAGTTGCGAGTGTAGTAGGTCACTTCCGAGGGGCCAAAGAACTCGTCCTCCAAATCGGCATCGACCATCTTCAAGAATAGCCGCGACGGCAGAGACCCGCTTGATCCGGCCGCGTAGCGCAAGATCAGGCTGGCGTTGGAGGACCACGCGCCCTGACTTTTCTCCACGGTAAACGACTCCACTGCCCCGCCGGTCAGCGCGCTGCTCTTAGATAAAACCTGAGTCAGCCATTCGGCGGTGACCTGATCGAGAGCGGTGATCACGTCGGGATTCGCTGCCCTCATCTAAGGAAGCACTGTGACGTTGCCTACCGGGCATTTGGCTTGCTGCCCGTAGATATCCTGCACGACCAGCTCGACCTTCTCATACTTGCCGAGCGGGAGGCGGATCGACATGAACGTCCCGGTCCAAACACCCTCTTGGTAAACGTATTCAATGCTCGGCGCATAGCGCTTCGGTCTGAAGTCGGCCACTCTGGCGGGCGCCAGCCCATCGACGCCCGGAAATTTCAGGCTGGCAAAATAAACCCGCGGCGTGCTGATGAACGTGATCGGCGTCCCCTCCCACACCCGGTGGATCTCCTGGGCGACCTGGACGTCGCGGCAGGACAAATTGGGCAATGCGGTAGAGTCTCCGCAGCCTCGCCGCGCCACGGTCTGACGTAAATTCGGGGCGGAGAACAGTCCCTCGACGGGGAGCGAGTGGATCACGACCCGCCTCATGGGTTTTTCAGCGTAGAAGGTAAACCCCTGACCGGTGAGCGGCTGACGGAAGATGCCCCGGCGGGAATGCCTGCCGAGATCTTCCTGGCTGCCGTCGCAATATTCGATCTGCAGCGCCCACAACTCCTCATATTCGGCCTGGCTGGTGATGGTCAATACCAGGCCATTGCGAGAGAAAACGCCTTTTACTTCCGCTGGAGCTGCGTTTTGTGAGCTGCTGGCGGTAACCGTGCTCCCCTGCGCCACGATGAAGATCAGCAGCGCAAGCAGAAGGTGACGGGTCTTGTGATTCATGGTCCTCTCCTTATCTATGGAAACGCAAATCTAATCGCCTGATTTAAAGAGGAATGATCTGGATTTTCTCATTCACGCCTTCCTTCACTTAAACAAGGACCGCTGGACTCATTCCAGCGGTTCGATGTTGTCTGACAAAACTCTATATCTGCCTACAGCTGTGCAAGTCCGCCGCTCCTTAATATTCTACGAAGGTTTGCCTGTAAGTCAAGTTAATGAAGCCTTTCACCCCACAATATCCACCGCAAGTGGGGGTAAATCGTCTAAATACGATTGTCCAAACCTATCACACGGCCGCTTCTCCAATGGGAAATTTCGCCTTACGGTTACTTTTCAACCGGAAAAGCGATATGATTAATCCAAGATTCACGCCGAAACGGGATGAAGTATGTTTTTTGATCAGCGCTGCCCATCTAGCACCACCGCTTTCCTCATACCAGCCGAAAGAGATCTCAGAATGAACCGATGAACAAACCTGGCGAATCGAAATCTCCAGCCCCTGACAATGCTGGCAACGAGGGGAAGTACATGGTCAGCGCAGCCACCCTGGTTCTGATCGTGGTGCTGGCGTTCGCTATCTACGCTTTCCCCCCGGCCGGTGGGTCGCCTCTGTTGAAAATGCTGGGCATTACGCCCGTCAGGTCCCCTACCCGCCCGGCTACCCAGCAACCCCCCAGTGAGACATCCCAGCCGATCGCCACAGCCGCCCCGCGCACGCTGACCGTCTGCCTGGGCGCCGAACCGGAGACGCTTTTCGTTTACGGCGGCAGCATGCTCGCGCAGAACAGCATCCTAGAGGGGATCTACGACGGACCGATCGACCCGCTCGGGTACGGCTTCGAGCCCGTGATCCTGGAAAAGCTGCCCAACCTGGCGGATGGCGACGCCCGCCTGGATCCGGTGACCGTCCAGGCTGGAGACCCGGTGGTGAACCAGGCCGGGGAGGTGGTAGCCTTGGAAGCCGGCCAGGTCGTGCGCCCTTACGGCTGCAACCTGCCAGAGTGCGCCATCGCCTACGAAGGCGGCGCAATGGAGATGGCGCAGCTCTCCGCAGATTTCACCTTGAAAGCCGGCCTGCGCTGGTCGGACGGTGAGGCCCTGACCGCCTCCGATTCGGTCTTCAGCTACCGGGTGGCTCAAGGTTGCCAGATCGATTCGGGACCCTGCGGCGGTTTCGGGCTGCGGGCGCATCCGGGTCAATTTCTGGCTTTCGAACGCACCGCCAGGTACACCGCGCTGGACGAGCGCACGACGCGCTGGACCGGCCTGCCCGGGTACCTTGACCCGTACTATATGGCAAACTACTTCAGCCCGCTGCCGGAACATCACCTCGGCGCTATTTCAATCGAAGCCTTAGACGACGCTGAGGAAGCCAAGCGTGAGCCTTTAGGCTGGGGACCCTACCGGATTGAAGAATGGCGCAGTGGGGAGTTCATCCGCCTGGGCAAGAACCCGGATTACTTCCGGGCAGACGAGGGGCTGCCGCGCTTCGACTGGTTGGTATTCCGCTTCGTCGGCGAAGACTCGCAGCAGAACATCGCCGACCTGCTTTCAGGGGACTGCGACCTGGTAGAGCGGGGCGCCCAGCTCGACGATTCCGTCCAGCAACTGCTCGAGCGGGACAGCGAAGGCCAAATCCAGGCGCACGTGATCACCGGCGGAACCTGGGAGCACGCCGACTTCAGTATCGGGCGCCTGGACTATGATAACGGCTACCAGCCTGGCGCCGATCGCCCGGATTTTTTCGGAGATGTGCGTGTGCGCCAGGCCATCGCCTACTGCCTGGATCGCCAGCAATTGATCGATCGCTTGCTGTCCGGTCTCTCCCCGGTGCCGGACACCTACCTGCCGCCCGAGCACCCGCTCTTCAACGCTGCGGCGGCTCATTACCCCTTTGATGTGGACGCCGCCGCGAGACTATTAGACCAGGCAGGCTGGATCGATAACGACGGGGATGTGTCCACCCCGCGGATCGCTCAGGGGGTAGCCCAAGTTCCTGATGGAACCCCGCTGGCTTTCACCTACGCCACCACTGACACTGCGATACGCCAGCAAGGAGCCCAGATCCTGGCCGAGTCGCTGGCTCAATGCGGGATTCAAGTCGAAGTGCAGCACCTCGAGCATGATACGTTCTTCGCCGAGCCCCCCGAAGGAGGGCTGTTCTCCCGGCGCTTCGACATGGCCGAGTTCGCCTGGGAGGCCGGCACGCTGCCATCCTGCCGGCTGTATATTAGCGCCGAGATCCCCGGTGACCCAAATGCCAGAGAACCTGATGGCTCGCGGCGTTTCCCCCAAGGCTGGTCGGGTCAAAACATCACCGGCTACAGCAACCCCGAGTTCGACCAGGCTTGCCAGACTGCCCTGGAGGCGCTCCCGGGCCAGCCCGGCTACGCCGCAAACCACCTGCTCGCCCAGGAGATCTTCGCCCGCGACCTGCCCGCCATCCCGCTGTACCAGCGCTTGATGGTCACCGCAGCGCGCGCCGACCTGTGCGGCTACCGCATGGACCCCACCGCCAACAGCGACACCTGGGGGATCGAAGGCTACGGGTTGGGCGAGGAGTGCGCGCCTTAAGCTAGGAAGTGGCAAGTCTGCCCCACCGAATCCGATCCATCCTTGTAGTGTAGGGCGGGTCTGACCCCGCCTATCCGATTGATCTCTGCCAATGGCTGCTTGCACTGAATGATTCCAATTTACCCATGGAGACCCGCCCTACATGCGGTTCCAAACAAGATGACCCTCTCGTGTTCATCAATGCATTTAGGGAACGAATTACCCCCAGCTGTCGTCTCTAAATAAATCGGCGATGAAGGAGGTCTAAATGCGGACTCTGTTGATCATCTTACTGGCCTGTCTGTTCCTATCGGCCTGCGCCAGCCCGTCCTCACCTGTCGGCTCTCCAATGCCACCGGAGCTCCCAGGCAGCAGTGAAGTTCAAACTATCCGCTCGGACGCCGCTCGCCGGGTACCGCCCTCCGCGGCCCAGTCGCGTGTGGGTGACCTGGTGGCAGGGACTAACGAATTCGCTTTCGACTTCTACCGTCAGGCGATCGCTGAGCGGGAGAACAACCTGATCTTTTCCCCGTTCAGTCTTTCGCTAGCGTTTTCGATGGTTTACGGTGGGGCGCGCGGCGAGACGGAGGCTCAGCTTGCCGAGGTCTTCGGCTACCTGCCGCAGGAGGCCCAGCATCCCGCCTTTAACCGGCTGGAAAGCGACCTCTCTGCGCTTGGCCAGGCCGAGACGCAATCCGGAGACGGTCAGGATTTTCAGCTGGAGATTGCTAACGCGCTGTGGGGACAGCAGGGTTTCCCCTTTGAAGCGGATTACCTGGATTTGCTGGCTGCGCAATACGGCGCCGGGCTGCGCGCCGTTGACTTCGCAGGCAGCCCAGAAGCATCCCGCCAGGCTATCAACCGCAGGGTAGAGCAGCAGACCAATGAGCGCATCCAGGACTTGATGCCGGCGGGATCAATTAACTCGGGAACCCGCCTGGCGTTGGCCAACGCGATTTACTTCAAGGCAAGCTGGCAGCAGCCCTTCAGTGAATCCAAGACCCGGGAGGCGCCCTTCAGCCGGCTGGACGGCAGCCAGGTGACTGCGCCGCTGATGCACGGGGTGATGAACCACATCCAGTACAGCCAAGGCGATGGCTACCGGACCGTGCGACTGCCTTACTTGGGTGGACCGGTGGAAATGCTTCTCCTGGTTCCGGACGCTGGCAGGTATGAAGAGATCGAAGCGCAGCTCTCTGCCGAATTCTTCCGGAATGTGTTGGAGGAAAGCGAAGAGCGGCAGGTGACACTGGATCTGCCGCGCTTCGACTTCGAGAGCAGCATGGACTTAATCGAACATTTGAAGGGTTTGGGCTTGAGGGCGCCCTTCGAGGATGCGGATTTCAGCGGCATCAGCGACGGGGGAGACCTTTTCATCGCCGCCGCCGTGCACAAAGCTGACATCACCCTGGACGAAAAGGGCACCGAGGCCTCTGCAGCCACAGGCATCGCCATGGCGGAGAGCGCGCCGCCGCCCGCCGAGCTGCGCGTCGACCGCCCGTTCATCTTCGCCATCTACGAGCGCGACAGCGGCGCGATCCTGTTCCTGGGCCGCGTGCTCGACCCCACAGTGGGCGAATGAGCCAGGGAAGCAGAACATTGCTTCCTTGTACGAATGAGCGAGCCTTCTCGCCGAGACCTTAAGGGGCGAGGCTTGCCTCGCCCTCACTCAGCCGGCACCCACAGGACGAAGGATAGCTGCTGCCCTTTGTACTCGCCGGTGAACTGCCAGCATCCCGGCGAAGGCAGTTCGACGCCGACTAACATCGCCCAGTTGAAGCTTGGGTGATATCCGTTGGTCGCCTCATCAGTCCGGAAGATGGGCGCATCCCCGTCCAGGCGCTCGGCAGTGACCGTCAGGTTAGGTGTATCATCCTCCGAGACGTCGAACGCTTCGCTCCACCACCAGAACTTCTCGCCCAGGGCCAGCTGGCGCCAGCTGCCATCCCGGGGAAGCGCGGCCCAAAGCCCGTCCTGGCCGTACCAGAACTGGTCCTCTCCCGGAGGCTGAGGCGGCCATGGTTCGGGAGGAATGAACTCGGAACCCGGAGCCTGGGTGACCGGGCAGGCCTCAGCTGCCGTCTTTCCTATCGGGGTCTTTCCCATAACTTTCGCAGCGGCTTCGCCGGGCGCGGGTTTGAGCGTATCGCAGCTCGATAGAAGCAGCGCCAGACAAGCCATCAATAAAAGCAGTGGTTTGAATTGCATTCGACCCTCTCTTTTGGTGGTTTCCACAAAACTTCTCATTAATATATACACTGCAGTGCACAGGACCGTTCCATTGATCAGCGCGAGGTCAGTCCAAATTCGCCTGATTTGTTAGAAGCGCATTAGAGCGCCCGTCGGAAAGCGCCAAGCAGTGGTTTAATATTTACTTATGGATTCCCAACCGCAAACCCGAACCAACCCTCTGGCAGGCATGGACCAGTTCCGCCGGCTGCTGGCCTTCGTGCGTCCGCACCGCGGCCGCCTTTATCTTGCTTTGGTGGCCATCGTGGCGGGCAGCATACTGGGCCTGGCCGGCCCTTACGCCCTGCAGTTCCTGATCGACGCCGTCTTCAGTCAAAACAATCCGGGGCTGCTCAACCGCATCACCTTGATCTTGATCGCCATCTTCGCCACGCAGAGCGTCTTCTACTTCGTGCGCGGCTACCTGTTGGCCTTCATCGGCGAGCGGGTGATGGCCGATCTACGCCTGCGGCTCTTCGAGCACCTGCAGGGGCTCTCGCTGAGCTTCTTCAACGAACGCCGCACGGGCGAGCTGGTCAGCCGACTGACCAATGACGTCTCCACCGTTCGCTCCCTGGTCACCAGCGATATCTCCACCGCCCTCTCCCAGGTGCTGACCTTTTTCGGCGCCCTGGCCCTGATCATCATCACCGACTGGCGCCTGACGCTGTTTATGTTCGCCCTGATCCCGCTGGTGATGGTTTTGGCTATCTTCTTCGGGCGGCGGCTGCGGGCGCTGTCCTCTTCGGTGCAGGACCAGCTGGCCGACGCTACCACCATCCTGGAAGAAGCCATCGCCGGGGTGCGCGTGGTGCAATCGTTCACCCGCGAACGCTACGAGATCCGCCGGTTCAGCCAGAGCATCGAACGCACCTTCGATATGGCTATGAAGCGCGTGCGGCTGTCTTCCCTGTTTGGGCCGAGCATCTCTTTCCTGGGCTTCGCCGCGGTGGTTTCGATTTTCTGGTTCGGCGGGCACGAGGTGCTGGCCGGACGGCTGACCGCCGGGCAGCTGTTCATGTTTCTGGTGCTCACCCTGACGATCGCCGGTTCCATCGGCCAGTTTTCCGGGTTGTGGACCAGCCTGCAAGAGGCGCTGGGGGCTACCAGGCGTTTGTTCGAGCTGCTGGACACCCGTACCGACATCGTCGAAATCTCCGCAGCGCCGGCGCTGCCTCCCTTGGAAGGGCGTATAGCCCTGGAAAATGTTTCTTTCGCTTATCAGGACGACCCCGATACAGCCATCCTGATGGACATCGACCTTGAAGTTCAGCCTGGGGAAGTGCTGGCCCTGGTTGGCCCGAGCGGGGCGGGAAAGACCACGCTGGTCAACCTGATACCGCGCTTCTTCGACCCATCCGCCGGCCGCGTGTTGATTGACGGCCATGATCTTCGCCAGGTGCAGGTATTCAGCTTGCGCAAACAGATCGGCATCGTGCCCCAGGAGACCTTGCTCTTCGGCGGAAGCGTGCGCGAGAACATCCAGTACGGCCGCCTGGAGGCCGGCGAGGACGAGATCGTCGCGGCCGCCGAGGCCGCCAACGCCCATGATTTCATCCTGGAGCTGCCCAAAGGCTACGATACGCTGGTGGGCGAGCGCGGCGTCAAATTGAGCGGCGGGCAGCGCCAGCGCATCGCCATTGCCCGGGCGATCCTCAAGAACCCGCGCGTTTTGCTGCTCGACGAGGCCACCTCCTCCCTGGATAGCGAGAGCGAGGGACTGGTCCAGGAGGCGCTGGAACGGTTGATGCAAGGGCGCACCAGCATCGTCATCGCCCACCGCCTGTCCACCATCCAGAACGCCGACCGCATCGCAGTGCTGGAGGACGGCCGGCTGGTCGAGCTTGGCTCGCACGCTGAGCTGCTCGTTCTGGATGGATTGTACGCCCGCCTGCACCGCATGCAGTTCAAATTAGACGAGTCTCCCGAAGCGAAGTCTGCGGAGGAAGAAGATCTTCCGGAACAGCCGGAAGGCCACCGCAGGCGCTCATTCAACCTGCTCTCGGGGCTCACCGGCGGATAGCAGGAATTTAAGGGTAAGGGGTCCCCGGCGTATTTTGGCAAACAACTGTAAAATGCTTGTTGCCAGAGTGCCGGGGATTTGATTTTTAACTACGATTTTCACGGGGAGTTGGGGGTGTTTGGGGGCACAACCCCCCAAACACCCCCAATTGTGCAAATCCTAAGGGTTATAATTACCGATATTGGTATCCGAGTACTGTCCACTCTCCGAATGCCTACAAAGGAATATGAATGAACTGTCCCAATTGCCAGACCGCTAACCCCGAAGGCGCGCGTTTTTGCTTTAATTGCGGCAACGCCCTGCCGCAGGTTTGCAGTAACTGCGGCGCCAGCTTGCAGCCGGAGGCGCGCTTCTGCCACAATTGCGGGCAGCCTGTCCAGACTGCAGCCCCCGCGCCTGGGGCTGTTGGTGATGCCGCCGCAGCACCAACCCCTCAGATCGCTTCCCCACCCCGGAAGTCGGCCAAACTGGAGCGCTACATCCCTAAGGAGCTGCTGGCCAAGCTAGAAGCGGCCCGGAGCAGCAACCTGATGGAAGGCGAGCGGCGCGTGGTCACCATCCTGTTCTGCGACGTGAAAGGTTCAACGCAAGCGGCCGCCCAGCTGGACCCGGAGGAGTGGGCCGAGATCATCAACGGCGCGTTCGAATACATGATCCAGCCGATCTACCGCTATGAGGGCACGGTTGCTCGCCTGCAGGGAGACGGCCTACTGGCCTTCTTCGGCGCGCCCATCGCTCACGAGGACGATCCTCAACGCGCCGTGCTGTCTGGCCTGGATATCGTCGCAGCCAGTCGTGAGTACGGCAAGGAGATTGTTGATCGTTGGGGGATCGAGTTCAAAGTGCGGGTGGGGATCAACACGGGCCTGGTCGTGGTCGGCGCGGTGGGTTCCGACCTGCGCGTGGAGTACACTGCATTAGGGGATGCGATCAACCTCGCTGCCCGCATGGAGCAAAACGCCGAGCCGGGCACCGTGCTCGTTGCGGAGCCGACCTATAAACTGACCGCCCCGCTTTTCGCCTTCGAAAAGGTGGAGGGCCTGAAGGTCAAGGGTAAGGATGAGCCGGTGACTGCTTATTGCGCCCTGAAGGCCAAAGCGGAGCCCGGCAGCTTGCGCGGCATCGTTGGCCTGGAAGCGCCGCTCATCGGGCGGCAGGCCCAGCTGGCGGTCTTGTCCTCAGCCGCAAACGAGATAATGCGCGGCCGCGGCAAGGTGGTTTCGGTGATGGGTGAAGCTGGGCTGGGAAAATCGCGGCTGATCGCCGAATTCCATAAATCTTCGCAGGCAAACGAGGATTTTGACGTGCACTGGCTGGAAGGCCGCGCCTTGTCTTACGAAACCAGGACGCCCTTTGCATCCTTTATCGACCTGTTCCAAGATTTTTTTGGCCTGCAGCCCGGCGAGAGCGACGCTGACCAATACGCCTCGATCGAGAGCCGCGTGGAAGCGCTTCTGCCAGGACAGGGTGAAGAAACAGCCCCGTTTATCGCCTCGCTTTTGGGGCTGGAGTTGGAAGGAGAAGCCGCCGAACGCGTGCGCTACCTGGAACCCCCGCAGCTGCGTGGGATGATCTTCGCACATACGGCGGGCCTGCTCTCTGGGCTGCTGGCCTCCCGCCCGGTCATCTTGTACATCGATGATTTGCACTGGGCCGACCCCACTTCCCTGGAACTTCTGCAGTCACTGCTATCGCTCACGGATCAGGCTCCGCTGCTGATCCTCGCCGCTTTCCGGCCGCGCCGCCAGGAGCCTTCCTGGGAGTTTCACGAACGAGCGCAGCGCGATTATGGGCACCGCTACCAGGCCATCAACCTGAGCCCGCTCGACGAAAGCCAATCTCGCCAGCTAGTCGCCAGCTTGCTGGATATCGATGACCTGCCCGAGAGCGTGCGCGGCAAGATCCTGGATAAATCCGAGGGCAACCCTTTCTTCGTTGAGGAGGTCATCCGTTCGTTGCTGGATAACCAGCTGGTGGTGCAGCTGAACGACCGCTGGCAGGCAGCCGGAGAAATCGAAAACATTGACCTTCCCGACACGTTAAACGGCGTTATCACCGCCCGCCTCGACCGGTTGGACGAGACCACCAGGCATGTCCTCCAATCCGCCGCCGTAATCGGTCGCGAGTTCTCTCCGGAGGTGCTTGCCCAGGTTGCCGACCCGGTGGAACAGATGGAACAGCTGAAGTCGATCCTGGTTGAACTCCAGCGGCGCGAACTGGTGCGCGAGAAGAGCGTGATCCCGCAGCATATCTATTCCTTCAAGCACGTCATGACTCAAGAAGCAGCTTACAGCTCGTTGCTGTTGAGTAACCGGCGAGAACTGCACCGCCGGGCTGCGGAAGCCCTGCTGGCCCGATCTCCTGAAGCTGCCGGGGAAATTGCCCGCCACCTTGTCGAGGCCCGCCTGACCTCACGCGCCTTGCCGTACCTGGTGCAGGCCGGCGACCGCGCGGCGCGCGCCTACGCGACCGAGGAAGCCATCGGTTATTACCGCCAGGCGCTGGAATTAAAAAATAGCGCGACCGAGCTGAGCCTCGTTCGCCGGTCTTACGAAGGACTGGGTCATGTACTGGAGCTGGCCAACCGCATACCGGAAGCCCAGGAAATCTTCCAGGAGATGCTGGACCTATCCATGTCAGCCAAGGATATCCCCATGCAGATCTCGGCGGTGAACAAACTTGCGGCGGTGCTCGCCCTGTATATGGGCCAATTCCAGGAGGCCGATGGACTGCTCATGCGTGCAGAGAACCTCTATCGCCAGCACGAGGAGAAAGCCAGCTTCCCGGAAACCGCCCTGATTCGCTGCCAGATGTGCACCGCGATGGCCGATTTTGATAAGGTCGTCAACTACATGGACCAGGTGATCGCCATCGGCGAGGAGCTGGATAATAAAGAAGACATTGCCATGGGTCTGGAGCACGTCGCCACCAGCCTGGTTTATATGACCCAATTTGACGAGGCTTATAAAAGATCCCAGGAGGGGTTGAAAGTAGCCCGGGAGATCGGGAATCGGGAGATCGAAGCCTGGCATCTCTCAATCCCATTGCCGATGATCCACATTCGCAACGGCGATTTAGAGAGGGCTTGGGAAAAGGCTAGTGAAGGTTTGGAGATCGCCAGAAAAATTGGTTTGCTCCCCCATCAAGCGATAGCCGCGTATATTTTGTCCGAGATCGCCTACTGGCGCGGGGAATACGAGCTGGCCCTGCAATATGGACACGCCTCTCTCGAAGCCGCCAGGCCGCTCGAGCCTTTCGCTCCATTTGTGCTGGTCCCTTCGTTGGGAGCGTTGGGCATGATCTATCTGGATATCAGCGAAGAATTCACCGATCAAATAGCCACGTTCCACCACCACGCCCTGCGGTTGCTGGAATCCCCGGCCGGGGCCATGTCCGGCGGCACGGCCTGGGCGGATTTATGCCTGTGCGCTCTTGTCCTGGGTGATCTCGAAGTTGCTGAGGAATCTTTGCAGAAGGGCATGAACTACCCCAATACCCATATGTGGCTCGAACGGCCGCGCAACCTGGCCGGGGCAGCGCTGCTGGCCTTGGCTAAAGGCGATTTAGATGAAGCCTTGAGCAAGGCTGAAGAGGCGCGCGCCTTTGCCGAGGAGCGCCGGATGCGCCACCTGTACCCACTGACTGCGCTGGTCAAAGGCAAGGTGCTGCTGGCCCGGGGTGAGATCGAAGCCAGTTTAGAGAGCCTGGAGCAGGCCGAGGCAGATGCTCAGAGCATGGGAATGCGGCCGTACGTCTGGCAGGCGCAGGCCGCCTCGGCGGAAGCGCTGGAAGCAGCTGGATTGATTAAGCAGGCGGCGGCTGCACGCGCCGAGGCCGAGGCGATGGC
>CAYNWK010000036.1:0-33551 GCA_964400875.1 uncultured Anaerolineaceae bacterium | reverse complement strand
TTGGAGACCCACAAGTGGGGCTTGATCGTCAGCGACCCCGAGACGGGCGCCACCAGCCGTCCGGGAGTGTTCGCCGGCGGCGACGCTGTTACCGGGCCGGATTTGGTGGTCACCGCCATGGTCGCCGGGCGCAAAGCGGCCGCCGCTATCGACCAATACCTTCAAAATCAAGACTAAAGTAGCGATCGCCCCCACTTCACCGGCAAACTACGTAACTTCTATTAATATTAACTCGGGCTGACCGGATAGTTAGGTCAGCCCGAGTTATCATTCGCCGGATGAGCTCTAAGGCCGTTTTGGTGGGGAAAAGATCATACAAACGTTATTCTTCCTTTTGGCTTGGTACATCGCCTGATCAGCCGCCCACAAGAGCGTTGCAGCCTCCGAGCCGTGGTCTGGATAGATGCCGATCCCGATCGAAGCGGTGACTTTGACACGGCCTGCGGTGAAACGGATTTCCTCGGACACTTTTGTGTTGATTTTCTGCGCAACCAGCATGGAGTCAGACGCTTTCTCGATTGCATCGAGTATCACCACAAACTCGTCGCCGCCCAGGCGAGCAACGGTATCCGATCCGCGCACGGCCTCATTCAAGCGCTTAGCAACCTGTTTTAGCACCTCGTCACCGGCATCGTGCCCGTAGCGATCGTTGACATTCTTGAAACCATCCAGATCGACGTATAAGACTGCGAATATGGAGTTCATGCGCTTGGCGCGCCGGATGGCCTGTTGCATGCGGTCGGAAAGCAAATACCGGTTGGGCAGTGAGGTCAGGATGTCGTGAGTGGCCAGGTACTGCAAGTTGATCTCGGCACGCTTCAGCTCGTTGATCTCGCGGGTGATCCCGAGCAGCCCAATCACCTCCCCATGGCTGTCCATGATTGGCAACTTCGTCGTGGAGGTCCAATTGGTCTCCCCATCTGGCAACGAGCGGCCCTCCACAAGCCCGATAATTGGCTCGCCGGTTTCCATCACATGCAGGTCGTCGATCATGGTCTTGCTGCCAAACTCATCCCCGAATAATTCCCGATCCGTTTTTCCGACGATCTCGGCTGGATCATCGTATCCCAGGTCTAACGCCATTTTGCGGCTGACGCGCTTCAAACGGCACTTGCGGTCTTTGAAATAAATGCTGTCCGCAATGTTATCCATCAATGCATTGAGTGACTGCGTGTCGTCCAGCTGCCATTGATCGCTATCCATTTTTTTTGCTTCCCTCAACGTTGCTGATGGGGTCAGGATTCCATTTTCTAACGAGTCAGCTCATGCTTTAATCGCATCTTGACGTCTTTGTCCACGTACAGCGCGCTATGATATTGCTTTACGGGGTGGATCTCGGTGCCCTCCAGCACAGCGCTAAGTTCGGGCACGGTGTAGTCGCCGCCTGCTGAGGTTTCATAATCCACGTTGGTCCATTGGCCTTGACCGTCACGCTGCACGTTTAGTTTCGTAATGGTCTTCAAGCCGTAACCGAAAACGGAGATCGCCGGCACACTTGAATGGGTGCCCAGCTCGCGGCGAAATTCCCGCCCGGTGCGCAGCAGCGGGCGCTGATCATCCGCGATCCACGATTCGTCCTCCAGGATGTTGATTTCCTGGCCATGTTGGTCGAAGATACACGGGTAAGTGGGCAAAATCTGGTAGTTGGATTCAAAGGTGGCGACGACATCTCGCAATCTTTCCCCCATCATCCCAAAGGGCAGGATCTTAGGCCCGAGCAGCAGGCTGGTGGCGGCCTTGGGTACGCCATGATGCGGGCCGCCCAGCAAGATCAGCCGTTCGACCTTGCTCTTGCCGCCGTAGTGCTCCACGTAATACCGGCTCACGAGAGTGCCTAAGCTGTAACCGATGAGCGTGATCGGCAAGCTGACCCCCCAATTATCGATCGCCTCCGCCAGTTTGCGGGCGGCTCGGCGTACATCATAGCGCCAATCGTAGGCGAATTCGAGGTAATCCACCTCACGCTGGTAGCCGAGTTCTTCGACTAGGTAATCACCTAGGCGGTTGCACTGTTCGATTTTGACCAGGTTGGGAACGATGACGATTTCATTCATCACGCCCCGCGGCTCCAGTGGCACTTCTGCCGGCAGGCGGAAGATCTCTGGGTTTTTGATCATGAGTTTGATGTTCGGCCATACGCGCTCATCGCCCAACCACAGCTCGGAACCCATCAAACCGGGGACGAAGACCACCGGGCGGTGAGCTGAGAGTTTTTTCAAATCACCGTCCAGGAGGGTCATATCCGCGCTGGTGAAGCCGCGCTTGAAGACCAGCTGGGCGTCGCCGATCTTCACCAGATCGCCGTCCTGGAGCGCGACCCGGTCAACGCGATCGCCGCGCACCCAGGTTCCGTTGGTGCTGTTCAAGTCTTGCAAGATGAAATCATCGCCGTCGGTGCGCTCGATGCGGGCGTGCTCGCGGGAGACTTTGGGGTGATCGATAACGACGTCATTGGAGCTGTGCCGCCCGATGGAGACCACCTCGCCGGTAAAAGGCAGTTCCCAGGTCCCCTGGGGGGTGTGCACCGCCAGGCGCGGCGTATCGGTGTCGTTCAGCGCCACCGATAGAGTCATCTCCGCCAGCGTGGCGTCCAGGGCATCTTCCGTATCGATCAACGTCATTGCCGGCTCCTCCCGGACCGGCGTGAGGGTAAACTGCAGGTTGCTTTCCCCCATAGCGATCAGGTCGCCGGGAGCCAGCTGGGTGCGCTCGACGATCACGCCATTGACCCGGGTCTTGTTCGCCGAACCTAAATCGACCAGGCTGCACCCCTCTGCACCGCATTCCAGGCGGGCGTGCTCCCGGGACACGCGCGGATCGGGCAGGACGATATCGTTGGTCAAAGCCCGCCCCAGCGTGATGTTGGCTTTCTCCAAAGTGAACTCCTGCTCGACGCCGCCGGGCAGCGTAAGGGTTAGTTTTCCGTAAGTTTCGGTCATGCGCTCTTCCCTTTACAGTGATGGGGTTAGACGTTATGCAATTCGCCTGGAAAGCAGGCTTACCAGCGTTCGTAAAATTATAACAAACCGGAACCAGATTCTCACGCAGAGAGCCTGCCAGGTATTGGTCCGATAGTCGAACGATCAGAGCAGCTCTCTTGCTGCTCTCTCGAGCAGCCAATAGCCGTGGCGGATTACGGCTTCCAGCCGGGCCCGCTCTTCGTGGTTGAGCGCATCGGATGATCCGGCGGCTTCCAGGCGCGCCAGCCAGCGCAGCAGCTCTCCGCGCGCGCCGCTCGAACGGTGCGCCCAGAGCGAATCGGCCGACAGCCTTTCCAGCCGGGCGACCAGCAATTTCACCTGCTCGATCAGCAGCTGGTTCATCATTCTTTGTATATACGGCGGCTTGCTTAGAGGTTTTTGACCCGCTCCGGTGGTCAAAAACCCTCCTTTTCAGGCTCTTCGAAGCGATCCTCTCTCGATAAAATGCGCTCATTCAGCCTGCGCGCGGTATAATTAAACGTTGATTTTCCTCAAATTTTCCCGGAAATCAACCCACCAAAAAATGAACCGATCGGGGTCCTGAGCAGCCCTTCGATCTCGACGAGGATGCTTACTATTATATGGAAATTGGAACAGTTCAACAGGTAGATATCGACGATCAAATGCGCGCCGCGTACCTGGATTACGCCATGAGCGTGATCGTTTCGCGGGCCTTGCCCGATGCGCGCGACGGCCTCAAACCCGTCCACCGGCGCATCTTGTACGCTATGCACGACATGGGCATCCGTTCGAACACCCCATACCGCAAATCGGCCCGTATCGTCGGCGAAGTGCTGGGCAAGTACCACCCGCACGGAGACGTCGCCGTTTATGATTCAATGGCGCGCATGGCGCAAGATTTTTCCATGCGCTACCTGCTAGTGGACGGCCAGGGGAATTTCGGCTCCATCGATGGCGACTCCCCGGCAGCCATGCGCTACACCGAAGCCCGCCTGAACCGCATGGCCGAGGAGATGCTCACTGACATCGAGCAGAACACGGTTGATTTTTCCGACAACTTCGACGGGTCCCTGCAGGAACCGGTGGTTTTGCCCGCCCGTTTGCCGAACCTGCTGCTCAATGGATCGGCCGGCATCGCTGTAGGCATGGCGACCAACATCCCCTCCCACAACCTGCGGGAGCTGGTCACGGCGATCAACTACATGATCGACAAGTACGACAACATCGACGACGTCACCATCGAAGATCTGCTTGCTTTCATCCCCGGGCCGGACTTCCCCACCGGCGGGATCATCGTCGGCGATGAGGGCATCCGCATGGCCTACAGCACCGGGCGCGGGCGCATCGTGCTGCGCGGCCTGGCGCACATCGAAGAGATGGGCAAAGGCCGCTACCGCATCGTGATCACCGAGATCCCTTACCAGCTCAACAAAACAACCCTGCTGGAGCGCATCGCCGACCTGGCGCGCAGCGGCAAATTAGACGATGTTTCGGACCTGCGCGACGAATCCGACCGCCGGGGGATGAGCATCATCGTGGAACTCAAGCGCTCCGCCCAACCGCGCAAAGTGCTCAACCAGCTGTACAAGTACACGCCCTTGCAATCCACCTTCGGCGCTCAGATGCTGGCTCTGGTAGAGGGGGAGCCGCGCTTGCTCTCAATCAAGCGCGCCCTGCAGATCTACATCGAGCACCGGGTGGAGGTGATCAACCGCCGCACGGAATTCCAGCTGGAGAAAGCCCGCGCCCGCGCCCACATCCTGGAAGGCCTGCTGATCGCGCTGGCTAACCTGGACGATATCATCCAGACCATCCGCCAATCGCCCGACGCTGACGTTGCCAAGGAGCGGCTGATGGCGCGCTTTAACCTCTCCGACCTCCAGGCGCAGGCTATCCTGGACATGCAGCTGCGCCGCCTGGCGGCCCTGGAACGGCAGAAGATCGAAGATGAGCAGCGCCAGACGCTGGAGCGCATTGCGTATTTGGAAGACCTGTTAGCCAGCCCGAATAAGGTCCTTGGATTGATCCGGGAAGATCTCAACGATATCGCCGAAAAATACGGCGACGAACGCCGCACACGCATTGCGCCGGACGCCAGCGACGAGTTCAGCGAAGAAGACCTGGTCGCTGACGAGGGAGTGCTGGTCAGCATCACCCAGCGGGGATATATCAAGCGGGTGGCTGCCCAGACCTTCCGCGCCCAGCGGCGCGGCGGTCGCGGGGTAACCGGTCATACCACCAAGGATGAGGACGAAGTGGTCATGCTCTTCCCGGCGCGCACGCTGGATACCATCCTGTTTTTCTCAGACCGCGGCAAAGTCTATTCGGAGCGCACTTACCAGATCCCGGACGCCGATCGCACAGCGCGCGGTGTGCCCATCGTCAACGTGTTGTCGATGGACCCGGATGAGACCATCACCGCGACGGTAGCCGTCCCGGATTTCGAAGCCGCCGAATACTGCACCATGGTGACCCGCAAAGGGCGTGCCAAACGGGTGGTGCTCTCTGAGTTCGCCTCCGTGCGCCCCTCTGGATTAATCGCCATCAACTTGGACGACGATGACGAGCTCGGCTGGGTGCGCCTGACCCACGGCAACGAAGATATCGTCGTGGTAACCGAAAAAGGCAAGGCGCTGCGCTTCGCCGAGGACACCATCCGCCCGGTAGGCCGCCAGGCGGCCGGCGTAATCGGCATCCGGCTGGCGCGAGGCGATCGCGTGACCACCATGGAGGTGGTCGAACCGGGCGCCGATTTACTGGTCGTCACCACCAAAGGGATCGGCAAACGCACCCCGCTCAGCGAGTACGTACCCAAAGGGCGCGCCACGCAAGGGGTGCTGACCATCGACAAGCATGCCTTGAAATCGATTGGGAATATCGCCGCTGCGAAAGTGGTTCAGGAGGCCGACGACCTGACGATCATCTCCAGCAACGGGGTGGTCATTCGCACCAAAGTGAAAAATATCAGCCAGGCCGGCCGGGCCACGCGCGGCGTGCACGTGATGGATTTACAAGCCGGCGATTCAGTCGCTTCGCTGGCGCGCATCTCGGAAGAGATCTTACAACGGGTGGGCGTCGGCGAAGATGAAAAAGACGGCGACCAGCCCGGAGAAGGGGACGGCGAGGTGGGGAAGAGCGAATAGCCGCCTGAGGTCAGGGAAGAGGCAGAGCGATCTTTCCGGCGATCATCAGGCAGAAGACGCTCAGCAAACAGGTCATCATCAGCACCATGGCGGCGATGACCAGACGCTGAGCAGCTGTCATTCCCAGAATGCGCTCTTCCGGCTGGCGAGGAGGTAGAACTAGTTCTTCGTCTTCCTCGAAATCATAATAGGGCTCATCGTCAGCAAACGGCGAGTCTGCCTGTTCACGTAGGTCGTCGAACATAATTCCCTTCCTCAATGCTTCTGTTGAGGTGTGGTTGGGCGGCGCAGCCTGCCCGACCTCACCACACTGCTTCCACGAACCGGTCAGATTCTATCACGCTTCCCGGCCCCACCAGCATACCCCCAATTACCCCTTCTGACAGCGGGAACTCGGCCTAATGTGATTGTCTACCAGACGGCGGCGGTCAGCGCAGGCGCACGTCGCCCACTTGCAAGGCGACCAGCCGGCCATCGCGGGCCCGCAACTGCAGGGCGCCGTCCGGGTTTAAACCGATTACCTGGCCTTCCTCAATGGGAGGCGCCTCCGCGCCGCCGACCTGTACCCATGCCCCTCGAAAAGCCAGCCGTTGCTCCCAGGCTGTTATAAACTCAGGCGCAGCGAGGTGCGCTCGCCAGCGCATCACCGCCGCCAGGGTAGACCTGAGCAGCGCCCACCGGTCTATCGCGCCGCCCAACTCTGCCTCGACGCAGGTCGCCGGAAATGCCTCCGGGGAGTCGTCCGGTACGGAAGGGGGTGCAACGTTGATGCCAACCCCCAATATGGCCGCGCGCCATTCATCGCCCTGCCAGTCCGTTTCAACCAGCACCCCGGCCAGTTTTCTCCCACGGACCAGGACATCGTTGGGCCATTTGATCAGCGCTGGCAGACCCAGCTCTTGCAGAGCGTCGCTCACCCCCAGCGCGCCCAGCGCGGTCAACAAGGGGACTGCCTGCTCAGCACGCTCTTCCGGCCGCAGCACCAGGCTAAAAGCCAGCGCGGCGCCTGGCGGCGTATACCAGCGCCGGCCCAGCCGGCCGCGCCCCGTGGTTTGCTCATCGGCCACCACCAGGGCCAGGTCCGGGGCGCGGTTGGCTGCCCAGTGGGCGGCTTCGTCGTTAGTCGAACCCAGGCTGTCGAAGTACCGCAGCCCCCCGATGGGCAAACCGGTAAGGGCAGCGGAGATGCGATCGGATCCCATAGCGGCATTTTACACCACCTTCCTGATTTTGAAGTTGCCCAGTTCGCGGGGAACTGAGGGTGTTGTCAAAACACCCCCAGTGGGTAAGTCCAAGGAATTAGAGCTTGCCTGATAACGGTAAATCTATGTAAAATCAAATATCGAACTTCGTGAAACCCGGGGGGTAGGCACTCGCGTCCTCTACGCCTACCCCTTCATGTTATCACCGCATTCTATGTTCTTGTAAGGGGAACGTCTATGTCTCGTTTCATCCTCAGTCGTGTCAGCCTCACGGCGCTGATCACCATGGTCAGTTTGAGCGTTTTCCAATCCGTTGTAGAAAGGTTTTATCCTGGCACCAGCCCCTGGCAAGCTGATGCGGCAACCGTGCTCTTCGCTACGTTGATGACTACAGTGGCCTCCTATTTGGCTTTGCGCCAGTACGAGATCATGCAGGAGCACACCGTTCAAGAGCGAGAGGCGCGCCTACGCACTGAACTGGCCCTGCACCAGAGCGATGAACTCTTCCGCATGTTGGTGGAAACGATGAGCGAAGGTTTAGCTATTCGCAACAAGGCCGGCCGGCATACTTTCGTCAACCAGCGTTACTGCGATATGCTCGGTTACACTGAGGGTGAGCTGCTTGAAGAACCCGTCGATATGCTGATGGATAAAAAAAACCGGGCGACCGCCGCGCGGGAGTGGGAGAAACGCCAAAGCGGGATCGCAGAACCCTTCGAGTTGACCCTGACCAGAAAGGACGGCGATCAGGTGCACGCGCATTTTTCGCCGCGCATCATCCTGGACGAGCGCGGTGAATTTTTAGGCAGCTTCAGCGTGATCACCGACATCACCATCCAAAAACAACGCGAAGCCGAATTGATCGAGACCAAGTCCCTGCTGGAGAAGACCTTCTCCAGCTTGAATGAGGTAGTGCTTGTCGTGGATCCCGACACCCGCACCATCCTGACTTGCAATCAGGCCGTCGAAGAGATCTTCGGCTACACGCCGGACGAACTGATCGACCAGTCTACGCTGCGCCTGCACCTTAACCGGGATTCTTACACCCAATTCACCCAGGAAGGCAACCGCGCTTTAGCCGCCAACGGGAAATTCGAAACCGAATGCCTGATGCGTCATAAAGATGGCCGCGTGATCCATACCGAACATACGGTTACGCCGCTCTCCAGCAATGGCAGATCTCCCGAAGGCCTGGTCAACGTGGTGCGCGATATAACCACTCGCAAACAGGCCGAGGACGCTTTACGCCGCTCCGAGGAGAACAACCGCGCCCTGATTGAAACCATGGCCCAGGGGGTGATCTACCTGGACAAATCCGGGCGGATCACCGCCGCCAACCCGGCGGCCGAGCGCATCCTCGGTGTGCCGCTTTCCCAGATGCTGGGCCGTAGCTCCCTGGATCCGAGCTGGGGGGCGATCTACGAGGACGGCACGCCTTTTCCGGGCGAATCGATGCCCAGCATGGTGGCGCTGGAGACGGGCCGGGAGATTCGCGATGTGGTCATGGGTATTTTGAACCCGGAAAGAGCTGACTACAGCTGGATCAAAATCCACGCCGTACCTCAGTTCCTCCCGGGCGAGCGCCAACCTTACCAGGTCTACGTCACCTTCGAAGATGTCACCGAGCTCAAACGCAAAGAGCAAGCGCTGCGCGCCAGCGAAGAACGCTTCCGCACGCTCTTCCAGCTGGCGCCCGTCGGCATCTTCACCAAGGACCGCCACGGGCGCTACCTGAGCAGCAACGACGCCAATCTTGTTTACACTGCGGGCAACCCGGTCGGCAAGACCGACCTCGACCTGCAGCCCAGGGAGATCGCCGAGCAATTGCAGTCGAACGATCGGGAAGTCATCGAAAGCGGGGAGCACCGGATCTTCGAGGAACAGTTCCTATCGCCGACCGGGTTGCGCCACTTGCTGTCCCATAAAGTTCCCCTGCGAAACGAAAAGGGTGAGGTTTACGGAGTGCTTGGCGCAGCGCTGGATATCACCGAGCGGCGACAGGCCGAAAAGGAACTGGAAGCCAGCCAACGACGCCTGCAGGCATTATTCGACAACACCCTGGACGCCATCTTGCTGGCTGACGACGAAGGGCGCTACGTGGAAGTGAACCCGGCGGCCAGCCAGCTGACTGGCTACAGCCGGGAAGAGTTGCTGGGCCTGAGCGTCTGGGACCTTACCCCCGGCGCGAACCTGAAAGCCGGCCGGGAAACCTGGACTCGCTTCCAGGCTTCAGGCGAATTGAGCGGGGAGTACGAGCTCAAACGCAAAGACAGCCGGAATGTTGTCGTCGAATTCCGGGCGGTGGCGAACATCCTGCCCGGCTTGCATCTCTCTCTCATGCATGACATCAGCCAGCAATAGTATTGCGTAGTCGAACATCGCACCGTCAACTGCTTCTTGTCTGAGAGGTCTTCGTCGGCCGCGCCAAAAACCAGTTCAGCTGGTCTTCCCAAAAGCTTGTGCTTACGGGTCGAAAACCTGGCTTTCAAAGCGCCGGCGCTGACCGGCGAACTTAAAATTTTATGTGCCTCTCGCTGTGCCTCTCGCTGGACGAATTCCGGGCTCTATGATATACTGCCCACGCTCCCGCCAAAAGGCGGGAGAAATTATGCCCTCAGAGGGCAAATCTATCTCGCACGTCTCCCGACCTGCCCGGGCGTGCCGCAGGGGTTGAGCCACACAAGGCCAACGCGGTGCCGGCCAGGAGTGACGGAGGCGGAGGCTTAACGCAAAGGAGAACTACCCATGGCAGTCGTATCTATGAAAGCGCTTCTGGAAAGCGGCGTACATTTTGGGCATCGCACCCATAAATGGCACCCGTTGATGAAGCCATATATCTTTACCGAGCGCAACAGCATCCACATTATCGACCTGCAGAAGACGGTCAAAGCCTTGGATGACGCCTTCAACCTGGTGCGCGATACCGTGGCGGAAGGCGGCACCGTGCTTTTTGTCGGCACCAAGCGCCAGGCCCAGGAGACCATCCAGACAGAAGCAGAACGCTGCGGGATGCCCTGGGTTACCAACCGCTGGTTGGGAGGCATGCTGACCAACTGGCGCACGATCCGCCAGCGGATTAATGAGCTCGACCGGCTCGAGCGCATGCGCGACCGCGGCGAGTTTGCCCGCATCACCAAGAAGGAAGCGCTGATCTTGGAGCGCAAAATGGAACGGTTGGAGATGCTCATCGGCGGCATTCGTGAAATGAAGACCCTGCCCGAGCTGCTCTTCGTGGTTGACGTGCGCCGCGAGGATACCGCCATTCACGAAGCCAACCTGCTTGAAATTCCCGTCGTCGCTCTGGTGGATACCAACTGCGACCCGCGCAGCATCGATTACGTCATTCCTTCGAACGATGACGCCATTCGCGCCATCAAACTGCTGGTCGGCAAGATCGCCGACGCGGTGCTGGAAGGCAAAGCCATGCGCAAGGAAGAAGAGGTTGACGAGGAAGAGCTGCGCGCCGAGCGCCGGATGGCCATGGAAGAGCCCGAGCTGTCCGATGAAGACTTGTTAGGCGAGGCCACCCTGGCTAAACTCTCCGCCCAAAGCGATGAGGAAGAGGGTGAAGAGGAAGAGGGCGAGCTGGAAGAAGTCGAGGGGAAAGAGCCTGAAGAGGTTGAAGCCGACGACGAAGAAGACTTCGAGGATGAAGAGGAAGACGAAGATGATGAGGAAGAGGACGAGGAAGAAGACGAAGATGATGATGACGATTTAGACGATGAAGACGAAGACGACTTCGATGATGAAGATGAAGACGACTTCGATGATGAAGATGAAGACGACTTCGATGATGATGAGGATTGACAATGGCGATCTCAGCTGAACAAATCAAGGAATTGCGCACCATTACCGGGGCGGGGGTGATGGACTGTCGCAATGCGCTGGAGAAAGCCGGTGGTGATTTAGAACGGGCGGTGGAACTGCTGCGCAAAAAAGGGTTGGCGCAGGCCGCGAAGCGTTCTGATCGAGAGACCTCCGAAGGCGTACTGGAACTTTACTCCCATGGAGAAGGGCGCGTCGGCGTGATGGTCGAAGTCAACAGCGAGACCGATTTCGTTGGCCGTTCGGAAGACTTCCGCAACTTCGCCCATGAGGTTGCGCTCCAGATCGCAGCCATGTCCCCACTGTATGTCAGCGAGGCAGACATCCCCGATGACGTGCTGGAACACGAACGCGCAGTCGCCCGGAAGGGCGCCCGGGATGAGGGCAAACCGGAGAACATCGTCGAACGCATCGTCGAGGGACGCCTGGAAAAATATCTGAACGAGGTTTGCTTGCTGCGTCAGGCTTACATACGCGACGACGAGATCACCATCAAAGATCTGCTGCACGACCACATTGTCTCGCTCGGCGAGAACATCGTCATCCGCCGCTTCGTACGATGGGAAGTGGGCGAAGAAACCAACGCTTAGGATCAACAAGGCCAACCGCAAGGTTGGTCTTTTTTTCAAATTGATAGAATTAACACACTTCAGGGAAACACCTCCAAACCTCTCTAGAATAAGGAGCGTTCAGCCATGCAGGCTTCCAAAAAATATACGCGCATCTTGCTCAAGTTGAGCGGCGAGTCACTGGCTGGCAAGGATGGTTTTGGCATCGATCCACAGCAAGCCGAGTACATCGCCACCCGGGTGCAGGAAGTCACCGATCTGGAAGTGGACGTCGCCATCGTGATCGGCGGGGGCAACCTGTGGCGCGGGCGCAGCGGACTGCAGCGCGGCATGGACAGGGCTACGGCGGATTATATGGGCATGTTAGCGACCGTGATGAACGCGCTGGCATTAATGGATGCCATGGAACGGCGCGGGATTGTTACTCGCGTGCAGACGGCGGTGGAAATGCACGCCGTGGCGGAGCCCTACATTCGCCGGCGGGCTATCCGCCACCTGGAGAAAGGCCGCGTGGTCATCTTGGGAGGCGGGACGGGCAACCCGTATTTCTCCACGGACACCGCGGCGGCTCTGCGCGCCATGGAAATCGACGCCAATGTGTTGATCAAAGCAACCAAGGTAGACGGCGTCTACGACAAGGACCCAATGGTTCACGACGACGCCAAGCGTTTCGATCATCTGACTTACATGGACGCGCTCAACCAGCGGTTGGAAGTGATGGACAACACGGCCCTCTCTCTGTGCATGGACAACGATCTGCCTATCCTGGTGCTCAACCTGTGGCACCCTCACGACCTGCGGCGGGCTATAGAGGGTGACAAAGTCGGCACCCTGATCACCAGCTGATCGCCGCGCTCTAGTGCGCGGGCAGGGTCGTGCTTGCAGGTCTGTAACCTAGCGCCTCATTTTCCCCCTTTTCTGCGGGCGCTTTTTCGGGTATCCTTAACCTAGCAAATGTGATCCGCGACTGCTCATCCTGGAGGCAATATGCTCAATGACGTCTATCGCGAAGCCGAAACCCGGATGAAGGGCGCAGTACAAGCCCTGGAGGAGGACCTGGGAGGGATTCGCACCGGGCGCGCTACACCAGCATTGGTCGAACGGCTGCCGGTAGAGTACTACGGTAATCCCACTCCATTGATCCAGTTAGCCAGCATCAGCGTGCCCGAGCCTCGTACGTTGCTCATCCGCCCCTTCGACGCCGGCTCTCTGCGGAATATCGAGCGCGGCATTCTCTCCTCCGACCTGGGGTTGACCCCGAACAACGATGGCAAATCCATCCGGCTGAACCTGCCGCCGCTGACCGAGGAGCGCCGCCAGGACCTGGTCAAAGTGGTCCACACCCGTTTAGAAGAAGCGCGAGTTGCCGCCCGTAATGTGCGCCGCGATATCATTAAAGACCTGCGCGACTTTGAAAACGAGAAGTTAATCTCCGAAGACGATTTGAAACGCGGCGAAGAACAGCTGCAGACGATCACTGATCACTACATCGACGAGATCAATGCGATCGGTGAGCGCAAAGAAAAGGAGATTCTGGAAGTCTGAAGCGCGGGCTTAACCTCTAGCGCTGAGGTTTAAACGGTAAATTTTTTTGTATGAAGCTGATGAGTAGGAAGAAGAACCAAGAACCAGACGATCATATCCCCACCCATATCGCCATCATCATGGACGGCAATGGGCGCTGGGCGCTATCGCGCGGGCTGCCGCGCCTGGCTGGCCACCGCGCCGGCACTGATAATCTGCGCCGGGTGATCGAAGCCTGCGTCGAATTTGGCATCCAATATCTGACCATCTACGCCTTTTCCACCGAGAACTGGGGGCGGCCTCACGAGGAAGTCACCGGTCTGATGCGCATCCTGGAAGACGTGATCGACCGCGAGCTGAAAGAGCTGCACAAACAGGGCGTTCAGCTGCATCACATTGGCCGATTGGACCGCCTGAAACCGGTCCTGCGTAAAAAGGTGCTGCACGCGATCGAATACACCAAGGACAACTCACGGCTGGTGCTCAACGTGGCCTTCAACTACGGGGGGCGCGACGAGATCGTCTGCGCCATCCAAAACATGATCGAAGACGGCGTCAAAGCTGAAGAAGTCACCGATGCGCTGGTGAGCCAGTATTTGTTCACCGCCGGCGTGCCCGACCCGGATCTGATCATCCGCACTTCGGGCGAGCTGCGCGGCAGCAATTTCCTCATCTGGCAAGGCGCCTACTCGGAATGGTATTTCACGCCGACTTACTGGCCCGACTTCGGCAAAGAAGAGCTCGCCCGCGCCTTGGAAGAGTACCAGCACCGCGAGCGTCGTTACGGCATGGTCCCTCAATCCGCCTAAACGGATCTACAATCGATGTTCGTTCAACGGCTCCTGGTGGCAATCGTGCTATTGCCAGTGGCAATGGTCGCCATCCATCTGGGAGGCGTCGTACTGGCCGTGCTCTTGGCGCTGGTCCTTGGACTGGCCGCCTGGGAATACGCCCGCTTATTTCGCGCCGGAGGCTACCGTCCCTCCGGCGCGCTGGTCGTCCTGGGGGGCGCGGGGCTGGTGTTGGGCCGGGCAGCGAACGGCTTTGAAAGCGCGCCTTGGATCATCAGCCTGCTGGTGCTGGCCAGCATGAGCTACCATCTGGTTGCCTATGAGCGCGGGCGCGACCAGGCCGGAACCGATTTTTCCATTACGGTTAGCGGCGCGCTGTACGCTGGCTGGCTGGGGGCTTACTTGATCTCACTGCGCGCCTTGCCCGATGGCGAGTGGTGGCTGCTCACCGTCCTGCCGACCGTGTGGCTGGCCGATTCGGGCGCTTATTCCGTCGGACGCCGCTTTGGCCGCCGGGCGTTAAGCCCTCGCTTGAGCCCTAAAAAGACCTGGGAGGGCTACCTTGGCGGGGTCATCACCGGTACGTTGAGCGGCGCGCTGCTCGCCGCTTTGTGGCGTCTCGGCGCCGGGCCGGATTCCGCCCTCACCCCGTGGGCCGGGGCCTGGCTCGGATTGGCGCTCTCCGCCCTCACCCCGCTGGGCGACCTGGGCGAGAGCATGATCAAACGCCAAGTGGGGGTCAAAGATTCGAGCCACTTGCTTCCGGGGCACGGCGGCGCGTTCGACCGGGTCGATTCCTGGTTGTGGGCCGGCCCGATCGGCTATTACCTGATCGTCTGGCTGCTCCATTGATTGACATTTGCTCGCGCCCGTGGTATTATCCACTCCAACAACTCAATAGCCCCTATCGGCACTCTTATCCAGAGAGGTGGAGGGACCGGCCCTGTGAAGCCTCGGCAACCGAGCTTAGCGCGATAGTTGGTTAGTCATTCGGTCTTCGTGCTGGCTTACAGAAGAACCCGACTGAGCGACCGCCCAACTGAAGAGCTAACTCAAGGTGCCAATTCCGACAGACGGAGGTTCTGGGAGATGAGAGGGCAGCCGTTTCTTTGCGTTTTTTGCCCTTTCACGACCTGAAGGGGCAATTTTATTTCCTGGAGTTTACGCAGCCCACGAAAGGATCGGGGAAGTTTGGGCGGGCGTCGCCTGCCCAAACTTCCCTGCCTCTCGCCGTCTGCGTAAGTCCAAATTCTTTTGGAGGTAGCAATGAGCACGACATTTATGAATTCACCCAGCCTGGTCTTCACCTCCGAATCGGTCACTGAGGGGCACCCGGATAAGCTGTGCGACCAGTTGAGCGATGCGGTGCTGGACGCCTGCCTGGAGCAGGATCCGAAGTCGCGCGTGGCTTGCGAGGTCGCTACCAAGACCGGTTTCGTGATTTTCCTGGGAGAGATCACCACCCAGGCGTGGATCAACTTCGACGAGCTCGCCCGCAAGATTATCAAAGAGATCGGCTACGACGACAGCGCCAAGGGATTCGACGGCAACACCTGCGGCGTGCAGGTCGCCATCGCCAACCAGTCGGGGGACATCGCTCTGGGGGTTGACGCCTCCCTGGAGGCAAAGTCGGGAGAGATCACCCCCGAAGAGGTCGAGACTATCGGGGCCGGCGATCAGGGCATGATGTTCGGGTACGCCTGCAACGAGACGCCGGTGCTGATGCCCATGCCCATCTACCTGGCCCACGGGCTCACGCGCCGGCTGAGCGAAGTGCGTAAGGACGGCACGCTGCCCTGGCTGCGCCCCGACGGTAAAAGCCAGGTGACCGTGGAGTACGCTTACGGGCGTCCCAAGCGCATCGACACCGTGCTGATCAGCACCCAGCACGCTCCCGAGATTTCCCAGCAGGATATCCGCGCCGGGCTGATCGAGCACGTGATCAAACCGGTGCTGCCCCCCGAGATGGTGGACGAGGACCTGAAGATCTACACCAACCCGACCGGACGCTTCGTGATCGGTGGTCCCTTGGGCGATTCCGGTTTGACCGGGCGCAAGATCATCGTGGACACCTACGGCGGGATGGGGCGGCACGGCGGCGGCTGCTTCAGCGGCAAAGACCCCACCAAGGTGGACCGTTCGGCGGCCTATGCGGCGCGCTGGGTGGCTAAAAACGTGGTCGCTGCCGGGTTGGCGGACCGCTGCGAGATCCAGGTTGCATACGCCATCGGCGTGGCCCATCCACTGAGCATCAACGTAGAGACCTTCGGCACCGGCAACATCCCCGACCAGCAGATTGCCGAGCTGATCAGTGAGCACTTCGACCTGCGCCCCGGCGCCATCATCCGCGATCTGGGACTGCGCAAGCCGATCTACCGCCAGGTGGCCGCCTACGGCCATTTCGGCCGGGACGACCTGGACCTGAGCTGGGAGCGCACCGATAAGGCTGAACTGCTGCGCGAGGCGGCTGGGCTGGCCGAGGCTGCAGTGGTTGGAGCAGATTAACCAGAAACGAAGGGAATCGATCAAGCGCCTGGCGTCATCGGCCAGGCGCTTTTTATTTTAGGAATTACGCCTTGAGGGAAGAAAGGGGGTGTTTGGACGGGCTTCGTCCGCCCAAACACCCCCTGCTTCCTTTAGAATCCAGCGGCTCGCTAAGGCGCTTCCAGGCCGTGGGCTTCCAGCAGCGCAGCGTCGGACAGTAGCGCCTCCGTAGGACCGTCGGCGATGATCGCGCCGCCGTCCATGATCACCATGCGATGGAAAAGGTCGCGCACCATGGGCATGTCGTGGGTGGCGGCCAGGATGGTCAATGGCAGCTGATCGAGCAGCTCGATCAGCCCGCGGCGGGCGCGCGGGTCCAATCCCGAGGAGGGCTCGTCCAGGACCAGGATCTCGGGCTCCATGGACAGCACCGTGGCAATGGCGATGCGTTTTTTCTCCCCCAGGCTGAGGTGGTGGGAAAGCCGCTCCCCGTAAGCGCGCATGTTGACCTGCTCCAGTGCGTTTGCGACCCGTTGGCGGACTTCCTCCTCCGGCAGGCCGAGGTGCAGCGGCCCAAAGGCCACGTCCTCGAACACCGTGGGGGAGAACAGCTGGTCGTCGGGATTCTGGAAGACCAGGCCAACCCTGGCGCGCACCGCCGGCAAGTTGGCCTCCACCACCGGCAGCTCGCCGACGAAGATTTCACCCTCTCCCCTCAGGATGCCGTTCAAGTGCAGCATCAAGGTGCTCTTGCCGGCCCCGTTCGGCCCGACCAGGGCGATCTTTTCGCCGCGTTGGACCTGCAAGCTGACGTTGCGCAGGGCAGTATGCCCATCCGGATAGCTGAAGTCGAGCTGGCGCACCTGCAGGGCCGGCCTGCCGTCTTTTGAGGGCGCAGCCGGTTGGGCCAGCTCCCGGGAGGAGACTTCGAGCGAGCCGTCGTGGGTTTCGCGGTGGACGATGGGGGACATCAAGAGATACTCTACGGGCTAGAGCCGGGCGATCACTTGCAGCAGGATCAGGCTGCCTACTGCCGCTGCGCCGAGCAGCCAATCGTAAGCGCCCAGCTCGTGCGGATTCAGGGTAAGCAGGTGCCCCCGGTAGGCGCGCGCCTGCATGGCGGCGTACACGCGCTCGCTGCGTTCATAGCTGCGCAAGAAAAGCTGTCCGGCCATGTTGCCGGCCACCCACGCCCGCCAGGCCAGGCTGCCGCCCCCACCGCCTGCCGCCGGGCGAGCGCTGCGCGCTTCCCGGGCGCGCAGCAGGCGCATGGCCTCATCGGTGAGCACGAACAAATAGCGGTACATGAAGGAAACCACCGCTACCAGCACCTGGGGGACGCGCAGATGGCGCAGCGCGTGGATCAGGTCCGGGAACTGCGTCGTGGCGGTGAGCAGGATGGCCATCTGCACCGAGAGCCAGCTGCGCGTCAGCAAGCTCGCAAAGCGCAGCAGGCCGGCGTCGCTGGCGACCAGCTGCCAGGGGCCGATCTCCCAGGCCCACAGCGGCCTGCCGGGCAGGGCAAAGACCGCCGAGACCCCGGCTAAAGCGAAAGGCAGCGCCACGAATGAGCGGGTGATCAAAAACAGCAGGTCAAAGCCTGCCAGGGCGTTGAGAAAAAGTAAACCGATAAAGGCCAGGGCGAAGGCCAGCCAGGCGCCGTCGGGCAGCAGTACGTTCGAGAGGATGAACAGCACCGCGACAACCACCTTGACCCGCGGGTCGAGGCGGTGGATCGGGCTGGCGCCCGCCCGAAAGCGATCAAACAGGTCAACGTGCATCGTTTAGGTTTTGGTCCGGTTCGCGCGATTCAAGGCGCGTCCGGCTAAAACAGCCAGCAAAGCGACGACCAGCGCGCCGATTACGCCGGCGATCACCGTGGACAGGGCGCTCTCGCCCAGGATCGGGAGGTTGTAATCCGGCAAAAGCTGGTAAGGAGCGTTCTGGCCGACGCTGAGGAAACCCAGGTCGCCGGCTACCCGCTCCAGCCCGTCCGGATAAGCGGAGGCCAGCGGAGAGACTAGTACGACGGCCAGGGTGGTGAGCAGCCCGGCGATGACCCAGCCTCCCCCACCGCGCGACCGGCCAACTTCGGCGGTGAGCAGGTCTGGGCGGGTCCGGAAGATGAATCCCAGCGCCGCCACGGTGATGGCGGCCTCGCCTACGCCGATCAGGGCGTGCACGCCCAGCATGGCCGGGACGACGATGCCCAGCAGCGCCGTGCCGCTGAGCCACAGCTGCAGGGAGGTAAACAGCGCGCCGGCCATCACCGATAGCCAGGCAGCGATCCCGGCGACGCCCAGCCGCGCGCCGATTCCCCGCCCAATCACGGCGCGATCCAATCCGAAGCCAATCAGGGTGGTGAGCAGGCCCATGTTGAAGATGTTAGCGCCCATCACCAGCAGGCCGCCGTCCTGGAAGAGCAGCGCCTGCACGCCGATCACGCTGGTCATCACCAGCATGCCGGCCCATGGGCCCAGGGCAACGGCGGCTAACACGCCGCCCAGCAAATGCCCTGAAGTGCCTCCAGCGACCGGGAAGTTGATCATCTGGGCGGCAAAGATAAAAGCCGCCATCACCCCCATCAAGGGGATCTGGCGCTCGCCCAGCTCGCGCTGTGTGCGCCGCACGGCGAGGAAGATCAGGGCGGCCGAAAGAGCCCAGAAAATCAAGGCCACCGGCAAAGATAAGAACCCGTCGGGGATGTGCATCTCGACCGGTTTGAGCAGTATGGGAGCTGGCAGCATCAATAGACCTCGCTTTCTTTATAAGGATCTACGATTGGGAGCCGAACCTGCATTCAATTATCCTGAGTTTTCGTTCTGTACGGATGATTCGCCAGCCTGGCAGGCGGGGCATAGGCCGAAGAAAGTCTGGTGCAGGGAATCGATGCGGTAGCCGGTCTCGGCCTCGAAGCGGCCATAGAGCGCCTCGAGCTGGCTGTGGTCGATCTCCACCGCCTCTCCGCAAGCGCGGCAGATCAGGTGGTGATGGTCGTGTTCGGCGATCTCGTAGACCAGCTGTCCGCTGCCGACGTGGGCCGCCAGGGCCAGTTCGTGCTCGGCAAGGAAGCTCAGCGTGCGGTACACGGTGGCCTCGGTCACGCCGGGCAGCTCTTGCTGGGCGCGGGCGATGATCTCGGCCGGGGTGAGGTGCTCTCCGCAGGCGCGCAAGATGCGCAAGATCGCCAGCCTCTGGGGGGTCAGCCGGTAGCCTTGCTCGCGCAGGTGGTCGAAGGATTCTTGGGATTGGGCCATTATCGCAACAATTCCTTATTGCAAGTACTTGCAATAAGGAATTGTACTCGATTTTAAATAAAAATGGAAGGCGGCGGGCTGGTGGTTCAATCAGCCTACCGCCCTCCAAGAGCTCTTAAAATAATTCTACCTAGTTTTTCACCCCGTTGAGGTGCGGGGAGAGCCTCGCTGTGATGCGATCTTTCGGCTGGTAGCCGGTCAGGCGTTCACGGCTCTCACCGCCTTTAAAAAGCATCAGGGTCGGGACGCCCATGACCTGGTACTGCATGGCGATCTGGGGGTTGTGGTCTACGTCCAGCTTGACCACTTTGAGTTGATCCGACCACTCCTGGGCTAGCTCCTCGACGATCGGGTCGAGCATCTTGCACGGCCCGCACCACACCGCAGAAAAATCTACCAGCACCGGTTTATCTTCTGAGAGCACTTCTTCTTTGAAGGTGTCTTCACTCACCTCGGGAATGTTTGCCATTTAATCCTCCACGCTAGTTGGAATGTTGGTCTACTTCATAGTAACTACTCTGCCGGGAAAAGTCAAGGTTTTTAGCGTCAGCGCGCGGCGTTGACGCCGTTTTGGGAGCGTGATAGAATGCACCCGCAAGCACGGGCGCGTAGCTCAATGGCAGAGCAGTGGCCTTTTAAGCCATTGGTTGCAGGTTCGAGTCCTGCCGCGCTCACTTCTCCCACTTTTGGCCGAAAAAAAGGCGAATTTTGGGAATTGACCCGTCGAAAGGCGGGTTTTTTGTTCTTTACGCCCCACTTTCTGGAAAATGGCAAAAGATCCTGTCCAAAGGCTTAACAAGACCGATAGGCTCTTGGACGGATATCGATGTTATTTGTTCTGGTTTTGTCAACGGAATTGAATAGGGATGTCAACACCAGTCAACAGTCGTGCTAAAGGGAGTCAACGGCGCTCAACTTTTTTCATTTGTTTGTGTTATCGGGGTTACATAAGACAGGCTGAGGCTCTAAATGAGAAGACCCAGAGCAGGTACTATCCCGCTGCATACAGAAGCTCCAAAGGCAAAAGTGGCCTACCTCGCATTTGGTTGACCGGGGGAATGGCAGACTTAATTTTCTAACCTCAAAAAACCACATACGCGCGTCACCCGGCACTGCCAAGGGAACTGTGGGAGTTATGACTCAGACGATTTCACTGGAGGTTATCCAGTCTAAGCTGAACTAGTTTGCTCTTATTATCTACTTCCGTGATCTCGTAGCCGATTGATTTATATCCCTTGCGGCGCCGCGCGTACATCCGAGCCAATACGGGAACTTCAAAATCGATATAATCGTAGATGATCACCTCCCGTTTGGCAGCATTTAACCGATGCAGGCGACCTGCATATTGGGTCAGGGTTCCTCGCCAGGAGATGGGCAAGGTAAGAAAGAGGGTGTCCAGCCGCTCATCGTCAAATCCTTCACCCAAGTACCGCCCGGTTGCTATAATCAGGCGTGGCTGGTCAGTTGGAATGTTGGCAATTTGATCGGAAAGCTTCTGGCGCTGTTTCTTCCCCATGCCTCCGGCCATGACGATAACATTCTGGATATGTTGAGCAATCTTGCTGGTGAGTAAATCCAGATGATCCCTGCGCTCTGTCAACAACACTGGACTGCGACCTGCTGCCACCGCAGCAATTACATCTTGAATGATGGTTTGATTGCGTTCGTCATCCTGGGCAAGTAGTGAATACACCTCCTGGATCGATGGCGATGCCTCGTCTTGTAGATGAGGTGGCAAGCGGAAATTGGTGGGGCGTATGATGACTTTATGATCAAAAGGCCGTTTTTCAGCTTGCTTGCGATCATCTACCCGGTAACGAACCGGTCCACATTGCATGAAGATGATCGGATGGTGACCGTCTTTCCTTGCTAATGTAGCCGATAAGCCCGTAAGATACCGAGCCTTGCTTTGCCGGACAGCCTGCTCGAATCTGACTGCGGAGATGTGATGGCACTCATCGACAATTAAATAGCCATATTGTCCAACAACGGCATCGACGATGCCTTTCTTGCTCAAACTCTGAACCATTGCAACGTCGATGATCCCAGACGGTTTCCTCTTACCGCCCCCGATTTGGCCAATCTCTTTTAGCCCAATGCCGAGGAAATGGCTCAACACCTCGATCCACTGGTCAAGCAATTGGCGGCGATGGACGATTATCAAAGTGTTTACTTTACGCCGAGCGATCAAGTAGGCGGCAACGACGGTCTTACCAAATGCTGTCGATCCTGACAATACCCCTGTCTCATGCTCAAATAGAGCATCGGCTGCCTGTTGTTGCTCGGCACGCAGAACTCCCTGAAACACTACATCTATTGGCGTTCCAGCAAATCGCTGATCGGATAGTTCCACCTTGATATGCAACGACTCGAAAAGCTCAAGCATTTCATCAAGACAACCTCGTGGCAATCCCAGGTGTTGCGGATAATCTTCGCAGCAACTGATGATGCGTGGTTTGCCAAACGTCGACAGGCGCATGGCTTGCGCCCGATAAAACTCCGGGTTCTGAAAAGCTGCCAAGTAAATTAATCGATTTCGAAAGGAGGGCGTCAAATCAGCCTTGGCTACATAAATCTGATTGCCGTACACCAGGTTGATTTTTTCGGGAAGTGGTCCAACGATGGGCGGTTCCCTGCGCCCTTTTGAAGGTGTCATGACCCAGGGTGTGTCGTCGTTCTCATCTGTCACCGGAAGACGTACTCCCAGAAGCTCGCCCAGCTTCCCCGCTTCCTCGACGATCATCTCGACTTCTTGACGACTCATTCGGCGAATCGATGAAATGAAGGCCCATTGATCCGGATATGGGCTGAAGTTTTCATCCAGGAAAAGGCTGTTGCCTTGTTCGCATGGCCTTTTTTGCAATGGCAAGGCAATCAGATTTCCAAAACCACCTTTGGGGAGCGCATCTTGACTGGGGAAAAAACGGTCATAGGAATCCATTCCGATTTCGGGCCGGCGATCCATGGTTTGGGTCAGAAGAAATGTGCCCATATTTCGGGCCTGTTTTGCTGGAACGGGCTCCGAGAAGAAGATCCAGATATGTCCGCCGTTGCCCGAACGCGATCTCTCCAATACGGCGGGCACGTTAAAAAGCGCACAGGTTTCCAGGAATGCCCCGGCGTCTGCCTGCCAGGTTACTTTGTCGAAGTCCGCTGCCAGGAAATAGCAAGTCTCATCCAGCAACATTGGATAAATGCCAATCGTGAAATCGCGCCCGAATTTATCCTGTGGATCTATGCCCAAGAGGTGGTTCTTCACCACCTCATCTGTTACAGGCAAAAAATCACGATCTCCAAGGACTCTATCGTTGCGACCCACAGGCCAATATCCTTTCTTGCCAGTTTTCATATTCTCGAATCGCCTAGCGTAAACCTCTTCGCGCCCGCGGAACAGGCTGCGGAATAGAGCTATTTTTGCATCATCAGAAGACTGGTCGGTTACTGGCGGAAGGCCAGCCATTGGGGGAGATGCTCCCTTGCCAATAAGAAGCGAGCTTTTTGCTTGCTGCAGTTCGCTGATTTTTTTGAGCAACTCAGTCCTGCGGGCATCAAGCTGCGCCAATTCCCCCTCCAATTCCACCAGCAATTGGTTTATCTCATCCAATTTGTTCCCTATGATCTCGATCGAGATGCGAAATGTGCCAAGGATTTCCATTATAACAAACGGGAGCCTGGGAGGACAATTTAACGTCAGTCGGCGTTTATAATTGAGGGTGAAATCTGTCGAATCACAGGCAAGGGAATTTATTGATGCCTTACGAACCTTTTTATGCGCGCTTTCCCGAGATTGCCGAAAAAGAACCCCGAACGATTACGGTCAGGAACCATTCAGGTATTCCAACGGGTAGCTATGGCCTGATTGAAATGTACTGCAACGAGCCTGCCTGTGAATGCCGTCGAGTGTTCTTCGATGTATATGACTGGAAGCGGAGAACATCGATGGCAATCATTGCTTATGGATGGGAGAGCGAAAAGTTTTACGCGAGATGGTACGGAGAGAACGATCCTGAAACGATTCACGATCTTCAAGGACCGGTGCTCAATTTCGGCAGCCCGCAATCCAAATACGCACCGGCTTTTTTGACCCTCATCGAGGATATTTTGGAAGACAGCAATTATGTGTCTCGGCTTAAACGTCATTACCGGATTTTCAAAAATGCTGCCAATCGAGAGAAATCTCAAGAAAACGATGAGCATACCGAGGGGGATATTTTTGGAGGGGAGGCAGGTAGTAAAACAATCTGGCAATCGAAGAAAACCCGCCGTGGAAGAAGAGCACGCCGCAAGTGATCAATAACGGTCATTAATGGAAAATCAGTCAGTTCAATTTGAACAAATTTATCCTTGAAAAAATCATGAATGAGACTGTCCCCAAGAAGTTGCAGACCCGCTACAATGAGATCACAGCGATTATTGACGCTGTCTGCCGGGAAAACTTGAACGACGAGTACGCTGAAATGAGCCGCAAAAAGGCCGTTGTTCTGGCCCGTAAACGCCCCTCACCGTTAGAGAGCGGGCACGCCAATACCTGGGCATGCGGCATCGTCTACACGATCGGGTTCGTAAATTTCCTCTTCGATAAATCCTTCCCTCCTTACATCAGTGCTGAAGATTTGTGTTCCGCCTTTGGGGTTTCCAAGAGTACCGGCTATAACACGTCCAAGAAAATCCGCGATCTGTTCGGCTTGATGCAGTATGACCCGCGCTGGACGCTTCCCAGCCTGATGGGTGAAAACCCCTTTGCTTGGACGATTTCTGTGAACGGATTGATAATCGATGCTCGTTATGCGCCCCGCCATATCCAGGAAGAGGCGTATCGCAAAGGGCTGATCCCGTACTTACCTGGCGAGGGAGACCCTTCTTCCCAACAAAGCAAGTCCGCGTTTCCTTTCAAAGTGGGCGAATCCGTCGCCGTGAAGCCAGGCGTGCATGATCCGGATTTTGGTGACGACATGAGTGGTTGGCAAGGCCGCGTTGTGGAAATCGAAGAATCCCCTCCTGAGCCTCCTATCGTCACCGTTCAATGGGACAGCCTCACGCTACAGAATATGCCCAGGAGCTCCCTCGAACGTGCCGAGAAAGAAGGCCTGGACTGGAGCGAGATGAACCTGTATGTCACAGAATTGGAAGGGGTTACAGCCAGAGATTCACTTAAAGATGTGGCGGCTGCTACCAGAGAAATTGTTAGCCATGTGGGTTGGATCCATCTCGATGAAGGGGGCAAACGTATCCAGATAGTGTTGGACGGAATTGACCCGCGGGATGAGGATGCCTGTTTGGAGGCCTGGTTTAAATACCTGGAAAAGACGCTGACCTTCCCCTTTGAGGCCGAGCTTACCGAATACGACTCTTACGGTCCCATCCGCGCGGGCGATACCATCCGCGTGATTGCGCTGAACGAGGTTTTTGAGGATTATGGCATCCTGGTGGACGTGAAAAAAGGTCGGGAGACCTACCAACTTCCCCTCGCTGATTTGGAGGTCAAGGACTACCGCGCCCCGCAATACCAACTGGTAGAGGACTATGCGGTCTGGTTTGCCAACCGGTAATTGGCCTTATCACCTCACACCCATCCCTCACGCTTCCACCGCTGGATCAGTGCATTCCGGCTAGCGTATTTCTCCGCCAACGCCTGGACCCGCCTTTGGAAGCTTTGCTCCGTATGCTTGAATTCGGAGAGCTGCGCCAATCTCCTTAAACGAGCGGTCGCGTCATCATAGACCGAAGCGATCCTGCGGCCGCGATCCAGCAATTGATCCACCTTCTGCCAGGCCTGTTCCTCCCGGGCTGCCAGCGCTTCCATCTCGGCGATGTGCTTTTTGCGAGCCGCTTCTGCCTGGCGGGTCCGCTCAATCTGCTCAAGCTCTTTTGCGCGCTGGAGCAACTGCTGGATCGTGCGGGGACTTTGTCGTCGGGTACTTCTCTGATCCGGTAAAAAAGCCAACAAGCGCTTGCGTAATGCTGGCGCCACCCCCGGCTTTCCTTCGGCCAGATCGGCAAGGAACGCCTGGCCTTCTTCACGTGACAAGTGTGCGACCAGTTGGCGGTAATTGATATTCGGGGATGCTGTCAGGTTCTCACTTGCTTCCGCGGCAGCCTGTACCAGAAAGGGGTCGAGTTCGAAGACGTCAATGAAGTGCTTCAAACCGGGAGAGAGCTTTTTGAGCCCGTCGGGTACGGGGGGTTCGTGATCGGGGTAGGAAATCTCATTTCCGTAGTCAACTACCCACTCTTCGGACATAGTCCTGGCTTTCAGCCAGGCTAGATAGAGCAGGCGGTAGTCCCCCTCGATCAGGTCTTCTCGCAGACGGATGAAACCAGAAAGCCCACTCTCGGTCTCCAGCCATCCCTCACCGTATTCTAGGTTGAACTCCAGGTCAAGGACTTGATCTTCGCCGACTGTCTCTAAGGAGACGTACTCATCCAGCATATAAGGGGTGATCGCCTCTTCGTCAATCAGCCCTTTTGGAAAGCGGAACATCAAACGCAGTGTGCCCCAGTTCGCCATATAGAAGTAGGCGTCGAAATAGTCGAGCAGCACTCGCTTGGGATCGTGGCGAAAATCGCTCCAGTGGTAGGTGACCACTGCCCGGCTCGAACTGACTTCAATATGGCTGGAGAGGCTGTCCACTTCGGCTTGCTCTTCAGGCGTCAACACCTTATCCACAGTTTGCCATTCGTGATATTGGTATTCGCTCATTGTGCTTTCTCAACCCGGATCAATTGCTTCACTCAAGAAGTCCGTGACACGGGGGCAATTACGTCATCCTTCATACGAAGGTTCAGAGCCGAGCAGCGGTGTTGATGAAGCGAAATCGTCACTGTAATGTCTTGAGAACGCAGGCAGGCAGAAGTCTGCCGCAGCGACGAGAATGGGTATTCCGGCGGTTAGTTGGGATTGGTTGGTATGCGTGGTGTATTGCGATTCAATCAATGCGGAGATTTCTCAACAGTTGATTGACACGTTCATAGGCGTCTCTTTGGAGCAGAGCGCGCTCTGCTGGGTCGGTAAGTTCCTCAAAATCTGCAACGTAGGTTGGCCCCACCGCTGAAGGCGACGAGAACTTTTCTGCGATGTTGCGCAATCCTTCCTGAACCAAACTGTGAGGCAATAATGTCAGAAATTCTTGAACCAGCTTCTCAACGCCGCCGGGATAATGTCGAATGCAATAGTAGATATCCCAGGCGTCTTTCTCCTTAAGTCGGGATTTAAGCGCCATGCTTTTCATGACCAGAAAAGGGGCAACCGAGGCGACATTAATCTCGGCAACGTCCTCCCCGCCACCAGGAAGTGTGCCACGAATGGAGATCTTTAGTGGCATTTCGAAGGCCAGGTCTACTCCCCTGGCCTTTCGGGGTCGCATATCTTGCACTTTTTGGGTGCGATGTTTCTTGCCGGTTCCCTCATACTCTCCGGCCAAGAAATCGACTTGTACAGTGACGATAAGATCATCTGTCTGGACATCCCGGTGGAAAATAAAGGGTTGTTTTCCCTCTCGATATTCTCTGGAGAGAAGCAGCTTGGCGATCGATTGATAACCAACTTCCGTAAGCCTGCGATGATTTAAAGCCACATCGACATCGATACTACCAATGTGTTCGACACCTTGAGCTGGGAGAATCAAGTCCGGCACCCATCCGCCAACGATGACCATATCTTCCCGGTATTCTCCCAACAAGTGTGCAATTTCGAGCAGAACACTGCGGGCTGCGTTTACGGCGTCTTCTGTGTAATCTCTTCTGCGGACCATAGCTTATTAATTACGATCTCCAGGAGCGCCTCGGCGGCTTCTTCCCCTCGGCCGCGATAACCGACAAGATCCAAGTATGCCTGCACAGATGAAACGATTTGCAGATCAGCGACCTCCTGGGATCCATAGAAAACCCCTTCGTCATATGGAGTCAAGAGCAGAACATTGGCCCCGCTTGAGACGGATTTAATTTCTAACTCCATTTCTAACCCCATTTCTAACCGGTCGAGGTCGCTCTGGATATAGGCCATCACTCGTTGATACCGTACCATAGGTGCTAGTCTCGCAGCCGCTGAAAACCCCGTCAGACTGTAGCGGATGTCCTTTCGGTCGCATACTTCACCGAGTCGGGATTCGAAATCCGAAATATCCAACAAGGTGTAGTATTCGGCGATCTGGTTCCGGCGATAATTGTAGTTCTCGGACCATTCTGCCAATAACTCGAACGGTTGAGTCAGTGAAAACCCAATGGGCCGGGCATCGACCCATTCTCGATCCGTCAAGAGCTTCTTAACATTGGACACCAATCCCAGGCTGACCTCCGCCTCCTCTGCCAGATCTGCCACTTTCCACTCCCTTGGACCAGAGGCAAGCAGGACACGCAAGATACGTTCGGCTTTCGGAGCATAGAGGGATTGCAAATAACGATTCTCAGTGAACGGGTTGGGGTTTCCTTCTTTGTGAATGTAAACCTGACGAAATGAGAGATGGCAATTCCCGGCAAAATCAATATAGCCGATGTTCGCATCCAGGCAGATTTTCGCGGCGCTAGGAGAAATGTAAGGGGCGATGAAGACACCATAAGCATCGGGGTTGGCATCCAGGTACCGCAATAGTTGGTTGACGGCCTGGCGAGCATAGCGCGGCTGCCCGTTGTTTTTGATATCCCCAATCAGGCAAACGCGGCGACTTTCTATCTCCAAATTGATCAAAAGATCAGGCCTGATCCCATCTGGAGTAGGGGTGGAAGAATCCGAATCCAGATGCAAGAATGGAATTTCTTGCAGGCAGCTGGCCAATGCCTCCTTTGCCTTCGCCTCTAAATCGTTAATTTTCACTGTTATATTTCTTTCAACGTTTGTTGAAAATCATTATTACAGTGAAAACGAGTTCTGTCAACCCCTTTTCGATGAATTCAGGCGCTTCATCAAAGATTGAAAAAGTTGCCATAATAAGCCGATTGGCTGTAGCGTTCTGCGGGAATACCGGCAAACTAGCGCCTCTGCCAGATCTTCCTAATGCTCCCGACTACGACCTCCCTTGGGACGCCCGCATCGATTCGCATGAAACCTCAGATTGTCCATCGGACTGAAACGGCGGTGCTTTTCCTTGACATCTCCGGAAGCCAGATTGACGTACTTGCGGGTCATCTCCAGCGACGTATGGCCGAGGATTCTCTGCAGGCTGAAGGCATCCCCGCCGTTGACCAGATAGCGCACACTGAAAGTATGCCGGCAGGTGTGGGGGTGCAGATTCGGTACTTCGGCGAGTTTCTTGACCCGCTGAAACATCTTCGCGACAGCTCCGTGGGTGATGGGAAATCCGTCCACCGTCAGATAAATGCAGTCCTCGTCTTGTGGATTGGCCGGATTGGGCCGCTCCTTGGCAAGATAATCGAGCAAGGCTTTCTTCGCCTGGAGACCGAGCGGTACTTTGCGCTCTTTGCTGCCCTTTCCGAAAATTGTCATTTCGCCGATCGCGAAATCGATCTTGGGCAGCGTCAAATTCACCAGCTCGTCGAGCCGGATGCCGGTATCCAAAAAAAGCATCATGATGGAGAAATTGCGCAGCCGTTCGCGGGTGCCGTCCAGTGTTGCAGAAAGGACTCTCTGGATTTCTTCTTCGCTCAACGGCTCGGGGAAAGTTTTGGGGAGTTTCGGCAATTTCAACCTGCGCATCACATTCTCATCCAGGTAGCCTTCCTCATACGACCAGGTCGAGAAAGATCGCACCGCACGACCGCAACCGTGGATATACTGGATCTTGAGCTTGCCTTTCTGCTGCTGATGCATGGGATGGTTTTGGTAACGAATGTTACGTTCCATGAGGCTGCGAAGATAAGCCCGGCCATCTTCTACCGTCAGGTCCTGGAGTTTGAAATCTTCTCCATAGGTTTGCTCGATGAAGTCTTTGAAAAACCTGAGCCGCGTTTCCAGCCAGTCGATGTAGCGTGGGCTTTTCCCCTCTGTAGCGAGCGTGGACAGATACAACTCAATACCCTTGTCAAGCGAGACCATCATCAAATCCTTTCGAATGGTTTTAACCATCCTACACCTTCCTTTCGAAGAATTGGTTGACTGGCGTTGACTGGTATTGACAGACCCTTAAACAAGCATCCAAGAGACTTTCTTCAGCCACCGTCCAATGGACAGGGGCGAAAGTACCAGGCTCTTGGATGGGAGCAGCGCACTTTGGACTCTGGCCTTTTAAGCCATTGGTTGCAGATTCGAGTCCTGCCGCGCTCATCGGAAAAGGCACCGTTTTTTTTCGGTGCCTTTTCCGATCGAGATGCCAAGGATCGAAGGAAAGTTTCGCTGCGCGAAACTTTAAGGCGAACCGCAGGTTCGCCCCGAGTCACCTGCCGCGCTCATAAAAATACCCCGGCATATCCGGGGTATTTTTATGAGTAACAAAGGCTCGAAGGGGAGTTTTGGCAGAGCCAAAACGCCAAGGCGCACCGTAGGTGTGCCCCGAGTCCCCTGCCGCGCTCACTAAATAGACGCAAAGTGAAGCAAAATTCTCATCCCGTATCTGCATAGCAATCTGTTCCACCGGCCGCACTTGATCCATCCGTTGAATGATGGGATCGCCCAAATTCGCCGGAAAACAAACCTAAATTTGAAATCGAAACAAGGTGACAGGTGCGCTAGCCTGGGTTACACTATATCTATGTCCCTTCCGGACCATTTCTACGCGCTGTTGTCCAACCTCCTCCAGCAAACGGCTCAGAATCCGGATGCGTCTCCCACCATTCCTCTCAATCGCTGGCCCGCTGAATCTAAGGAAAGGCGCTTACTGGAAGATCTTCAGGCTGCGCTGGCAACGCTGCAAACTAGCTACCAAAACCACCCATCTCGGGCTAAAGAAAGGGAAAAGCTATATCAGAGCATCTTCGAAACCGCCAGCGACGGGTTGATCATCCATGATTTGGAGACCGGCCTCGTGGTCGAGGCCAACCCAGCGGCGTGCAGGATGTACGGCTATGCTCGCGAGGAATTTATCGGCCTACACCCGACCAGCTTCATCCACCCCGAAAGTCATGAGTTATTCCGTGCGTATGTCCAGGCGATTCAATCAAAGGGCCGGTCCGAAGCTCTGGAGGTACACCTGCGCCGGAATGGCGCGCAATTCTTTGTTGAGCTGCACGGGACAGCGTTTCCTTATCAGGGTAAGTTATGCCTCCTTAGTGTCGTTCGGGATGTCAGCCAGCGGGTTCATTCGGAACATTTGCTCCAGCAGAGGGTGGAAGCCCATACTCGGGAACAATCGACCTTATTGGAGATCTCCCAGACCCTGGCTTCCGCACTCGAACTGCAGCCTGGGCTGATTCTCGACCAACTGCGGGTGATCATCGATTACACCCACGCCGGTTTATTTAAGCTGGAGGACTCGACACTGGTCGCCCTGGCTGTACGGGGACCAAAATCACTCGAGCGAGCGATGCCATTCCAAATCCATCTGCAAAGCCAGGAGGCTTTGATGACGATGTTCAATGAGCGCCGGTCTACCCGGATCGCCGACGTTCAGAGCTCAGACCCGCCGGCGCAATATCTACGCTCGCTCCTTAAGCAGCAGGCCGGCTTACTGGTAAAGGGAGTGAAGTCCTGGATGTGGGTTCCGCTTGCCATAAAGGGCCGCCTGATCGGAGTTATCGGGGTCGCCCATGCCGAGCGTAACTATTTTACTGCTCATGACGCCGACCTGGCTCTGACCGTGGCCAACCAGGCGGCGATCACGATGGTCAATGCCGAATTATATGAAAATGCCCAAACGCTTGCCGCACTGCAGGAACGGCAGCGCCTGGCGCGCAACCTGCACGATGCTGTCAACCAGTCTCTATTCTCCGCCGGTCTGATCGCCGAAGTTCTGCCGCGCCTGTGGGAAAGAAGCCCGGAAGAGGGTCGTCAATCCCTGGAAGATTTGCGCCGGTTGACCCGTGGCGCCCAGGCCGACATGCGCCTGCTTTTGGCCGAGCTGCTGCCTTCGACACTGACGGATGCAGAGCTGGGCGATCTGCTGCGTTTGTTGGGAAAGGCGCTGGCAGGCCGGACGAACATCCCGATTAACGTGAATGTTATGGGGGAAGGGAAATTGCCCAACGAGGTACAGGTGGCGCTTTACCGCCTATGCCAGGAAGGGCTGAGTAATATTGCCAGACATGCCGGGGCCAGCCAGGTCGACATCTATCTAAACTATGAGCCTGACGCGGTTGAACTGCGTATCCGGGATGACGGCCGCGGCTTTGACCCCGACAAGACGCCCCCTGGCCACTATGGGTTGAGCATGATGCGTGAGCGCGCCGCCGCGATCGGGGCAAAACTGTCCATCACCAGCCAACCGGGACACGGCACTGAAATTATTATTCGCTGCGCAGTAACCAAGGAATAGAAAGCGGGCTAAACATGAGCAATTCCCAACCGATTCGAGTGATGCTGGTCGATGACCATCTGATGGTGCGTCGAGGGCTGGCGACCTTTCTGAAAGTATTCGATGACCTGGAACTTGTGGGCGAGGCGGAAAGTGGGGAGACAGCCGTGCAGCTCTGCGCCCAACTACTGCCTGATGTTGTGCTCATGGATATGATGATGCCCGATATGGATGGGCCTACCGCTACACGATTGATCCGGCAGCAGCATCCCAAGATTCAGGTCGTTGCCCTGACGAGTTACAAAGAGCAGGATCTTGTCCAGAATGCATTGGAGGCTGGTGCGATTGGCTACTTACTTAAAGATGTGTCTGCAGATCAACTGGCTCGAGCTATTCGCGGGGCGCATTTGGGGCAGGCTACCCTCGCTCCAGAGGCTGCCCAGGCGCTTGTAAACGCGGCCAACCAACCGCCCTCGCCAGGCCAAGATCTTACCGAACGTGAGCAGGATGTCTTGGAACTGATGGTCGAAGGTTTGAACAATACCCAGATCGCAGCACGGCTGGTGGTCAGCCCATCTACCATAAAAACCCATGTAAGCAACATCCTCTCCAAGTTGGGTGTCTCCAGCCGGTCAGAAGCTGTGGCATTGGCATTGCGCAGCGGTCTGGTTACCTGACAGCCAACCCAGTTGCTCCCCCAACTGGGGGAAACAAACACCCCCTGGCCGGTGGATGCGGCCAGGGGGTGTTTGTTATACAATAAACGTATGAAGATAGGCATAAATACGCAGCCTAAGGGCAATTTGAGCGAGCGCCAACAGACCGAAGAAGCCCTTAAGGCTTCGGAAAATCGCTACCGGAGGCTTTTCGAGTCCGCGAAAGATGGCATCCTCCTGCTAGACGCAGAAACCGGGCTGATCACGGATGTCAATCCATTTTTACAAGATCTGCTGGGCTACTCTCATGCCGAGCTGCTCGGCAGGACTCTTTGGGAAATTGGCCCGTTCAAAGATGTCGCTGCCAGCCAAAGCGCTTTTCGACGATTACAAACCCAGGAGTACGTCCGCTACGAGAACCTTCCCCTGGAAACAAAAGCCGGACAACACCGCCAGGTTGAGTTCGTCAGCAATGTCTATTTGGCGGATGGCCATCGGGTGATTCAATGCAATATTCGCGACATTACCGACCGAAAACAAACTGAGGCAGAGATCCGGAAAGCGAATGAAGAGCTGATGTTCATGGTCGCCGAGCTGAAAAAGCGCGACTGGGAAATGCAGCAGCTCATTCGAATGAACGATCTACTTCAGGCCTGCACGACCCAGGTTGAGGCTTATCAAGTGATCACCCTGATTGCTGGCGAACTGTTTGCCGGCCGGGAGGGCTGCCTGGCGATCTTACAACCGTGGGATCAGCATTTTGAGATGATGGCCCGCTGGGGGAGTGCAGGGACAATGGAGGCCAATTTTTCTTGGGAGG
>CAYNWK010000035.1:9922-34393 GCA_964400875.1 uncultured Anaerolineaceae bacterium | reverse complement strand
CTCTCCACCTCGGCGATCTGGGGGGTGAACACGCTGTTCCTGCTGGACGCCGGGTTGGACCTCCGGGAGGTGTTCACCGCCAACGCCGTCTTCACCATCGGGATGGTGGTCTTCGAGATCCCCACCGGGGTTTTCGCCGACCTGCGCGGGCGGCGCGCCTCATTCCTGCTGAGCCTGGCCGTGCTGTTCGCCGGCACCCTGGGCTATGTCAGCATCGCCTCGATAGGCGGCGGGCTGCTGTTGTTCTCGCTGATGTCGGTGGTGCTCGGCCTGGGCTACACCTTCTATTCCGGGGCGATGGAAGCCTGGCTGGTAGACGCTTTGAAAGCCTCCGGGTATACGGGCCAACTCGACCAGGTCTTCTCGCGCGGCGCCATCGTCTCCGGCGCGGCGATGCTGATCGGTTCGGTGGGCGGCGGGCTGCTCGGCGGGCTGGACCTGGCCTACCCCTTCCTGGCCCGCGCCGGGCTGCTGGCGGTGGTCTTCGTCATCGCCTTCTTCAGCATGCACGACCTGGGCTTCGCGCCCCGGGGGATGATCTGGCGCGCCCTGCCGGCCGAGATGCGCTCGGTCGCCCGGGCCAGCATCGCGTACGGATGGCAGGAGCGCTCCGTGCGGCTGCTGATCCTGGCCGGAACGGCGCAGGCGGTCTTTTTAGCCTGGGGCTTTTACGCCTGGCAGCCGTATTTCCTCGACCTGCTCGGCAAGAACCTGCCCTGGGTAGCCGGCGTGATCTCAGCCCTGGTCGCCCTGGCGACCATCGCCGGCAACAGCCTGATCGGCTGGTTCACCCGCTTCTGCGGCAGGCGCACCACGCTGCTGGCCTGGGCCGCAGTAGCGCACACGGCGGCCGCCGTGTGCGTCGGGCTGACCGGATCGTTCTGGCTGGCAGTCAGCCTGTATTTGCTCTCGCAAGCGGCGCTGGGTGTGTGGGGTCCGGTGCGGCAGGCCTACCTGCACCAGAAGATACCCTCGGAACAGCGCGCCTCGGTGATCTCCTTCGACTCGCTGGTCTCCAGCGGGGGCAGTTCCCTGGGCCAGTTCGGGCTGGGCAACGTGGCGCAAATGCAGTCCCTCGCCGCCGGCTACGTGTACGGCGGCTTGGTTACCGTGCTGGCGCTGCCGCTGGTGCTGATCTTGCGGCGCATGCGCGAACCGGCCGACTTGATCGTCGGCAAGGCCGGCGTGCAGGGCGCCTGCGCTGCGCAAGGCCTGCCCAACATCGCGGCGCTAGACCCCAACGCCGCCGCGGCCGGCGCCGAATCCTGATGTGAAGGATTTCCCAAAGGTGACAGGCCAGGTATGGTTTGCTATCTGCTGTAGCCGGGGGTCGTGACTTTCAATTTCGTTATATTTGGTTCGATAATGTCCGCAGGGGGACATTTTACGTTGCAAAATTCCCCTTTAACGCAATAAGGGCGGCTTTCGTTACACTTTTCACCCTACAATACTGTGATTGACTGACGGGCGGGGGTTTGCTAGGATAAAAGCGAAAGTTCTTATCCCGGTTTATGCCGGATCCTGCACCACCATCCTACCTTAAAGGAGGGGCCACCCGAATGTATTTTCCCGTAATCTTATTTTTCGGCCTGGTATTGCCCGCCAACCTGGCTTTGCAAATGTACGTCTCGACCAGGGTTTCTGGCGACCAGGACAGATTCCACCTTTTCCATCTTCTCGAGGCCGCGCGGCGCGGCCGGCGAACCTTCATTAGAGGCTGGCAGCGCGCCGACGAACTTGCTTTGCGGCCGGTGATGGTCACTTGGACGGTCTTGCTGGTGGTATTAATTATGGTGACGGTGGGGGTCTTGACCATCGTCGCCGCTTGAGAGGAGGCCCGCAGCGATCGAATTGATAAACGCACAACCCTACCAAAACTGGGCCGGCGGCTCCACCCCGGCCCAGTTTTTTATTTAAGTGGATATGGAGTTGTTCGGGCGGGCAACGCGGTCGATCTTGCGCTGCAGGAAGCGGCGCTCGGCCGCGTTGCCCGTCAGTTCCAGCGCCCGGCGGTAATACGCAGCCGCCAATTCGGGCCGTCCGGCGCGGGCGTGCAGCTCGCCGAAGGCAGCCGGCAGCAGGTAATAGGTTTGTAGTTCCGGTTCGTCCTGGAGGGTTTCTAACGCGGACAGCCCGGCCTCGGGGCCGTCCCGCATCGCCAGCGCCACCGCCCGGTTGAGCGCGGCGACCGGTGAAGGCCGGATCGCCAGCAAACTATCGTAATAAAAGAGGATGTCGGACCAATCGGTCGCTTCATAGCTGGAGGCGGCTGCGTGGCAGGCGGCGATCCCGGCTTCCAGGTGATAAGCGCTGAGCCGCTCGCCGGAGCGGGCCAGCTCGAGATACCGGAGGCCGGCGCGGATATGTTCGGCAGACCAGCGCGAGCGGTCCTGCTCAGCCAGGGTCAGCAGGTTCCCCTCCAGGTCGAGGCGCGCCTCCAACCGGGAGGCGTGAAAATGCATCATCGCCAGCAGCGCATAGACCTCGGGGGCGCGGCCCAGCGGATGGGCGGACAGCGCGGACGCCAGGCGGATGGCCTCGGCGCACAGCTCTGCTCGCACCAGCTCGGGTCCCTGGGTGGCGTTATAGCCCTCGTTGAAGATCAGGTAGATCACCCCCAACACCGCCTCCAGCCGAACCGCCAGGGCAGGGCCCTCCGGCAGTGTAAAGTCAACTCCCTGCTCACGTAAGCTGCGCCGGGCGCGCACCAGGCGCTGAGCGATGGCTGTCTCGCTGCTCAGGAAGGCGCGAGCGATCTCGGAGACGCCGAACCCGGCGACCACCTTGAGGGTCAGCGTGACCTGCGCCTGCAAAGTAAGCGCCGGGTGGCAGCAGATGAAGATCATGGTGAGCTGGTCGTCGTCCAGGGATCCCCGGGAACCATCCCCCGGTTCCTTGGACGATGCACCCATACGTTCGAGCAGCGGCAGCTTCTCCCGCAAGCTGGCTTCACGGCGCAGGGCATCTAGGGCCATGTTCCTGGCAACCTGGCGCAGCCAACCGCCCGGATTCTCCGGGACGCCGCGGTAAGGCCACAGGCGCAGGGCCTTGATCAGCGCCTCCTGCACGACCTCCTCGACCAGCTCCAGGCGATCGACCCCGAACACGCGCGTCAGGCCGGCGACCAGCTGCCCTGCGTTGTGGCGGAACAGGTGATCGACCAGCCGGTTGACCTCGTCCTGGGCGGGCTGCCGGGCGTCGTTCACGGGGGGCCCGCCTGTTTACGTCTCGATCTGGCGCAGCTCAAGGCTTCCCTCCGGGGACTGTAGAGCCGGGCATTCCCGGGCGATGGCGATGGCCTCGGCGTAGTCCTCGGCGATGAAGCGAAAATAACCGCCGATGGTTTCCTTGGTCTCGGGGAATGGCCCATCGACGACGACCGCGCCGTTCTGCAGGCTGAGCACCCTGCCGTCGTCATCGTGCAGCTTCTCGGCGGCGACCAGCTTGCCGCGCTCCTGCAGGGATTGCGCCCAGCGCCGGTAGCGGGCGATGGACTGCTGGATCTCCTCGGGGGTGAGCTGCGCGCCGTTATCATTTCCGCCGCGGATGAACAGCATAAACTCGGCCATGTCTGCCTCCTTTGTTCTGGTTGATTTAACCATTAAACGAATAGGCCGGTGCAGAATCGACAGGCATACATCCGTTTAACAAGGTTCTCCGTATCTATGCATGAGACCTACATCATTAAGGACTTACGTATTTGGAGGAGGGTTGGCCAGATCCCCCTTGAACTGCGTAACTCCGATCTATAGGAGGCTTAACATGAAGAAACCTGTGTTCGCAACGCTGGTCTTGGTATTGGCGGCCGCCGTGCTCGCCCTGGGTTTGCAGTCCAACACGGCACTGGCGCGAGATGGGAAGAAGATCCTGCAGTTCGATACGATGGTCGGCGTGCCCCGACCGTATACCGGGAGTGAAAACCCAATTCGCGGCGTAGCCGGCGGCGGCTTGCCCTGGGTGGTTGAATCGGCCAAAGGAGAACTCCGGACCGATGGCAGCCTCAAGATCCTGGTGGAAGGCCTGGTTTTCGATCCTAACGATCCGGTTGTGATCGAGAATGGACTGCAAAATCAGAACCCAATCCCCTTCTTTAGGGCCATCGTCAGCTGCCAGACTATCGACGAAAATGGGGACACCGCCACGGTCAACCTGACGACCGATCCTTTCTCGGCGACGACGGGCCTAGGCGCGGGTAACGCCACGATTGCGGCGCGCCTGGACCTTCCCTCGCCATGCATCGCGCCGATCGTGTTCGTCACCAGCCCGGGCGGAGCCTGGTTTACCGCTACTGGTTTCTAAGCAACCGGCAGAATAAGTTAAGGTTAAGACTTACGCACCTGGGGTAGAGCTGCATAACTTCTAAAAGTATCAAAAAAATCGGGCGTGAGATCCGCCCGATTTTAGATTCAGTGGTGTATCGGCATTACTCCGCACGCAGCTTGACTCCCCCCTGTAGATCGGGGCGCACGCCCTGTTTCCCGGCGTAGAACTTTTTGATCAAGGCGAAATCGGCCTGCAGGTCGCCGCTGGGGGTTAAGGAAGGCCCGATGCCGACGGTCTTCTCGCGAGAATCGATGTACCCCAGGGCGATGGGCACTCCGGCCCCCAGGGCAATGTAATAGAAGCCGGTCTTCCAATAATCCGACTTGCTGCGCGTGCCTTCCGGCGCGATGGCAACGACGAAGTCCTCCGATCGATCGAAGACTTCAACGACCTGATCGACGAAGTTGCTGCGCCTGCGCCGGTCCACGGGGATGCCGCCCAGCCAGCGCATCGCGCCGCCCAAAGGCCAGCGAAAGAGCGAATCTTTGCCGATCCAGTGAAGTTTGATCCCCGCAGCCTGCATGAACAGCAGCGCAAGGAGCAGGTCCCAACCGGAAGTGTGCGGCGCGCCGACCAACACGTATTTCGGCGATTCAGGCAAGTTGACCTCGACCCTCCAGGCGATCAGGCGCAAAAAAGCCCGCGCCAGGAGCCGGCCTAAGGGGCTTGGTTGAAAACTGAGTAGATTGACGGGCAGAAATCGTTTTAGGGTTGTGATAACATTTTCCGCTGGCGATGATTGGCGGCCTTTGCAGGCTGCGTAGGCTCCCGATTGTACCATGCGCGCTCCTGGCAATTGACGCCAGCTCGCAACTTTGCAAGGGGCGATGGCATTCGCCCTGTTTGGACAGCTGTATTCCTATCCCCTTTGAGTAGGGCAAATTGCCAAAATGCGATTGCCCCACAGCTTTTCAGTTTTGTGATTGACGCAGGCAGGCGCGTTTGTTAGGCTAGAGGTAAGCACACCGTTTTAGGAGGTTTCAACCATGCAATCCAGTCCGCTCTACATCCTCGCCTTACCTTCCCTCGGACTGCTGCTGGTCGCCAACCTGGCGCTCCAGTTCTACGTTTCAACCCGGGTGTTCCGGGATCAGGGTCCCTGGCAGCAGGTCGCCGGGGTGATGCGCAGCACGTTTATATTCCGCCTCGGCTGGCAGCGCGCCGAGGAGCTGGCCATACGCAGGGTGATGGCAGTATGGACCACCCTGTTAGCCGCCCTGATCCTGGTGACCAGCGCCGTGCTGGCGCCGGTGGTCGTTTACGGTCCGTTCAGCTAGCCGCCGGCTGGCAAGCAGCCCGACCCCCGCAAGATAACCCCAACTATCCCATAACAATTTTTTTTAGAAGCTAAGTCCGCCGGAGATGGCGCTGTGCACAGCGCCATCTTCGGATTCCTTTATAGCGGGTCTCCCATTCTGGCGCAGGCGGACTTAAGGCCGCCCTAAGGCTTGGAGTAGAATAGGGACAGCGAACTGCGAGCGGCGCCGATGAGCCTGCTTATCGAAAGGACTGCCATGACCCCCAAGGAGCGAGCCGCGAAAATCGAGACCTACGCCCAAGCGCACGGCATTCTAATTGCCGCTCTGGAGCGGTACCCGCGCGGGATGTGGCGTTTCAAACCTGCCGCGGACCAGTGGAGCATCCACGAGATCGTCATCCACATCACCGACAGCGAGGCCAACAGTTACATCCGCTGCCGCCGCCTGATCGCCGAGCCCGGGGAAGCGCTGATGGCCTATGACGAGAACCGCTGGGCGCACGAGCTGGGCTATGCGGAGCAGAGCACGGAGGGTGCGCTGGAGCTATTCCGCTGGCTGCGCCGGCGCAGCTACGCGCTGATCCAGACTCTGCCTGAGGAGACCTGGGAGCACTCAGCTTACCATCCTGAGGACGGCGCGATCACGCTTGAGGATTGGCTGGATACTTACGCGCGTCACGTTCCCGACCACGTCGAGCAGATGGAGCGAGTTTACCGGGCCTGGCAGCAGCGCGCGGGCAATTAAATGACCAGGATGTGGGGAATTTAGTGAGCAAAATCCCTCACGCTCACCATAGCAGATATAATTCAGGCCATGCTCGGGCCGCGTTTCTACATCTACAGCGTAAACGAATCAATGGGAGAGATCAATATGGATAATCGCAATAAGACCTCAGGCCGGCTCGCCGGATTAGCCGCGCTGGGCAGCCTTATCTCCGGCATCCTGGCTTTGTTCGGCGCCCTGTTTCCTTTCTTCAACGGCGATTACGCCGCCGCCGGTTTCATGCTGATCGCTGCGGCGCTGGCTTTCGGCATGCTCGCCAATGCCGTCTTCCGCGCGTAGCGCGACCCACTGCGCCCCCTTATCCCACTCACCGCCATTCGCCCCTCAACCACCCAAACTTCGCTCGGCGGCTTTATCTAGCGGAGCAAACCTGATGAATGCCATTCTCGACAGAAAAAGCCTCTGGCTGGCCGCGGGAGCCATCCTCCTGCTGTTAGCCTGCAACATTGGCTCACCATCCCCCACCCCCACACCCACCGGCCCATGCGAGTTCACCGCCGGAGGCGAGGTCACGCTCTACAACCGCCCGGACACCGCCGCGGAAGTGTTCTCGACCCAGGGAGCCGGTTTCTCCACCACGATCCAGGCGCAGACCGACGACGGATGGCTGGGGTTCGACCCGGCCATCGCCCAGGCGGCTAACATTGGCCCCTTCCGCTTACGCTGGATCGATCCAGAGGCAGCCGGGACCTCCAGCGGCGCATGCGCCGACCTGCCGGCGGTCTGGGGGCCGCCGCCCGGGATCTGCTTCGATATGCCCATGGACGATACCAACGTCTATGACGCCCCAGATACCGGTGCGGGGGTGGTTACCGTGCTGCACCTGGAGGAGTTCGCGGCCGTGGTCGGGATGCATCCCTCCGGGGATTGGGCCCAGGTGGACCTTGGACCGGGCAATACCGGCTCCACGGCGGTCGGCTGGGTGGAGGCTGTCACCCTGAATATGAATGGGCCGTGCGGGGCCCTGCCCGAGGTCACCCCCTCACCCTGATCCATCCGGGCCGCGCAGGTCCTTCCAGGAGGCGAGCATGGAATTCAAACAAGCAGCGCTGAAACGGCGCATGGTGCGCAACTTCAGCGATCGGGGAGTAGACCCGGAGGCGATCGAGCGCCTCCTGGACCTGGCCCGCCGGGGACCCAGCGCCGGCTATACCCAGGGTCAATCCTTCCTGGTGGTCACCCAACCCGAAACGAAGGCCTCCATCGCGCAGCTGTGCGGTGAGGCCGAGTACCTTGCCAAGGGGTTCGACCCCTTCATCTCCGGCGCGCCGGCGTTAATCATTCCCTGCACCAGCGAGGCGGCCTACCACCGCCGCTACCAGGAACCGGATAAGACCGGCGACGACGGTGCCGAGATCGAATGGCCGGTGCCGTATTGGTTCATGGACGTTGGCTGCGCGGTGATGCTGATCCTGCTGGGCGCTGTGGATGAAGGCTTGGCTGCCGGTTTTGCCGGCGCGCACAACCTGGACGCCCTGCGGCAGCTGCTCGGCATTCCCGCGGACGTCACCCCCGTAGGCGTGATCCCTATCGGACACCCCGCCCCGGATAAGCGTTCTCCCTCTCTGCGGCGCGGGCGGAAGCCGAAGGAAGAAGTCATCCACCACGAAAGCTGGTAACTCGTGGTAGGTGCGGGTCTTTGGGCGGGTATAGCCTACCCCAAGACCCGCAATTTATCCCAAGGGAGGCCTGATTGTGAAAACCATCGGCGTATTAGGCGGCATCGGCCCCCAGGCCACCATGGATTTCGAAGCCTGGGTGCACAAGTTCTCCCAGCAGCGCCTCCCCCAGCATTTCAATTCCGGCTACCCGCCGATGGTGGTGGTTTACCACCGGGCGCCACCAATGCTGATCGAGGCGGACGGCGCCCCGAGCCAGCCGGTCACGCCGGACCCGCAGTTCCTGGCTGCCGCCAGGATGCTCGGCGAAATCTCGGACTTCCTGGTAGTTACCGCCAACGGGCCGCACATATTCGTGGAGCGCATCGCCGAGGCTTACGGCGGCGAAGTGCTCAGCATGATCGCCGTTACCCTCGATGCGCTGCAGGAGCAGGGCGCAAAACGAGTGGGGCTGCTCGCCCTCGGAGAACCCCTCGTTTATCACATACCGCTGGATGAGCTGGGCATCGATCATTTCACCATTCCAGAGGCGTTGCGCCGACCCTTAGATGAAGCCGTTTTGAGTTACATGGAAGGGAAAGTCAGCCCGGACTCCCGCGCGGCCGCCCGCCAGGCTGTGGATTACCTGCGGGAGCAGGGCGCCGACCGCATCGTGCTGGGCTGCACCGAGCTCCCCTTGCTGTTGGAGGGCGAGCTGGATCAGCCCGGGCTGATCAACCCGACCAAGCTGCTGGCGGAAACCGCGGTGGCCCGCGCCATGGGTGCAGCCTAGCCGGGATCGATCCCATCAGGAGACCACCATGCAGTTGAACTTACCGGCCCGCCCGCCGTTTTCCTTTTCCAGCGTGGTGCGCTCGCACGGCTGGATGCAGCTGGCGCCTTTCATCCTGGACCAGGATAGCGGAGACCTGCGCTATGCCCACCAGCTCGCCAGCGGCCGTGTGGTAGACCTGTTGCTGCAAGCCGCCCCTGGCGGTGAGGGCGTGCGCGTGAAGACGGGCGCCGACCTGGACAAAGCAGAGGCCGCGGAGGTTGCCCGCAAAGTGGGCTGGATGCTCGGGCTGGATATGGATTTCTCAACCTTTTACGCGCGCGCCCGCCGGACGCCTAAGCTGGCCCAGGCGGAAGCGGAAGCCAGAGGCCGCGTACTGCGCTCGGCGACCTTCTTCGAAGATACGGTCAAGACCATCCTGACCACCAATACCAGCTGGGCGGGCACCATCCGCATGGTCGGGACGCTGGTCGAGCAGTTCGGCGCGCCGCTGCCAGACGAGCCGGAGAGGCGGGCCTTCCCCACGCCCGGACGCCTAGCCCAGAGCGATGTCGCAACCCTGCGCAATGAGACCAGGCTGGGCTACCGCGCCCCGTATGTGCTTGAGCTGGCCCAGGCGGAGGCAGGAGGCGAGCTTGACCTGGAGGCGTACAAAACCAACGACCTGCCCACCCCCGAACTGCGCAAGGCGTTGCTGGCGATCAAAGGCGTGGGCCCTTACGCCGCCGCCAACCTGCTCATGCTGCTGGGGCGCTACGATTACCTGCCGGTGGACTCCTGGGCGCTGAAGGTCGTCTCCCACGAATGGCATGCGGGCGAGCCGATCGACCCGGCGGAAGTTGAGGCTGCCTTCGAGGATTGGGGGCAGTGGAAAGGCCTGGCGTTCTGGTTTTGGGATTGGGACTACAAATGGGACTATAAGGACGAGGAGACGGCATGAACGCAGCCAAACGTTTCATCGACCTGAGCCACACCATCAAAGATGGAATGATCACGTACCCTGGACTGCCGGGGCCGCGCATCAGCGCCCACATGAGCTACGCCGATTCCCGCCCGCATTACGACCCAGGGACCGAGTTCCACATCGGCAAGATCGAGCTGGTTGCCAACACCGGCACGTACCTCGACTCGCCGTTCCACCGTTTCCCGGGCGGCGACGATCTATCCCGGCTGCCGCTCGCTTCGCTGGCCGAGCTGGATGGGATCGTCGTCCGGGCCGACCACCGACAGGGGAGGGTTATAGGCCCCGAGGCCTTTGGGAATCAGCAGCTGGCGGGCAAAGCGGTGCTGGTGCACACCGGCTGGTCGGCCTACTTCGGGAGCGAAGGCTATTTCAGCGGGCACCCCTTCCTGACCCGGGAGGCGGTCCAGCGCCTGCACGAGGCCGGCCCCGCGCTGGTAGGCATTGATTCGCTCAACATCGACGATACCGCCGACGGCAGCCGCCCGGCGCATACCCTGCTGCTGGGTGCTGCCATCCCGGTCGTCGAGCACCTGACCAACCTGGAACAGCTTCCCGATAGCGGCTTCCGCTTCTTCGCTGTGCCGGTCAAGGTGGAAGGGTTGGGTTCCTTCCCGGTGCGCGCCTTCGCCATCCTGAACGGCTAAGGCCCTCACACCCATCTGGATCATGCCGATCACGAGGGGTTAAAACCGCCGATGCTTTCGCTGAGCGACCTGTTCTATCTGCCGGAAGCCCACGCGCTGGTCAAGCAGCTCATCGCCGACAAAGCCGGGCTGACCGTGGTCGCCGGGATCGATCCCCGGCCCCAGTCCACCCTGGCTCCGGCGCGGGCGTTTCTGCCCAGCGGGCGGCAGGGCGTCTTTCGCATCCTGGTCGATGAAGCCCTGGCGGCTTATCCCAGGGTGCGCTGCCGGGTGATCACTCGCGACGAACAGTTGCTGCGCGTGCCCCGCCGCCAGCGGGACCGGGTGGAGCTCACCCTGATCGAAGACGAAAGCGCCTACGCGGAGCAGATCGCCGCGCCTACCGATGCCGGTCTTTTGATTCTCGACCGGCTGAACGCCGCAAACGTCGCCGCCGCCCTGTCCGCGGCGCAAAACGGCCTGCGGGTGATCGCCCAACTCGACACGGTCTTTCGCGGGTCGGAGGTCGTCCGCCAACTGCTCGATCTGGGCGCGGGAGAGGAGCAACTGGGTGGCTTGTCCTGGATCTTGAGCGTTCAGCGCATGCCGGCCCTGTGTCCAACCTGTAAACAAGCCCGCCCGCCCGAGCCGGAGCAGTTGGAACTGCTGCGCCAGCGCTATCCCCACTTGGCCGATCTGGGTACGGAGACGCAGCCGGGACCTGCGGTTTTCCACCGGGCGAAGGGCTGCGAGCGCTGCAAGCACAGCGGGCGCTACGGCGACATCGCCCTGTTCGACCTGTACCATGGACCCCCGGAGCAGATCGATCCCCTCCGGAGGATGAGCCAGCTGTCGATGGAAACCTACATCTGGGGCCTGGCAACCCAGGGCCGCCTGGCGATGGAAGATTTACTCGATTTCGAGCGCGATCAATCCCACCGCACGTTCAATTTATTCGCCGCCAGCGAGCGCGAGCTGCTGGCCGCCAACGCGCAACTAAACCGCCGCCTGGCCGAACTCGAAGCCGCCCAGCGGGTGATGCAGCAGCGCACCAACGCCTTGATCGCCCTGCAAGAGTTGGGGCAGGCGATGATCGCCGCCAGCGAACCGGAGGCGCTGGCCGCGCAGATCTGCCGCCACACGCAAAGCCTGTGCGAGGCCGACCGCGTGATCTTGTACGGATACCACCCACCCGACCGATTCGACGTGATCGGCCTGGCGGGCTGGGACCAAAAATTCATCCACCGGGAGGTGAAATTCAAAACCCTCGCCGAGGTAGCCCGGAGCGAAAAACCCTCCCCGTATGGAGCGATGCCGCCCGGGGTATTTTCGCTGCAAGACCGGGCGTACGCACTCCTGGCCGGTCTGGGAGTCCCGCTGCGCGCCCAGGACGTCCTGGTTGGTGTAATGATCGTGCAAACCACCAGCGGAGCGCGCTTCAACCCGGGAACGGAAGCCTTGCTGCAAACGTTGGCCAACCAGGCCGCGCTGGCGCTGCAGCGCGCCGGGCTGGTCGAACAACTGCGCGCCCAGATCGAGCATTTAGAAGCGGCGCAACGTGAACTGACCGAAAAAGACCGGCTGGAAAGCGAGATGGAGATCGCCCGCCAGGTACAGCAAAGCGTGCTGCCGCGCCGATTTCCTCAGGTCCCCGGCTTCCGCTTTGCCGCCCGCAACCAGCCGGCCCGCCAGGTCGGCGGCGATTTCTACGACCTGTTCGCCCTGGAGGGTGGCCGTTTTGGCGTCGCCATCGCCGACGTGTCCGGGAAGGGCATGCCCGCGGCGCTTTACATGGCGCTGACCCGCAGCTTGCTGAGGGCCGAAGCCAGGCGGCTGGACTCGCCCAGAGAAGTGGTCACCAGCCTGAATCAACTGCTGAACGAACTGGGCGAAACGCAAGCCTTCGTGACCCTGTTCTACGGAGTGGTGGATCCGGCTGAAAGCCGTCTGACGTACGTGCGCGCCGGGCACGACCGTCCCTTGCTGCTGCGCGGCGGCCAGATCCAGGAACTGGGTGCAACCGGGGCCGCTCTGGGCCTGCTCGACCCGGGGGCTTTCCTTCTTGAGGAAGAACGCCTGGCGCTGCAGCCGGGCGACCGCCTGGTGCTGTACACTGATGGGATGACGGATGTGGTCGGGCCGGGTGAGCGCATGTTCGATCGCGAGCAGTTCAAGCGCGTGCTCGAAGCCTGCGCCGGGTTGGAGCCGGAAGAGCTGTGCGCTGTGGTGTTCAGCGACCTGGCAGCTTACCGCGGGGGGACGGAACAGTTTGACGACATGACCATGGTCGTCGTCGCGGTCGATTAGCATCATCCTGAGCAGCTGCCTCTTACAAGGGGGCAGCATCATTCTTTTCGCTGAGTGAAATCACTCGCTAAATCACCCCTTTGGGCGTTCATCCAGGCTCGGGTTTCCTTTAAAATAGTTATCTATCTCGGACTTACGCGCTTGAGAGAAGAATGGGCTTTTGAGCGGGCTTCGCTCGTCCAAAAACCCCACTTTCTCGGAGGTCTGCGTAACTCCTACTGTCACAACCTGAAGCTTTGAGAGGCATTTAAGGAGGATTTATGACGTTCAAAGGCCGTCTTCTACTGGTCGGCTCGCTCGTGCTCCTGGCCGGGATGCTGCTGACCGCCTGCGGTGGTGGATCCAACCCCGCTGAGATCTCGGTCGATATGGAAGAGTTTATGTTCGATCCGCAAAACTACACCGTTCCAGCAGGCGCTGAAGTGACCATCCACATGACCAACTCTGGCACGCTCGAACATGAGTTCACCATCGTCAAGCTCGGCGAGAGGCTCACCCCACCGATCGATGAAAGCTCGGTCGAAGATAAGATCTTCTGGGAGCACGAGCTGGCTGCCGGTGAATCGGAAACCCTGACCTTCACCGCCCCCAGCGAGCCCGGTGAGTATCAGATCGTTTGCGTCATCCCCGGTCACCTGGAACAGGGCATGGAAGCCAAATTGATCGTCGAGTGAGCTGCATGAAAGCAAAGCGTGGAGCCAACCCCGGCTCCACGCTTTTTTATTTAAGCTGTTTTCCCCCAATGCAATACAGTAGTTCGATGAATCTTGAACATTTTTCGCCCTGAGACGATTATTATATTTAAGACAAACACACACCTTCCCACTTGAACAGGAAATAAACGGAGGCGCGCGCTTTTGACGAAACCCGGTGAGGCGGAACTCTTCAAGCAAGCCCGCGCGGGGGACAAAGCGGCTTTCAGCCGGCTTCAATCCCGGCTGGAACCGCAAGCGCGGCGCTTCATCTGGCGCCTGGTGGGCCGGATCGATGAAGAGGACGACATCGTGCAAAACGCGTTCGTGGCCCTGTACCTCAACCTTGGGCGCCTGGATTCCGCTGCCGGGCTGCGCCCTTTTCTCTTCCGGGTAGTGCGCAACCAGTGCTATGACCTGCTGCGCCGCGTGGGCCGCTACGAGGTAATCTCCATTGAGAGACCAGGGCCTACTCCACGGGAGACCAGGCTGATCTTGGCAGATGAAAGCTTGCTCCCGGAAGAAGCTGCCCAATGGACATCACTGCTCGCCGAACTGCAAGGAGCTTTGGATCGGCTGCCCGAGCTGCAGAGGCAGACTTTGATCCTGTACGCACTGGAAAAGCTGAGCTACGCTGAGATCGCCGAGGCGATGCAGGTCAGCCTGGGCACGGTCAAATCCCGCCTGCACCATGCCCGGGCGAACGTATCCAGCCTGCTCGATCCAGAAACGCGCGGGGCTCTGCGGGAGCTTTTCAGCCAAGAAAATTGAGAGAACGCCTGTGCCGGAAATGAAGGATCGAAATCAACAGCGGAGTCAAACCATTCTAAACCTTATGCTCAGGAGGAACGTACCATGAAAGAACTCAACGCAACAGAACTGCGCGAGCTGATCAACCTGCTGGCGCCGCTGCGCAGCCTGAAGGAAACTGCCGAAAAGAACGTGCACCTGGAGCTGTTCCAGGGCACCGGCGACCTGACGGTGCGCAGCTACCGCGGCCTGCGGGGGCGCGCCCTGAAGATCCTGGATGATCCTTATCTCGAGGCCCTGGAGGTGGACGTGCGAGAGAACACCACGGAGCAGGAGAAGGTCTCCCAGGCGATCCTGGCGGCGGGCCAGCTGCTGGCATACCTGGAAGCCATCACCGGAGTGCGGGGCGCTGCGGAAACCCACACCCAGATCCAAACCGCGCCGCATATCATCATCCAGACCCGCGGGACCCCGGACGCACAGCAGAAGCAGATCCTGGACATGGTGGGGCGGATGCTGGAGGAGGATGACGAGCAGGCTGAAGCCGCGGGCGGCGAGTGAGGCATGAAAATATTCCTGGTGATCTGGGCCGGGCAGCTGGTCTCCAACCTGGGCTCCGGGCTGACCAGCTTCGCCGTCGGACTGTGGCTGTACACGCGCACGGAATCGGTCACCGTCTTTGCCCTGAACAATGTGTTCTACCTGCTCCCCATGGCGCTGCTGGCGCCGTTCGCCGGGGCGCTGGTGGACCGGCACGACCGCAAGCGGGTGATGATCCTGGCGGACGGCGTCCAGGCGGCGGCTTCGCTGGCCATCGCAGCGCTGGTGTTCGGCGGCTCGCTGCAGCCCTGGCACGTCTACATCGCTGTGGGGATCGGCTCCGCAGCCAGCGCTTTTCAAAATCCTGCCTGGTCCGCTTCGGTGCCCCTGATCGTGCCCAAAGACCAGTTGGGTCGGGCCTCCGGGTTGGGCCAGCTGAGCGGTGCGGTGGCCCGGCTGGCGGCGCCGGCCTTAGCCGGGATGCTGATCGGGAGCGTCGGCCTGGGCGGCATCGTGCTGATCGATATGGTCACCTTCCTGGCGGCGGTCGCAGCGTTGCTGCTGGTCCACATCCCCAACCCGCCGGCAAGGACCGATCAAACGAAAGGGCGTGGACGCATGCTGCGCGACGTGGTCTTTGGGCTGCGCTACCTGTGGGTCCGCCCGGGATTGTGGGGCCTCGTGATGATCGTCTCGGCTCTCAACCTGCTGGTCAATTTCTCCGGCACTTTGACGGTCCCGATGGTGTTGACCTTCGCGAGCGAAGAGGCGGTGGGCGTGATGGTCTCGCTCGCCTCGCTGGGTATGCTGGCAGGGACGCTGCTCATGAGCGCCTGGGGCGGCCCGCAGCGCGGCCGGGTTCCTTTCGTCCTGGGGGTCATCGCCTTGCAAGGCGCGGCGGTCTTCGCCATCGGGCTGCGCACAGACCTGTATCTGATCACGGGAGCGTATTTCGTCTTCATGTTCTGCTTCGCCTTGATCAGCACCAACCTCGGTCCTGTCTGGCAAACCAAGGTCGAGCTCGACCTGCAGGGACGGGTCTTCGCCACACGCTTGTTCTTCGCCGTAGCCCTGGAACCAGTCGGCCAGTTAGCCATCGGCCCGCTGACCGACCGGCTGTTCGAACCCTGGATGAGTTCGGACGGCTGGCTGGCGCCGTTGCTGGGCCCAGTGATCGGCGCCGGGCCGGGGCGCGGCATGGCCACCGTATTTCTGCTGACCGGGTTCCTGATCGTGCTGTTGGGCGCCTACGGCTGGCTGAATCCACGGGTTCGCCACGTGGAGACGCGGCTGCCGGATATAGCGGCCGGCATCGAACAACTGGGAGAACAAATCCCGCAGCCAGCCCCAGCGCCTTAGGGCCAATCCAGTTAGACAATTTGTTGGGGACTGGCTACATCAGCTCCCCCCGTCCCCTCGTGATTGGAGTGTAAGGATGAAAGAAGAAACCCTGATCCAGGGCGGCACGACCCTCGTACGTCGAATGCGCCTCGAGCCTGGAGAGGCCATGCCCTGGCACCGCGACCCTTACCACCGGGTGACCGTCGTTTTGCATGGCGAAGCCCTGGCCATCGAGTACCGGGATGGCGGAGAAACCAGGCGCTTCCAGGTGTCGCCGGGACAGGTCGATTGGGACGAACCGACCGAGCTGGTTCATCGCGGGGTCAACGTCGGCGAGGTCCCCTACGAGGAGGTGACCATCTTCTTCCTGGGCCGTCCCGGAGCGACGCCCCAACCGCGCGAGGCTTGAACCGGCGCAGTCTGCTTCCATGGTAAACTTCCCCGGATTGACTCGGAGAAACCATGGCAAATACCGCAACGGACAAAACTTCGCAAAATAAGAACTCGCGAGATAAAATCTCGATAGAAATCAACACCGAGGGGGAAAAGGATCAACCGCAAACACAACGGAGACAACTGTTCGGCTATTACGCCGCCTACGTCGCCCTGGGGTTGGTGGGGGCTTCACTTGGCCCCACCCTGCCTGGATTGGCGGAAAACACTGGCGTCGGTTTGGGGGAAGCTGGGCTGTTTTTCACCTCGCGCTCCCTCGGCTATACCCTGGGCTCGCTTTACGGGGGGCGGGCTTACGACCGGCTGCCGGGGCACACCTTGATGGCCGGGACGATCACCATGATGGTGATCGCACTGGGGCTGGCGCCGGTGACGGCGGTGTTCTGGATTTTGCTGGTGGTGCTTTTCGCTATGGGGGTCGGTGAAGGGACGTTGGATGTGGGCGGCAACACGCTGCTCTTGTGGCAATATCGCCAGCGGGTCGGCCCGTACATGAACGCTCTGCATTTCTTCTTCGGCGCGGGCTCGTTTCTTTCGCCGATCATCGTCGCACAAGCGCTCGAGCTCGGCGGAGGGATTCGCTGGGCGTACTGGGTCCTGGCGTTGGCGATCGCCCCCTTAGCGCTCTGGCTGGCGCGCCTTCCCAGCCCGGGCGCGCCCACAATCAGGAAGGATGACCCTGATAGCCGGGCCCGCCCGCTGCTTATCTTCCTGGTAGCGGCTTTCTTCTTTCTATATGTCGGCACTGAGGCGGGTTTCGGGGGCTGGGTGTTCACGTATGCCAAGGCTGTGCCCTTCAACGGCGCGGGCCTCGAGAGCGCTACGGCAGCTTACCTGACCTCGGCGTTTTGGGGCGCGTTGACCCTCGGCCGGCTGCTGAGCATTCCGCTGGCGGCGCGCCTGCGCCCGAGCGTCCTGCTGCTGGTAGACCTGGTCGGCTGCCTGCTCAGCCTGGGCGCGATCCTGATCTGGCAGGGTGCGACCCTGGCGCTGTGGGCAGGCGCAATCGGGTTGGGGGCCTCGATGGCTTCGATTTTCCCCACGATGCTCTCCTTTGCCGAGCGGCGCATGCCGATCAGCGGACGCACCACCGGATTGTTCTTCGTCGGCGTGGGTAGCGGGGCGATGAGCGTACCCTGGCTGGTGGGTCAGCTGTTCGAGGCCAGCGGTCCGCTGGCGATGATCTACCTGTTCCTGGGCGTTCTTACCTTAGACCTGGTCGTGCTGTTGGTCCTGCTGTTCACCACCCAGCGAAGGGTAAGCCGGCAATCACCTAAGTCGTTGCAAAGTAGCGTCAGCGACTGAAGAATTCCCCCTCTTTCAGGAGAGGTTAGCACGCCGCCATCAACGCCCGCATAGACGATATTTTCACAAGTCGACGTCGAGGGTATGGCAGAAGTATCGCGAGCGCAGGACACGCGTGTTGGGGTGATCGTCCATCTGGATCGCCGCCAAGCCGGCCACGACGCCGCCCAGTTCCTCGACCAGCCGGACAGCCGCAGTCAGCTGCGCGCCGGTCTCGGCCCATTCATCGACAAGCAGAATGCGAGCCCCCGGTTTGAAGGCGTCCCGGCGGACCTCGAGTTGCTTATCTTCCCCTGAATAGTCAACGAAGGAGATCCGGTAAACGTCCACCGGCAGCTTGCCGCCCTTGCGGATGGGCAGAAAGCCAACTCCCAGGCGAACCGCCAGCGCCGTTCCCAGGATGAAACCCAGCGCGTCGATCCCGGCGACGAGATCAACGGTCCGGTCTTTAAAAGGATGCGCCAGGTCATCCACCAGCGCAGTAAAGGCTTCGATCCGGGAGAACAACGGCGTTACATCGTAGCGCCGCCCCTTGGTCTGCGTATCGATCCATTTCAAATAGTCACGCGTCATGCTTCAGGAACCGTCTCCCATCAACCTATCGAAGGCGGCGACCAGTTCGGGGGTTGCAAATCGCTGCACGCTCAAGTTCGGATTTAAAAAGCATAGCGAACATTCGGGGTAGCTGCCCAAGACCTGGCGCGCCGCGGAAGCGTAAACGGCTAGCTGCTCGAGATGTTCCCCGGCGCGCTCAGCCGCCGCCCGAGGCGGTGCCCAGGCCGTCTTCCAGTCCAGCAAATGCCAGCTTCCGTCTGAGTCCTGGTAGAGCAGGTCGATGGCGCCGTGGACCTGCCCGCGCCGGGTGGTCAGGGTGAAGGGCAGCTCGGCGCGGCGCCGGACCGCCTGGCCGATCTGGAGGTATAGCTCGGCGCGGCGCAGGTTATCCAGCATGCGCCGGGCGCGCCTCACCGCCTCCTGAACGGCCTCCGGGACAGCAATACCAAGCCTGTGGGCGTAGCGCGGCAGCCGGGCATCCAGTTCGCCGAAAGGAATGGACAGCTCTACCCAATCGGCCAGAGCGCGGTGTACTAACTTCCCAACAAGGTAGCCTGGAGCGTGAGTCGAAGCGATTGTTTCAACCGAAGTGCTGCGCACCGCCGTGCGCACCACCGGCAAGGGCGATGACTCGTCTTGCGATCGCCGCACCAGCCGGGTAGCCGCCACCGGATCTGGACGCCGATCAACCGGCAGCGGGCGGGCCAAGGGAGGCATCTGGCGCAGCTCCGGCCCGAGCGGCGCAGGGCGCGGCCGCTCATCGGGCTCCCCGGGAGCTTCCCGCGGGCGCAGCACCCGGATGGCGTAGCCCTCTTCCTGGATCAGGTCATCGGCCTCCCCCTCAACGGGCACTTCCCAGGCTGCCAGCACTTCGTCCAACCAGGTCTCCCCTCGTCCGAACTTCCCGGACAGGATCAGAAGGTCCGCGGCGCGGGTGCAGGCCACGTAGAGCAGGCGTTTGCTCTCGGCGGCGTCCATGCGCCCGTGCTGCCACTCGGCCCAGGCGTAACCGGCGGGCTTCTGCCAATCGCCGTTCTCATCCCGGTACTTACAGGCCAGGCCGAAAGCCGGATCGCCGAGGATGCGCGGGGATCCGAACCCGCCGTGCGCGGCGCGGCCCAGGTCGGCGACGGCTACCACGGGGAACTCGAGCCCCTTGGCCGCGTGGATGGACATCAGCTGCACGGCTCCGCTTCGCGGAGCGCCGCCCAGGGCTTCTCCTTCACGCGCTTCGCGAGCGCGCAAGTCCTGGATGCGGCGCAGGAACTCGGACAAATCGGCGCCGCCCCACTGGCGGGCTAGCTCCATGAATTTGTGCACGTTGTTAAGCTGGCGACCTCCGCCGCCCTGGTCGGCGTCCGAGAGGGCCAGCGTGGCCTCGTAGCCGGTGTGGTCCAACGCCCGGCGAGCCAAACGCCAGACGTCAACCTGTCCAGCCTGGGACCACAGGTCCGCCAGGACGCCGGCGGCGAAGTCCACCGCGGCAGGCTCGTCCGTCGGCGGGGGCCGGCGCAGCGCTTCAACGAAGGGGATGACCGCTTCCGCGCGCCGGTTTTCTGGCGTGCGCCAGCGCAGGCGGTACAGGGTCTCGTCGCTCAGGCTGAAGAGCGGCGAGCGCAGCGCCGCAGCCAGATTCAAATCATCACCCGGGTTGTACAGGCCGATCAGCAGGGCGATCAGATCCTGGACTTCCGGGCGGTCATAATAGCCGCGGCCGCTCACGGTCAGATAGGGCAGCCCGGCGAGCTTGAATTCCGCTTCGTAAAGCGGCAAGCTGGTGGTGGCGCGGAATAAGATCGCCGCGTCGTCGAAGCGGAAGTCTCGATAAGCTTGCGATCCTTTGTCCCAGACCTGAAAACAACCGTCGTGCAGTTCGTGCAGGCGTGCGGCCAGCAGGCGGGCCTCCCAGATCCGGCCCTGCTCGGCGCTGACGCTCTCTTCGTCGGCGTTTTCCGAGGGCAGCGTATAAATCTCTACCGGCGCAGGGACGAGCTCCTGAGCGGGCGGCGGATCCCGGTGGGGATTGAGCGCGCCGGGGCGCGCTTCGAAATCGGCGTGTTCTGCGCCCAAGGGGGCCAGCACGTAGTCGAACAGCCGGTTGAGCGCGGCCAACAGACCGCCGTGCGTCCGGAAAGAACGGCTGAGCCGCGCCGGGGGATGCCCGGTGATCTCCTGGATTTCCATCCCGGTGCGATTGAAGACGGTCACCTCCGCCTGGCGAAAGCGGTAGATGCTCTGCTTGGCGTCGCCGACCACGAAAAGCCGTCCGGGGTCCTCGGGAGGGGCCAGGGCATAGACGATGTCCCGCTGGGTTTGGTTGGTGTCCTGGAATTCATCCACCATCAGATGGTTGATCCCGCTCAGGAAACCGCGCAGCCGGTCGTTTTTCCCCCGCTTCGTCAAAAGGTCCGCCGCCAGCATCTCGAGGTCGTCGAAATCCAACGCGTGGCGCTCGCGCTTGAGCTGCCCGTAGCATGCTTCAACGCGCTCCCAGGCCTGGCGCCAAAGCTGCAGCGCCTGGGCGGCGCGCTCGTCGTTCGGGCCGACCTCGCTCAGCGCGCCGTTTCTATCCAGGGTCCGAGCCGCCTCGCGCAAGGCGCGGAGTTGATCTTTGAGCAGCCTCAAGGCTTCAGCGCCGCCCCAATTGTCCTTCTTTCCGCCGCGCAAATCGATCTGCAGCCAGGCCTCGGCCGCCTCGATAAGATCATACTGGGCGTGCAGCAGGCAGCCTTTCTGCGCCTGCCCGACCGAATTGGCCAGCTTATCCTCCGGATCGCGGATTGGCTGGAGGGGCAGGTCTTCCAACGCCTCTGGCAGATCAGGATTTTCGCGCAGGCAGGCCTCCCAGAGAGCGCTGCGCATCTCGGCCAGGCCTGCTCGCCAGCGGTCCAGCAGCGCGCCCGCCTCACCCAGGTCTTCGAACAGCAGTTTGAACGTGCCGCGTTTGTCCAGCAGTTCACCCAGCTCGGACTGCACATCGCGCACCCGCAGGGAGGCCAGCAGTTCGAGCGCTGGCTCCTCCGCCTCGACCATCTCGGCCAGCGCATTCTGGACCGCTTCTTCCTTTAAGATGTCTGTCTCTTGTTCGTCCAGCACGTCGAAGCGCGGATCGATTTCGGCGGCGATGGCGTTCTCGCGCAGAATCCGGGCGCACAGGCTGTGGATCGTGCTGACCTGCAGCCGGTCCAGGGCGCGGCGTCGGGCCACCCAGGGAGACTCCGGGGCGCGCTCGCTCGCTGCGCGACCTTCGACCGCCCGGCGCAGGCGGGTGCGCATCTCGCGGGCGGCTTTTTCGGTGAAGGTGATGGCGACAATGCTCTCCAAAGGCCAATCCGGGTTGGTTTCCAGCAGGTGCAGGAAGCGTTCGACCAGGACCCAGGTCTTGCCGGTGCCGGCGCCTGCTTCAACCAACAGAGCGCGATCTTGTACCTGGATGGCGGTGCGCTGCTCGGGGGTGGCTTTCACGATCCCCCTCCCCGTTGGGCCTTCTGCATGCTCTGGCGGGTCACCCGGCACAGGCCGGCGAAATCGCAGTGGCTGGAGCAGGCGCGCCCGCCGTAATCAGGCTTGCCCGGCGCGCTGGGAAAGACCCCGCCGCGCACGGCGCGCACGAAGGCCCCGGCCACATCGACAGCCTCCGCGACCGTCTCGTCGTTCCGGGCGCCGCCCTCAAACTGCAGACGCCCACTGTGTTCGCGCAAAGGGATATGCAAGTAATAACTTTCGACAACCCGGGTTTGCGGCTCCAGCAGGCGCTCAGCGGCCAGGGCGTACAACGCGGACTGCAAGGCAAGCCCTTTTTGGATATCTCGGCGGCTGTATTTGGTCGATCCGCTCTTATAGTCAACCACGCGCCACCTGCCTTCCTGATCGCGGTCCAGCCGGTCGATGACCCCATGGATTTGGAAAGCAGTGCCGGCGCTGTCTTCCAATCGCAGGCGCGGCAGCGCGCCGCCCAGGCCAAAACGCAGTTCCTGGCGGTATGGTTGGAAGCGGGCGGCGCCGTCATCGCTTTCGCATTCCCACGTCGCCAGGGCTTCAACCTGGCGGCGCAGCTCCTCCTGCTCGCGGCGCCACAGTGGGTTGGGGCGGAAACCGTAGCGCTGCGGCGCGCTGGGGAAGATCTGCTCGCACACGGTTTTTACCTGGGCCAGTACCTGGGGCTGGTGTTCAGAGGAAAAAGTAAGACCCTCATCCACCAGCCTGCGTCCCAAAGCTTCCAGCAGGGCGTGGAGCAAGCTGCCGCGCTGCATGGGGTCCAGGCCTTCTGATGGGTCCGGGCGGGCTTCGAGGCCTAAAACGGACTGGGCGAAGAACCCGTAAGGGCAGTTGCCGTAGCGGTTGAGCCGGGAGACGCTCCAGCCGTGGTCAGGACCGTAGACCTGGCCGAGCTCAGACCGCAGATCGGCGGCCCGGAGCTGGCCTTCGTAGACGCCGGAGGGACCCCAACCCCGGCGCTGCAGCATAACCGCGTGAGCGCGCCGGGCGGTCTGCCACGCCGCCTCGATCTCGGGTGGGATGGCGCGGGCGCCTTCCCGGGCCAAGCTGATCAAGAGTTCGGCCGGGCTGGCGGCTTCTCCGGGTTCGAGGCGTTCATCCACGGGGAGCAACTGCTCTTGGACGCCGGAAAAGACCTCCAGGGCGGCCTGCCAATAGGGCGAGGGCAGCCAGAGAGCGCCGCTCTCGTCCAGGCGCGGGCGCAGCAGGGTAAGCCGTGCGCGGCAGTTGGCCAACACCTGCCACCACAAGGAGGCCTCTTCGGCCGGGTCCCGGCGAACCAGCGGCAGGGGATGATCCCGGCGTTCGGCGGGGGCGTAAAACACGTCGGGGGCGTTCTGGCGGGGAAACTCACCCTCGGCCAGGCCGAGCACGAAGAGGTGCTCGTACGCCACCGACCGGCCGATTTCCAATGAACCGAAACGCACCGCAGGCAGGGCCGCGCCGCTTTCGTCCCAGTCAGCCGGGACGCTCTGAGCGGCCAGCGCGGCGAACAGGTCGGCGCGAAACGCTCCCCAGGCTGCAGGCTCTCCGCCGCCGGGCACCAGATCGGCCGCTTCCACCAGGCCGCGCAGCGACCGGGTAACCAGCGCCAGGGCGCGCAGATCGCGTTCCAGGTGTGCGCCGGCGCGGCATGCGCCCAGCAGATCCAGCGTAGGCGCAGTTTCGGCAGGCGCGGGCTGCTCCTCCTCCGGCTCGTCGACTACCCCCAGGACGGCCTCCTGCAGCCAGAGGGCGTACTCACGATAAGAAGCCCGGCGAGGCGGGCTGAGCGCGTTGAAGAACGCAAACAAGCCCTCCTGGATTGCCTCCAGCGCGCTATGGTCGAGCTGGGAAACCAGGGGCGGCGGGCCCAGGTCTTCGTCTTCCGTGTCAGCAGATTTCAACTCCAGGGGGCGCAAGGCGAAGGCCCACTGGTCGCGCCCGGCGATCACGGGGCGCTCGCGGCTGAGCTGGTCGAGCAAGTCGATCTGCTCGTCATCGAGCCAGGGCTGCCGGAGGTAAGGCGAGCGCAGCGCATCGAGGGTCTGGCGCCAGGCGAAATCAAACGGCAGGCCGAGCAGGTTGCGCAGCGCAGCGACCACCGGCTGGTCGAGCAAAGCGCTCTCCAGGGCCACCGGCAAACCGTATTCCTCGGCGGTGGTGCTGACCAGGCGCCGGTAGACCTCCGGGTGGGGCGCCAGCAAGGCGATCTCTTGCGGAGGAACCTCCTCGAGGAGCAGGCTTTTTATCGCTCGCAGGGCCCAGCGTACCTCGGCCTCCCGCGAGGGCGCGGCGACGGCGCGCAGAGCCAGGAGGTCCTCCAAGGGAGCGGCCGCGCCGGCCGGCTCGAACAATCTGTCACGCAGTTGTTGCAAATCCGGCGGCGTGGCGGCTGAATCGTCCAGCGCCCGGATCTGCGGCGAGAGCAGCTCTTCCAGCCGCAGCCGGGTAGGCGCCATGCGGGTCAGCGCCAGGCTGGCGTCAGGCCGCGCCGGGTCCCAGGGCAGGTAAATGGCGAAATCCGGGCAGCGCTGGACCAGGGCCTGGATCAGCCGGACCTGCACCGGGTTGATCTGGTCGAAACCGAGCGCCATGAAAGGGCCCGTCGTCGCAAATAAGGCGGGGTCGGTTTCCAGCGCTTCCGCCGCCAGCCAGAGCAAACCATCAGCGTCGGAGTAATCCCCGGCGATTAAAAAGTCCTGGTA
>CAYNWK010000035.1:1382-9822 GCA_964400875.1 uncultured Anaerolineaceae bacterium | reverse complement strand
ACGGGCAGCGCGGCGCGCTCGAGGACCGCCTCCGCCAGGCTGTAAAACTGGTACAGGCGGATCCCGAGGGAATCTGGCAGGCGCCTCCGGACGAAGCGCACGGCCTCGGTGGTAGGCAGCAGAAAATACGCCGGGGAGAGCGGGTCCTCCCGGCGCGCGGAGGCCACCACCTCCAGGGCGTGGTCAAGGGAAGTGGATAGGTTGGGGGAAAGATAAAGCCTGGCAGGCACTGCTACCCGCCGGCGATCAATATGCGTACTTCGGGACGGTTGAGGAAGGATGCCCGCAGTTCCAATGTGGGTAAGTGGTCGGCGATATAGTTGACCACCTGGCGCCCTTCCTGAGCGTAGGCGCTGGCAGCTTCGTGGTCACCGCGCGCGGCCTCCAGCTTGACCAGCGTGCTGAGGATAGGATACAGGGCGCGGCGCGAGCGCTGCCGCCGGGCCTCTTCCAGGGCTTCCAGCAAATCCTGCTGGCCGTCCTCAAACTCGCCTTCGGCAAGGTGCACTCGCCCGCGCAAGGCGAGCAGATCGGGCAAGAACAAGCCAATCTGCGAACGCTGCAGCAACTTCAAGGTCCTCTTGGCGAAATTCCTAGCCCGTTCCAGCTGGCCCCTGGCCAAGGCTATCTCTCCTAGCAACGACAGCATAATCGGGAACATCGAAACGGTGCGCTCAAGCAGCTGTTGGTCATCAATCCCCTCCAAAATGCGATCGGTGCGCACCATATCCTCTTTCAAATAAGCCAGGTAAGCCTCAAAGATCGGCAGGTGCACGCCAAAGGCCTGCTTAAAATTACTGTCGATGTCGCCCAAGACTTCCAAGGCCGCCTGATAATTGGCCTCACCAGCCGAGAGATCTCCCAACAAAAGATAAATCCAACCCTTCACCAGCGGGATGACCAAAAGGGGGTACGTAAACTTGGCCTCCCGGGCCAGTTCGATGCAGCGGTCGGCTTCCTCGAAGAAAACCTCCCATTGGCCATACTCCGCGCGAATCGCGCACAGCTGAAGGGTGCTGTAAGATTGCCCCCACAGGTTGCCTATGGAACGGGTGATACGCAGTCCCTCCTGGGCGGCTTCCAGCGCCCGGTCGAACTCCGCAGCCAGGTACAACCTTTCGGCCAGGTTTCCATAACTGTCCGCCAGCATGGGTAAATTGTTCAACTCACGCCAGATCGCTTGCGATTGGTCGATGGCCTCGCGAGCCTGCTCCAGCTTGCCACCCTCAAGATAGGCGCGGCCGAGATCGTGAAGGATATAACCGAGCTCTTCTTTTAGATTGTTCCGGCGGGCGATATCCAGCGCTTCTTCACCAAAACCCTGCACGAGCTCAAGATCCTGGAATTCGAAATAATTGACGTTCATCAAATTCCACAAGGCCCTGGCTTCGGCGGCAGGATCGTCGAGCTGTTTCGCCAGGGAACGGGAGCGTATGGACAGCGCCCTGCTGAGATCGGCGTCGTGGTATGGGTTTGGCGTGGCGCGGATCGTGGCCTGAGGGAGGAGAGCAGCCAATTCCAGCGCAGGTTTCGCTTGTTCGACGCCTACGGATTCCAACTCCTGATAGGTCTCTAAAGCTTCCGCATACATCCCGCTCAGCTCGAGGGTTCGACCCAGGCGGGTGTAAACATGCAGCAGCTGCTGGTCTTCAACCTCGATTTGTTCCGCTATTTCAAGCGCCATGTGGTAATGATCGATCGCCTCGGTATTGGCGTACAGGCGGGCGGCCTCGTCGCCGGCCATGACGGCGTACTTATATGCTCGGGGCAGCTCTCGGGCCTCCTGGAAATGATACGCCAGCCGGTGGGCCTGCTCTTCGAGTCGATCGGCAAAGAACTCTTCAATGGTCTCAGCAACCTGGAGATGGTAGCGGCGGCGATCGCGGCGCAGGATCGATCGGTAAGCCGCCTCGCGGGTGAGCTCGTGGCGGAAGGCGTACTCGAGTTCCGGCTGGCGGGCCGTCTCGACGATCAGCCCGGCGCGCTGCAAGGTATTTAGTTTTTCAACCAACCCATTCTGCGCGCCGGAAAGGTGCTCGAGGACACGGTAGTAGAAGTCCCGGCCGATGACGGAAGCCACCTGCAATGTGCGGCGAGGCTGCTCTTCCAGCACATCGATGCGGGCGGTGAGCAAGGCTTGCAGGTTGTCGGGGATGGGAAAGGAGGCCGGTCTCTCGGCTGCCCGCCAGCGCAAGCCTGATTCATCCCGCTCGATAGCGCCGCGATCGATCAGCGTGCGGATGACTTCCTCGATGAAGAAAGGGTTGCCCTCGGTCTTTTCCAGGATAGCGGCGCGCATCCCCTTGGGCAGATCGGCCACCACGAGCAGGTTTTCGACCAGCGAATCGCTGGCCTCGCCCGACAGGGGCGGCAGTTCGACCTGGCGGTAGCGGTGGGGATAATCGGTATCGGCGACCAGCTTGACCTGCCAGCCGGGAGATTGGCGGTAGGGGCGCATGGCGCACAGGAACAAGATCGGCGCGCGCTCGCACAGCTGGAACAGGTGCAGGAGCAGCTCGACCGAAGCCGGGTCCGCCCAGTGCAAATCGTCGAAAACAATCACCAGCGGGGCGCTTTGGGCTACTTTATTCCAGGAATCCAGCTGGGCTGCGAACAGCTGGGTTTTGAGGGCTTCGCCCTCCAAGCCGGCGCCTTCCCCTCCGCGGGCAGCCGCGCGCAGCAGAGCAACGGTGCCGGCGATCTCGAACTCCTCGCCCTCAACCAGAGCGCCGAGGTGGGTGGCGATCTTTTCGGAGATGCGTTCCCGGCTGTCCCCTTCCTCGACGCCGAAAAAGCGGCGCTGGTGGCGCACGAAGGGGCCGTAAGGGCGCTTGGTTTCGTAAGAGATCCCCTCCAGCACAGTCCAGGTGCCACGGGGCTCAGCAGCTTCCCAGCGGGAGCGCAGCTCTTCGATCAGGCGGCTCTTGCCCAGGCCAGCCTCACCCAGCAGGAGGGCGATGCCGCCGCGACCCTGGCGAAGCTCGGTGAGGCACTGTTCGAGCTGTTCGAGCTCACCCTCACGACCAATGACCGGAGAGCTCAATCCGGCGATGCCGCGCAGGCGACCGGGCTGTTCTTTGGGGTGGAGCACGCAGTAAGACTGCACTGGCGCAGCCTTGCCTTTGACGGCGACCTCACCCAAAGACTCGAACTCGAAGAGCGGCGCTACGAAGCGGTGTGTGTTCTCGGAAACCTGCACGGTCCCCGGACGGGCGGTCTGCTCCATGCGCGCCGCCAGGTTGACGGCGTCGCCCATGGCAGTGTACTCGACCGCCAGGTCCGAGCCGATCTCGCCGACGACCACTGTGCCGGTGTTGATGCCGATACGCACGTTGAAATCCAGGCCGTAGCGGCGTTGAACCTGCTCGCGGAAGGGTTGCACCCCGTCGATGATGTCCAGGCCGGCCCGGACGGCGCGCTCCGGGTCATCTTCGTGAGCCAGCGGGGCGCCGAAAAACGCCAGGATGGCGTCGCCCATCAGGCGCGCCAGGGTGCCTTCATAACGGTAGATGGGCGCGATCAGGTAATCGAAGGCGTCATCCATGATCTCGGCCCAATCTTCGGGGTCGAGCTGTTCGGCCATGGCGGTGGAGCCGGTCACATCGCAGAAGAGTATCGTCACCACCCGCCGCTCGCCCTGCATGGCGCGGCTGGCGCGGGCCGCTTTGAGTTTGGCGGCCATTTCTTCGGGGATAAAGCGCTGCTGGTCGGACGGTGACATGGTTAAGTGATTGGGCTACCTCCTGGGCCGGATTAACTTCTCGTCCAGGTAGCACCAGATCCAATCCTCCCAAGATTCCATGGACATGATCAAGGCGTGACCGGAATCGTGGAAGTGTTTGGTAGCGTGTTTGTTTTTGGAGTTGTCGCAGCAGCCGACTTTGCCGCAGATCAGGCACATGCGCAAATGCACCCAGGTGTCGCCGATCTTGAGGCACTCTTCGCAGCCCGCCGAGCTGGGGGTGACTTCCTCCACTTGTGCGAGGTGGGCGCAGCCCTTGGTGTTCAGGCTCCCGGATTGGATAGCCTGGTACATGGCAGCGGATTTATTTTTGAAATCTTCTAAGCTCATGAATTTTTGATCCGTATAGACAATGGTCTGTTCACAACTCTTTAAGCCCCGCGCTTAAGGATAACACCGAATGCTGTGACTGTGGAACATACTTCCCATCCGGATACCTTAGTAGAGCAGGCACGCTCAATGCGCCATAGCCGGATCGCCATGGTGCACCGTCTCGCGCAGGCGCTCGCAGAGCACCTCGATGACCGCCAGGCTGGTTTGGGGGCGCCGGCGCAGCAGTTCGCGAAACTGGGATTTGTCGATGTACAGGGCCCGCACACCTTCGGCCGCGATCAGCGAAGCCATGCGCGGTTCCTCGCTGATCACCGCCATCTCGCCGACGTATTCCCCCGGGCCGCGGCGGACGAGCTCGATCGGCTCGCCCGAATCATAGTCTTCCACCACGACGCGCACCTCTCCAGAGACCAGGATGTACATCTCCTCGCCGAGCTCGCCCTGGACGACCAGGTGGTCGCCTTCAGCGAAGGTGAGCTCGCCGGCCACCTCGGCGATCTGCTCCAGGTCGGCGGGGGGCAGGCCGGCAAACAACGGCACTCGGCGTAAAAAGAGAATCCGTTCCATAATTGAAACGGTCGGCAAGGTGTCTTCCATGGAAGCGCCTCCATTTAATATCGAGCGGGCGATGCCGCGCACCAGCCCTTCCGGGTCGTGCTCGGCGAGCTGTTCCAGGCGAGCGCGCACATCAGGCTGCGGGTTCTCGGCTGCGGCGAGCGCCGTGCAGGCGCGCAGCCAGGGGTCTTCATCTTCGAGCAAACGAATTATCCAGCTATCGCCGGGGAGATCAGCCGTTTCTACCTCCGGCTCCCACAAGGGCAGCAAAAACCGGACTGTTTCGCGGTCGCCCAGAGTTTCCAGGGTCTCCAAAGCGTTGGCGCGCTGGCGTGGATTGCCGCCCTCCAACACTTCGATGGCCAGCGACATGGCCTGCGTATCGCCCAACAGGCTGATCGCCTGCAGAGCGCGTTGCGCGCCCTTGAACGCTCTGGCGTGAAGGGAATCGGCCAGAAGCGCAAGGCGTTCGCCGTCAGCTGGCTGCATAGCGCGCCAGAAACGATAATAACGCATGGCCCGCTCCGCCCGGGCGTGGGCGTAGCTGCGCACGCGTTCCGCTTCACGGCGGGCGGGGAGCTGCTCCAGGGCGAACAGCGCGCCGTCCTGCCTCTCCGGGTCTTCGAGCGCGAGAAGAGTGGCTTCCAGGGCAGGGGCTCCGATCTTACCCAGGACCCTCGCAAGGGCCTGGCGGACCTTGTCGTCCTCGTCGCCCAGGGCTGCCGCCAGAGGCATCAGGCAGCGTTCAGCGTCGATCTGGCCGATGGCGTCCACGGCGCGCTGGCGCACAGCCGGGTTCGGATCGTCCAGGCGGGCGGCGACCAGGTCGAAGGCGCTCGGGTCGCCCCACTCGGCCAGCGCTTCCAGCGCGGCCAGGCGATTGGGAGACTCGTCGCTGCGGGCCATCATTTCCAACACTCTGCGGGCCACGGGATTGTCCCCAGCGCAGAGCAGCGTCAGGGCAGCCCGCGAGCGCACCATTGGGTCGGAGTCGTCCAATAATGGGCGAATCTGGCGGGCCGCGCCGGACGGGTAGCCAGAAAGCTGGCGCACGGCCTCAACGGCCTGGCGGCGCACCTCGGGCGCGGGGTCGTGCAGATGGGGCAGGACCTCCAGCAGAGCGCCGGATGCGCCGGCGCGCGCCAGGGCGCGCAGCAGGGCTGCCCGCACTGCGGGATCCTCATCGTCCAGGGCGGCGACCGCGGCTTCAGCGGCTTGAGGCAGGCCAAGGTTGGCCAGGATCTCAGCCGATACCCGGCGTACAGACGGCTCAGGGCTGGTGATCCCGTCGATGACCGCCTGCACAGCCGCGGCGTCCTGTCGGAAACCGCCAAAAGGCTGCTCCTCGCTGAAGAACAGATGCGGCAGGCCGGCGCGCAGCGCCTCGGTCACGGCGCCTCCATAAGCGCGGCTGGCGCGCAGCACGAAGTACGTTGTAGCCAGCGCGGCGGCCGACCCGATCAGGAAGATGGCCCGGCTGCCCATGCCGAGCTCGCCGATCAGCAGCACGCCGCCGGCCAGCGAGGTGCCCACCTGGTTGGCTACGCCGCGCACGAAGGTGCGGGTTTGCTCGCGCTGCTCGGGTGGAACCAGGTTGAACATGGCCTGGTTGGCGCCTTCACTGACCCCTTCGGACCAGGCCACCTGCGCGAAACGGAAGGCGACCAGCACGGGGAAGGAGGCAGCCAAAGCCAGGGTTGTAAAGCCCAGCAGGTACAGCAGCGGGTAAGCCAGGATGGTCGCCATGAAGCCCAAACGGGCGTACAGCCGGTTGGCGGCCAGCAAGGAGATCGCCATGGCCGCGGCGGAACTCAGGCCGGCGAACAAGCCGAGGAAACCGGCCAGGTCGGCCTCGGCCGGAAACTGGACGGTGACCGCTTTAGCGAAAGGGAAAACCAGGGAGAACCACAATACGGCGAAAAGCACCGCCGCTCCAGTCATCCAGCGCATCAGCTCCGAGCTGCGCACGAAACGCCAGCCCCCCAGCAGCCCCTCCAACAAGCCGGGCTGGCGACGCCTCTGGCCCATCCGGCGAGATCGCCCGCGTTCTCCGGCAGCGCGGCGTGCGACCAGCGCCCGGGAAAGGGAAAAACTGGCGACCAGGGCCGCTGCCCAGACCAGCAGTAAGTTCTCGGCCCCGATCATGCCGACCAGCGGTTGGGTGAGTAACCCACCCAAACTGAGACCGAGGATGCCTCCGGCGCCGAACAGCGGGAAGAGGCGCTTGGCTTGGCGGGTGTCGCAGGCCAGGCCGGCCAGCCCCCACACAAAGAAACCCTGCAGCACCCAGATCACGTTCATGCTCAACCACATCAGCGGGTAAGTCCAGCTGATGTCCAGGTCGATCACGAAGCGTTTCAGGATCAGGAGAACGGCCAGGGCCAGAGGCAGCGCCGTATACAGGCGGCTGCGGTCGAAGCGTCCTATGGCGGTGGTGAGCAGCAGAGAGGTGACCAGGGTGAGAGCCCCCAAGGCAATGTACATGTAAGGCAGGAACTGCACCCCGAAGCGGGAGTAGAACAGGGCTTCGATGCCGGGAGAGCCGACCGCGCCCCCTGCGGCGGTAAGGAAAGTCAAACCGGCAAGCAGACCGACCAGGTTCGACTCGGCAGGACGAACCTGGAGCAGGCTGAACAGGCGGGCGGCAGGGCTTTGCATGGATGCGTGTTTCTTCGTTGAAGCGAGCGGATAGGATATTATAGTTTATGAAGACGGATGTTTGATCCCATGCCCGCGGGTTCCTTGGAGTTGCTGTGGTAAGGCCAGATGTGGGAGTTTTGGACGGTCCTGAAAGCCGAGAAGTCAATCATCGTCCACCGCCGGGACTGTCATCTTGAACACCACCGGATTATGGTCCGAATAAAATGCCCGGAATGTATTGTGATCGTATAGAGGCAGGCCGATTGGATTGACGGAACCACCCGGATAAGGGTCGGTCCCTCTCCAAAATGGCCTCATCGCCTCGATCAGATTGTAAACTCGAAAGTCAAATTTCGTGTCGATCTCTCTTGTGAACGTGGACCTGTACATCACATGATCGTACGGCTTTGGACCGTTCACATTGGTGTTCGTCGCCTCACACTCATCGTTCAAGGATCGGTAGCCAGGAGGCGTGGCGTCTTGGAGCTCTTCACAATCCTCGATATTCATGTCGCCAAGAATAATGTAATCCCTTTCTTCATCGTCGTGTTCGTCCACCCAATCCGCGATCGATGCCAATTCACCCTTGCGTCGCTCCTTTCCACCGCTGCCGGGCATGAGGTGTACCGAAATGAGAACGAAATCCAAGTTGCTATCGGGTGTGCGGAATGCGAAGGCATACGGTACACGTTCATAATTTTCATGATCCGTGCGATCCTCCGCCAGGAACTCCGTCGGCAGCCCGTCAGCTACCCCAACGCTATCGGGTTTATAAAACACCGCCCACCATTCGGTCGCGGTGCCGTTGTTATGGTTGGCTGATCCGGTGCCAGTGTCCTCAGGGGAGAGTTCGTACTCGAACCCCAGGGCGGACATGGCGATAAAAAACTGCACCGCCTCCGGATCCGGTTTAAATTGAGTGTTATCGGGAAAAGTCCCTTCGATTGGCGGCGCAATGAGCTCTTGCAAGACGACGATATCGAAATCTCTCAGAATCATGGCGAGGGCGAAATTATCTCGTCTGGTCGATTGGCCCAGAAACTGAACGTTGAACGAGGATATCGCCAGAGAAGTATCTGCCGCTTCTTGTGCCAGCAATTCGGCGTTAGGGGATGCGGAAATCGATCCCGAGGGAACGCTCCCAACCATAATAACTAAAAAGCATACAAG